>CAITFY010000035.1 GCA_903891755.1 uncultured Actinomycetes bacterium | reverse complement strand
TTGAGTAGTGGGACAACTTCTCTTTAGGATGTTCGAACAAACGCAGACGCTCCGGATTAATTCCCAGGTCGGTGTACCAAGCCATACGAGTGTCAATCCAGTATTGGTGCCACTCTTCATCTGTTCCTGGAACTACGAAGTACTCCATCTCCATCTGCTCGAATTCGCGCGTACGGAAGATGAAGTTACCTGGAGTGATTTCATTACGGAAAGATTTTCCGATCTGACCAATTCCAAATGGTGGCTTCTTACGCGATGTGGTCGCGACGTTTTCAAAATTAATGAAGATACCCTGCGCTGTTTCTGGACGAAGGTATGCAAGACCTGATTCATCTTCGACCGCGCCTAGAAATGTCTTGAGCAATCCAGAGAATTGGCGAGGAACAGTGAACTGACCCTTGTTGCCGCAGTTAGGGCAACCAATCTCCTCCATCGAAGTTGGCTTGCGCTTGTGCTTGGCCTCAAAGGCCTCTTCTAAATGATCGGCGCGATAACGCTTGTGACAAGCCGTGCACTCGGTCAGTGGATCGGAGAATGTTTCGATGTGACCGGATGCTTGCCACACTTCTGGTGCCAAGATGACAGAGGAATCAAGACCGACAACATCTTCGCGGCCCTGCACCATGGATTTCCACCATTGGCGCTTCACATTGTTCTTGAGCTCAACTCCAAGTGGGCCGTAATCCCAGGCAGCTCGAAGTCCGCCATAAATCTCTGAGGATGGATAAACAAATCCGCGACGCTTGGCGAGGCTGACAATGGTTTCTAAACGATCTGCGGCCATGGGTGCTCCTTTTTCCGGCTGGCTGTCGGCTTTACTTCCTTCTTGCTGGTCGCAAGGTTGCCTAGTTTACCCCGCTAAATCGCTCTTGATCATCGAGAAGACAGCATCATCGACCACTTCCCCGAGATTCAGAAAATTGCGACGCTGCAATCCCTCAAACGTGAATCCCGCCTTCTCCGCCGCACGTCGTGATGGCCCGTTCTCTGCAACTGCTCGAACTTCGACTCGCTCGAACTCATATTCCGCAAATAGGAACTCCGTCAGTGCGCGAAGTACGGTTGGAATCATCCCTTTGCCTCGACTGGAGGCAAATGCCATGTAGCCGATTTCGGTTCGCTTAAACTTCCAATCGGTGTGGTGACAAGAGATCATTCCAAGAGGAACTCCCCCTTCTTCGATCACCCACGCGATTCCAACCCCGTTTTTCTGTACATTGGTCCAACGTTTGAGCGTTGGCTCAAAATCCTTCTCCTCAAAAGGATTTGGCATTCCCATCCACTGTCTAATCTCTTCTTCATCAAGGGCAGGTATTGACCACTCTTTGTCAGTGCTCACCCACGGACGTAGAGAGTAAGGACCGAATTGCAGATTGTGATGGGTGAAGCGGCGCATACGCGTCGTATCTTCCATGTGCCAACCCTGAATGTGCTCTAGAAATTGATATCCCAACCGGCGATACAGCGGTTGTCCAGCAGCTGACGCTTGCAAAACGACCAACTCATCACCCATTGCGGCATGTGTTGCAAAGACCCAGCGCATCAACTCATCGCCGTAGCCCTTACGTTGATGTTCCTTAGGGGTCGCGACATCCCAACAACCAAGGAAGGTGCCGATGCGGATGAAATGTGAGGTGCTCACCGGCACCCCATTATCAAGTAAGTAATATCTAAATGAATCAGCAATTCCGAGTGATCCGTTGGTATAACGCTCTGTTAATTCCAGAGACATTTCAAAACCATCAGAGGCTAATTGTTGAATGATCGCTAAGTCTTCTTCAGTAAGTACGCGTTTCACCTCAAGGCCATCGCGCAAGACGTGCTTATCTTTCTGGGGGTCCAGGGCGTATCCCATAAGGGGAACTGCACCCTTATTTACATAACCTTTTGCTTTAAGCGCCTCAGCGTGCGCCAAACCACCTCCGCCTAGAAAAACAGAGTGAACGAGCCCTTGCTCGTAAAATCTTTCAAGTGCTTTCTCGAAAACTTCCGGGTCACCGTTATAAATTGATACTTGATTGAAGAAGGAGAATTCAAATCCAGATGTAAACCAATGGCAATTCTCATCCTCGCCAGAGCGAAATGGTGAGCCATCCTTTTCTAAGACTTTTATAGTGCCGTGAAAGAGTTTGCGAACTCGATCCAGCGAAACACCTGTCTTGCCAATATTTGTGTCGTACACGCGTTCATTTAACAGTGACAAGTGTCTCGCCTCTCTTTAGATCTTTACTTAACTTCAGTGAAAATTGATCCTGACTTGCCCATCAACTTGGGATTAGCTTGCCAAGCTGACATCTTTGCTTCCCAGGCAGCATCATCATCAAAGCTGTCAGCAAATGCGCCCCATGCTGCTGCGCTTGGAAATACTGCTTCCAAAGTAAAAGTTCCCATACCTGCGCCGAAAGATCCCTCTCGCACATTTACTTCAGGAGCTCCCTTTTCAAGGAGAGCGGCTTTAAATTCAAGCACCCGTGCCTTTACTTCAGCCCAAGGCTTGCCTTCGATACCTTCATAAACCCATGATTCAATAAACTTTGCCATATTCGCGTCCTTACATTTGGCGTCCAAGGTTGGCCGCGTGAGAACTCTAAAGTTGCATATCCAGCAAAACAAGAGATTTTGTATTAATTATCTAATTAAGCCCCACCGGCAACGACAGCCCACATCACCAAGACTCCGATGATGGTTGCGGCGAGAGTCCAACGTGAAGGGTGTCTGGAGTGGGCCTCGGGCAAGATATGGGAAGTTGCGATGTAAATAACGAAGCCAGCGAATAAGGCCAGATAAAGGGCAATCCAATTACTTCCAAAAGCGACATACGATCCGATGGCGGCTCCACTTATACGACCTACTGCATCGACGATTAAGAGCGCACGAGCTTTCTTAGTCCACATTTGTTCTTTGATAAGGAAGGTGACGGTATTCAAACCATCGCTAAATGCGTGCACCATGATCGCTGAAAAGACTGCAAGACCAAGTGAACTTGAGACTCTAAATGCCGCCCCAACACCGAGACCGTCAGCAAATACATGCCCTGCCATTGCGAGAGCGGCGAGGCGGCCGGCATGATGTTGATGGTCATTATCGTG
>CAITFY010000034.1 GCA_903891755.1 uncultured Actinomycetes bacterium | reverse complement strand
GAGATGCGTCGTGTACGCGATCTCACTCCTTACATTGGTAAAGAGGTTGAGTGCCGCATCATCGAGCTTGATAAGAATCGCAACAACGTTGTTCTCTCTCGTCGTGCATACCTCGAGCAGACACAATCTGAATCACGCACCACATTCTTGAACCAGCTTACAAAGGGTCAAGTTCGTACAGGTGTTGTTTCATCTATCGTTAACTTCGGTGCATTCGTTGACCTTGGTGGCGTAGATGGCTTGGTTCACGTTTCAGAACTTTCTTGGAAGCACATCGATCACCCAAGTGAAGTTGTTGAAGTTGGAGATGAAGTAACCGTAGAAGTTCTCGAAGTTGATTTCGAACGCGAGCGCGTCTCACTCTCACTCAAGGCAACACAAGAAGATCCATGGCAGGCATTTGCTCGTACCCACACCATCAACCAAGTTGTTCCTGGTGAAGTCACGAAGCTTGTTCCATTCGGAGCATTCATTCGCGTCTTCGAAGGAATCGAAGGTTTGGTTCACATCTCAGAGTTGGCCGAGCGCCACGTCGAGATTCCAGAGCAGGTTGTTCAAGTTGGAGATGAGCTCTTTGTAAAGATCATCGACATCGACCTAGAGCGTCGCCGCATCTCACTCTCACTCAAGCAAGCAAATGAAGGCCATGAAGTTGAGATCGAAGCATTCGATCCAACTCAATATGGAATGCCTGCTCGATACGATGCTGAAGGAAACTTCATCTATCCAGAGGGCTTTGATGCTGACTCACAAGAGTGGCGTCCTGGTTTTGAAACCCAACGCGAAGAGTGGGAGCGTCAATACGCTGAAGCTCAGAGCCGCTTCCTTGCACACAAGAAGCAGAAGGCAGAGGCTAAAGCTGCCGATGCTGCAGCAACTCCAGCCGATGAGGTTGCTGAGTAACTGCACACCTAGAGTTCAAGGCCCTGACGTTAAGTCGGGGCCTTTTACATTTTCAGGCTTTTCAATATCCCATAGTGCCTAGCCATACCCCGATGAGTAGGCTTACCGCGTGCTTCTCGTCGCGTTAACAGGTGGAATCGGATCCGGGAAATCTCTGGCCGCCGAGTATTTTGCTGCCTGCGGGGCTGAGGTCATCGACTTTGATCAACTTGCTCGTGATGTTGTTGAGCGCGGCACTGAGGGGTTTGAGGAGATCCTCGTTCGTTTTGGCGATGAAGTTCTGCGTGAGGGTAACCTCGATAGAGCTAAATTGGCTGAAATCGTCTTCAATGACGATATCGCTCGAAAGGATTTAGAGGCGATTACGCACCCCAAGATTCGGGCCGCCTTCGATGCCATCGTGGCCGAGCTCGCGCCGGAAGACATCCTCGTGAGTCAGATTCCTCTCTTGGCTGAGAGCGAGCATCCCTACGCCTTTGATTTCGTGGTGACTGTCAGCGCTAGCGAGGAAACTCGGCGGGCAAGACTCATCCAACGCGGAATGAAGGATTATCAAGTGACGATGCGAATGAAGGCGCAGGCTACTGATGCCCAGCGCGAAGCAATTGCCGATGCTGTGTTAATAAACGAGGGTAGCGAGGATGATCTGCTGCGCCAGGTCGAAAATCTCTATGAAGATCGACTTTATCCAGCCAGGTTGGGAATGTAATGCGCCCAGTTACCGATCTGCAGCGCAAGGTAAAACCATTTGAAGTAATAAGCGAGTACATCCCATCAGGTGATCAACCCACTGCTATTGCCGAACTGACCGCTCGTATTGAGGCGGGGGAGCAGGATGTAGTTCTACTTGGCGCCACTGGTACCGGAAAGTCTGCAACAACGGCTTGGCTCATCGAAAAGTTACAACGTCCAACTCTGGTTCTTGCACCAAATAAAACTCTGGCAGCGCAGTTGGCCAATGAATTTAAAGAGCTCTTGCCCAACAACGCAGTTGAGTATTTTGTTTCGTACTACGACTATTACCAACCAGAAGCTTATGTGCCGCAATCAGATACTTTTATTGAGAAGGATTCTTCGGTAAACGAAGAGGTCGAACGCTTGCGTCACTCAGCGACAAATTCTTTATTGACCCGACGAGATGTAATTGTCGTAGCCACCGTTTCATGTATCTATGGTCTCGGTACCCCGCAAGAGTATGTAGATCGCATGATCAGACTTCGTGTGGGCGAGAGCATTGAGCGCAACCAACTTCTGCGCCGCTTCGTGGATATTCAATATAAGCGCAACGATATGGCCTTCGAACGCGGAACATTCCGGGTCCGTGGCGACACTATCGAGATTATTCCAATGTATGAAGAGCATGCGATTCGCATTGAGATGTTTGGCGATGAGATCGAAAAAATTATGACTCTTCATCCGCTTACTGGTGAGATCATCAACGATGAGACCGAGATGTATATCTTCCCGGCCTCTCACTACTCCGCAGGTGATGAAACCATGAAGCGCGCCATCATCGCCATCAATGAGGAGATGGAAGAGGCGGTCACTAAATTTGAGAAAGCTGGAAAACTCTTAGAAGCCCAGCGCCTTCGCATGCGAACCACATTCGATATCGAGATGATGCAGCAACTTGGATTTTGCAGCGGCATCGAGAATTACTCTCGCCATATAGATGGCCGTGAAGGGGGTTCTCCTCCAAACTGTTTGCTTGACTATTTCCCAGAGGATTTCCTCGTCGTTATCGATGAATCGCATGTAACAGTTCCTCAGATTGGTGCGATGCATGAGGGGGACGCTTCACGTAAGCGCACCTTGGTGGAGCATGGATTCCGGCTTCCCAGTGCGATGGATAACCGTCCGCTTCGCTTTGATGAATTTCTCACTCGCAAGGGCCAGACTGTTTACCTCTCTGCAACTCCTGGAAAGTATGAGTTGGAGAAGGTGAAGGGTGATGTCGTTGAGCAGGTAATTCGCCCAACGGGATTAATCGACCCTGCAATTATTCTCAAGCCCATTAAGGGCCAAATTGATGATCTCTTGGCCGAGATCCGGCTTCGCGCCGAGCGCAATGAACGAGTACTCGTTACGACTCTCACCAAGAAGATGTCTGAAGATCTCACTGATTACCTACTTGGCCTGGGAATTCGGGTTCGCTATTTGCACTCTGAAGTAGATACCTTGCGTAGAGTCGAGTTACTTCGCGAATTGCGAAGCGG
>CAITFY010000033.1 GCA_903891755.1 uncultured Actinomycetes bacterium | reverse complement strand
CGGCGGCAAGCACTCGACCCGGAAAACTTTCAGCACACTTCACGCCCCACGCAGATTGCTCGGCGGAGTAACCGACTTGGACAACACGATCAATCCCAGCAGCGGCAGCAGCATCTAAGAGAGCGCGGATCTCATTTGAATCTGCTTCACTCTCGGTGACGAGTTCCATATGAGCATGAACATCGATACAAGGCCGATTGAGTGGTTCTGGAACTGGCGCGGCAGGCCGTGGTTCTTTGAGTGAATGGCGGTCGGACATCTACTCCGCTTTTTCTTCAAGCCGTGGAAAGAGAACTGCGCCCTTCGTGACACGAGAACCAGGTGGGAGTTGGCGTGGCGTAGCAACGCCACTGATCTTCTGAAGTGAAATATCACCAAGTGTCTCTCCCGCACCGAGACTCTCCCAGAGGGTCTGACATGTAGCGGGCATTATTGGGTGGAGCAAGACTGCAAGGGCACGCAAAGAGTCCGCAGTGTTATACAAAACCTTATCCAGGGCCTCTTTATTAGCAGGGTCCTTCGCCAAGATCCACGGCTGCTGTTCAGTTACATATCCATTAACTCTCTTACAAAAATCCATGATGGCGTTGATGCCGCCTTGGAAATCGAGTGCACCAATAGCGCTATCAGCCTGATCTACCGCAACTTTTAGGGAAGCACTTAACGCATCATCCTTGGCGGTCGCTGGAATAACTCCATCGCAATACTTTTCAATCATGGCAATTAAGCGAGAAGCTAGGTTTCCAAAATCATTTGCTAGCTCTGATGTGTAACGAGCTGACATATCTTCCCAAGAGAAAGATCCATCACTTCCAAATGGAATTGCTCGTAAGAAGTAATACCTAAATGCATCGACGCCAAAATGGCTCGTGATATCAGATGGAGCGATTCCAGTGAGTTTAGATTTACTCATCTTCTCGCCGCCCACCAGCAACCAGCCATGCGCAAATACCTTCTTAGGTAGTGGCAGGTCGGCAGCCATCAACATCGCTGGCCAAATAACCGCATGGAATCGCAAAATATCTTTTCCAACGAGGTGCACATCTGCGGGCCAAGTCTCGGCAAATTTCAATGCGCCGGCAGTTCCCGCTTCATCACCTAAACCAACAGCTGTCGCGTAATTAAGGAGCGCATCAAACCAGACGTAAATAACTTGCTTGGTATCCCATGGAACCGGGATGCCCCAATCAAATGAAGAGCGCGAGATAGAGAGGTCTTGAACTTCCCCCTCAAGAAATGAGATGACTTCGTTGCGCGCAGAAGCTGGTTCGCATGCAGATGGATCACTCTTATATCGCTCCAAAAGTGCCGGGACGAAAGCTGATAGTCGGAAGAACCAGTTCTCTTCACTGACAATCTCGCACGGAGTTGAGTGAGTTGGGCAGAGTCCGCCTTCAAGTAGATCACCTGGGAGCTTAAATTCCTCGCAACCAATGCAATAAGGACCCTCGTACTTGCCCGCGTAGATATGGCCCTGATCTTTGAGACCCGAGAGGAAGCGTTGTACGCGCTCCATATGACGTGGCTCAGTCGTGCGAATGAAATCATCATTTGCGATGTTGAGCGACTTCCACACAGGCTTCCAGGCGCTTTCAACTAGCTTGTCGCACCACTCTTGCGGTGAAGTTCCATTTGCGGTGGCGGTATTTAAAACCTTCTGACCATGCTCATCTGTTCCGGTGAGAAACCAGACTGACTCTCCTCGCTGTCTATGCCAACGAGTTAATACATCGCCCGCAACCGTCGTATAGGCATGTCCGATATGTGGGGCATCATTGACGTAGTAAATCGGCGTCGTCAGATAAAAAGATTTGGATTCGGCGCTCATTGGGGAATCTTATCTTTCGGCAGGCTTGGCACTAACCATGGCATCAAAGACCAAGCGCTTGGGCAGATTG
>CAITFY010000032.1 GCA_903891755.1 uncultured Actinomycetes bacterium | reverse complement strand
TCCCGATGCCAAGCTCCCTGTCGCGCGTGAGCAACATGTCGTTACCGCAGAATCCAGTGGCGAAATTATTGAGATGAATGCCATGGCTGTCGGCATCAGCGCCTGGCGCTTAGGTGCAGGACGCTCTCGCCAAGGAGAAGCAGTTCAAGCAGGAGCAGGAATTGAAATTCATGCCAAGCCAGGTGAGCAGATTAAGGCTGGGGACCCCCTCTTTACCTTGCATACGGATGAATCCCCACGCTTTGAACGTGCACTCGATGCTCTCAAAGGAGCAGTCAGAATTTCATCTACTGGTGAGAAGGTAGAGCGCCTTCCACTCATCCTCGAAAAGATAACGGGATAAAATTCAAACATGACTCTTGATAAGAAGCCGACGCCTGATCAGATAAAGCGCATTCCTAAGGTAGTTCTTCACGATCACTTGGATGGTGGATTGCGTCCCCAAACAATTATTGATTTAGCAGCGGAGATTGGATACACCAAGCTCCCCTTCTTAGAGGCGAAAGCTCTTGGTGATTGGTTCTTCGAAGCCTGTAACTCTGGCTCACTTGAGAGATACCTTGAAACATTTGACCACACCATTGCGGTGATGCAAACCCATGAAGCAGTAGTCAGAGTGGCGCGAGAAGCAGCGTTAGATCTTGCGCGAGACGGTGTGGTTTATGCCGAGGTTCGCGGCGCTCCGGAGCTCTTTACACAAGGCGCAATGGATCTCGATGAAGTCATCGAGGCCACAACAGAGGGTTTTCAATTGGGAATGGCAGATGCAAAAGCTGAGGGCTACTCAATTCGGGTAGAACAAATTCTTTGCGCCTTACGCCAAAATGATTGGTCTGATGAAGTTGCAAGGAAGGTCGTAAAGTATCGCGACGAACATGTCGTGGGCTTTGATATTGCAGGTCCTGAGGATGGTTTCCCCGCTAAGAATTATCTATCAGCCTTTGATTATCTCCGTGCACAAAATGCTCACTTCACTATTCATGCTGGCGAGGCTTATGGTCCCGCCTCAATCTGGCAAGCAATTCAGATCTGTGGAGCCGAACGTTTGGGTCATGGAGTGCGCATCGTTGAAGATATTGATTTCAGCGGCCCGGAGCCAAAGCTCGGACTTCTTGCAAGTTATGTAAAAGATCGTCGTATCCCACTTGAGCTCTGCCCTACCTCAAATCTTCAGACTGGTGCTGCAAAAGATTATGCATCACATCCAATCGGAATTCTCGAGAAGCTGCGCTTTCGAATCACCATCAATACCGATAATCGTTTGATGAGTGGAACATCAATGTCGCAAGAGATGGGGCATGTAGTAGATGCCTTCGATTGGACCTTCCTTGATCTGCAACGAGTCACAGTAAATGCGCTGAAGAGCGCCTTCATCCCATTTAATGAGCGCCTTGCAATCATAGAAGAACTCGTAAAGCCCGCTTACCAACGAATTAGCGAGGAGTAAAAACTAGATTCCGATTGGATGCCATACTGTCTTGGTCTCCATGAAATCTAAGATTCTCTTTGGAGTCTTCACGCTCTCAAAAACTCTAATGCGCTTAAGATTTTCGGCGCCTGCAAGTTGAGCTTCTTTTAACTGCTTTGGAGTTAATCCAGAGGCATCAATTGCATCGATATCCATGTGTGAAGCTGCCCATGGGGCTAACTCGGCTGAACTTCCGGTCAGGATATTTACCACTCCTCCAGGTACATCACTCGTAGCAAGAATCTCTGCAAAAGTAATTGCGCTTAGAGGAAATTTCTCAGAGGCGATGACTACGGCGGTGTTTCCTGAAGTGATCACTGAGGCGATAGCTCCAACAAGATTGAGGAGAGATGGCTTTGCTGCAGCAAATACCGCCACAACACCTATTGGTTCAGGTGTCGAGAAGTTGTAATAAGGGCCTGAGACTGGATTGGTTGAGCCTGCGATTGTTGAAATCTTGTCACTCCAACCCGCATACCAAACGAGAAGATCAATGCTCTCCTCAACTTGAGCGCTTGCCGCGCGCGCGGAGACCGCCTCGAGTGCAACTATTTCAGTGACGAGTTGTTCCCGGCGACCTTCCAAAATTTCAGCAACCCGATACAGGATCTGCCCACGGTTATAAGCGGTCGCACCCGACCAGCCAGGAAAAGCTGCACGGGCTGCGACCACTGCATCGCGAAGATCTTTGCGTGATGCCAGGGCGGGATTGGCAAGATGGTTGCCGAGGTAATCCTTGACGGCATAGACCCGGCCAGATTCACTGCGAGGAAATGCTCCTCCGATGAATAGTTTGTAAGTCTTAAGGACATCAATGCGTGGTTTCGCAGCAGTTGCCATCTCAGTTGCTCCCCTTCAGATATGCGCTAAGACCATGTCTGCCGCCTTCGCGACCCCAGCCTGACTCTTTATAGCCACCAAATGGGCTTGCTGGATCAAATTTATTAAAGGTATTTGCCCAAATCACACCTGCGCGTAATTTTGAAGCGGTCCAGAGGATCTTGGAACCCTTCTCGCTCCAGATTCCGGCGGAGAGGCCAAAGGGGGTGTTATTCGCCTTCTCAATCGCCTCCTGAGGGGTCCTAAAGGTCAAAACAGAGAGGACTGGCCCAAAGATCTCTTCACGAGCGATGCGATGGGTTTGTGAGACGCCGGTGAAAAGCGTTGGTGGGAACCAGAAGCCTTCAGATGGAATTTCGCATGGAACGCTCCAACGCTCAGCACCTTCACTATCTCCTGCAGCGGTTAATTCTTTAATCTTCGCGAGTTGTGCAGAGCTATTGATAGCGCCGATATCAGTATTTTTATCGAGCGGATTGCCCAAGCGAATATGGCCCATTCGCACCTTGAGTTTTTCTAGAACTTCATCGTGAATATTTTCTTGTACTAACAATCTAGAACCGGCGCAACAGACATGGCCCTGATTAAAGAATATGCCATTCACAATGCCTTCGACCGCTTCATCGATTGCAGCATCATCAAAGATGATATTTGCGGCCTTGCCGCCGAGCTCAAGTGTCGCTGACTTCTTGGTGCCGGCAATCGCAGCGGCAATCAACTTTCCAACTTCTGTAGAACCAGTAAATGCAATCTTGTCGATACCTGGGTGGTTAACAATCGCGCTACCAGTTGCTCCAGCACCGGTCACGATATTCACAACGCCATCGGGTAAGCCAGCTTGCTGACAGACCTCTGCAAAGAGCAGCGCAGTGAGAGATGTTGTCTCAGCGGGTTTGAGCACGACGGTATTTCCGGTCGCAAGAGCGGGCGCAACCTTCCATGCCAACATCAACATTGGGAAGTTCCACGGAATGATCTGGCCCACGACGCCATATGGCT
>CAITFY010000031.1 GCA_903891755.1 uncultured Actinomycetes bacterium | reverse complement strand
CCTGCGCCGTCTGGGTCGTGCGTTGAATTGGAGAGGCAATGAGCACATCGGGTTTACGCGCTGCGATCTCTTTGGCGACTGCCTTTGCTTGGGCGATACCGGTTTCAGTGAGCGGCGGGTTCATTGGACCGATACCGGAGAAACGACGGGTAGGGGTGAGCGTGGTTTCGCCATGTCGAACAAACCAAATGGTGGTGGGGACTTCGTCGGCAACAAGGCGCTCTGTAAGTTTATTTAAGACTGGTTTGGTTGTGGATTGAACTCCGCCATCTAGCGCCTTATTTGCGAGGCGATCAGCGTGTGAATTCTCCTCGCGTGGAATCCATTGAAAAGTAATGAGCTCCATCTTATGAATTGAACGGGCCTCTTTAGCGAGCTCGCGCATTGCGGGGTGCTTCACCTGCCAACGCCCGGACATCTGTTCAACAACTAATTTCGAGTCCATCTTTACATGGATGGTTGCCTCTGGATCTAACTCGTGCGCCTTTTTTAGGCCAGCAATCAGACCCGAGTACTCGGCAACGTTGTTAGAAGCAATTCCGAGGGTGTCATAGAGCTCGGCGAGTAAGACGCCGTTCTCTGAGACGGTTGCCCCATATGCAGCAGGACCGGGATTGCCCCGAGATCCGCCATCAGCAGTAATGACAAAATCGCGAGCCATTAAATTCTTACCAAGATTCGGCGGCATTCCTCACAACGAATAATCTCATCGGCTTCCAAGCCCTTGATGCGTTCGAGTTCAATTGCATTAATCGAAAGATGGCAACCATCGCACTTATTTCCAATCAATAGCGCAGCACCTACTCCATGGGCAGAAACGCGTACCTTGTCGTAGAGCTCAACAAGAGCTGCATCAATCTTTGGCGCAAGTTCGGCGCGAGCAGCACCGAGTTCCGCTAATGACTTGTCAATCTCGGCCTTGGCATTTTCGAGGCGAACATTGAGTTCGAGTTCTAACTTCTTGAGCCCCACTTGGTCGTTCAACAATTCATCCACGCGAGCTTTAACGCCGTCGTGCTTCATCAAAATTTCCAATTCGCCATCTTCGAGATCTGCCTTGCGCTTGGCCAGGGTGACGAGTTCGTGCTGCAACTGTTCGAGTTCTTTAGGGGTGCCAATGCCAGAGTTGAGGCGGCCCTCATCCTTCTTCATGCGGTCTTCAACTTGCTCGACATCTACCTCGCTACGACGCAACTCAATCGCCACATCGGCGAGCTCGGTCTCAACTACTGCCAACTCAACGGCGGTATTTTCTAAGCGTGTGTGAATCGCGGTGATCTGCTCGATTTCGGGAAGCCCGGCGAGCTTTACCTTTGCCTGAGTGATTTGAGAGTCAATCAACTGTAATTCGATGAGAAGATTTTGGTCTTCAGGGGTTGCCTTCACCAAAGCTCCGATCGTCAGGCTGTAAGAATATTGAGTTGCCCTACCTTAACGGAGAAAGGCAATCCCCATCAATTTGCTATGGAATGCTTGGCTCATGTCCGATAGCCGAATTCGCGAAGCGGTAATTGGCGACCAAGATCAAGTCATTTCTATCTGGAAATCATGCGATTTAGTAAAACCGCAAAATGATCCCATTACGGATTTCCAATTGGCTCTGGATACCAAGGATTCGACCGTTCTCATCTTGGAAATCGAGCAGGTGTTGATCGGTGCCGTTGTAGTTGGATTTGATGGCCATCGAGGGTGGTACTACTACCTTGGGATATCTCCAGAGCACCAAAACTCGGGCAACGGACGAGCGCTTGTTGAAGCTGCCGAGAATTGGCTAATCTCCCGTGGTGCCCCAAAAGCGATGCTAATGGTCCGCAACTCAAATTCAAAGGTAATTGGGTTCTACGAAAAACTTGGATATAGCGTCGAAGATACATCCGTATTAGGCAAGAGATTTTGAGAGGTTTGTAATGTCAGAGTATCTAGAGATGACTCAAGGGGAGCAGATTGAACTCTTAAAGGAGTTTGCACAAGATGTCCTCGTGCAATACGGAATTACTGGCAGCGACTTCGAGTGCGTCAATCATGCTTATAACTCAACGTTTAAGTTCAACGGTAGCGATGGCAAGAAATATGCGATGCGAATCAGCACCGCCTCTCGTAAGTGGCCAGAGCACATCTGGGCAGAAGTCCAATGGTTGCTCGAACTAAAGCGCGAAGGTTCCATCACTGCTCCAGTTCCAATCAACAATCTGCAAGGCGAACCATTTACAAATCACTACTTCTTCTATCAAGGCGGAAATCTTGATGTGGTGATTTATCCATGGCTTGAAGGAGAAGCTGTCGAAGAGAATCCAACAGACGACCAACTCTTCGAGCTCGGTCGCCAGATGGCAACAATGCACATACTTAGCAAGAATTGGAAACCCGAAGGGTATGCAAATTTCATGCCGGTCGATAGACCGCTCATGGTGAGGCAGGACAATCTCTTTACGTATGAGCTCGAGATCATAACTCCATCTCAATATGAAGTTTTTCGCGAGATTAGCAATCGCACTGAAGCGCTCTTTGAGAAATTGAGATCTCAATCAGATCCTCAACT
>CAITFY010000030.1 GCA_903891755.1 uncultured Actinomycetes bacterium | reverse complement strand
TCAGAGCCTCTAATCCAGCTTGCGCTGATTGGAAGGTGCGTTGCAATCTCACTTAAACGTGGGTGATCGCCCAACAATTCGGTGGTGATACGCAGAGCCATAGGCTTAAGTTAAGTGCCTTTATCGTTTTGGAACAAAACGCCAGAGCGTAGGCATTGCAGTTGAGGCGATAGCGATTTTGATCACTTCACCCAAGATGAATGGGGTGAATCCAAGTTTAAAAGTAGTTGCCCATGTGGCATGAATTGAGTGATGTAACCAGAAGAGTCCAGCGCTAAAGATGACGAGATCGCCGAGAACCATCGTTGGCACAACTGTTGCAACTTTCTGATCCCACTTACGTCCAGCGAGATATCCAGTAATTAGTGATGCAAGCAACATTCCGACGAGATATCCACCGGTCGCACCTGTAATGCGAGTAAGACCATGAGCACCGGAAGCGAATACTGGGGCGCCAAGAAAGCCGATGATGAGATAGCTAGCAAAGGTTGTAAATCCAAGTGAGGCGCCATATGCGCTACCGAGAAGCAATGCACCGAGGGTCTGACCGGTAACTGGAACTGGCGAGCCTGGAACGGGAACGGCAATTTGAGCCATGAGCCCTAAGAATGCGATTCCGCCGATAACCAGAGCGACCTTAGTTGCAGTTGTGCTGCGAGTAACAAGCGCACCCCGCAGCGTTGCGGTTGAAGATACAGACATCTCTATCCCTTTCGTCACCGACGCCTCTTCTAGTTAGGCGAGGTTGAAGTTGTCATAGGAGCGTACTACCGAAAGAATAAACCCGTGAGTAAGTCAGCAGATTTAAATAAGGAGCCCGAGGAAGTCGCCTCAATGTTTGATGGCGTCGCTAAGCGCTATGACATTATGAATGACCTCTTGAGCCTGGGTCAGACCAAGGCTTGGCGGAAGAAGGCCACTGCAATCATCTCTCCAACTTCTGGGATGAAAATCCTAGATATTGCAGCAGGTACTGGCTCATCGAGCCGTCCACTTGCAGATGCTGGAGCTGATGTCATCCGCTGATTTCTCTCAAGGGATGCTGGATGCAGGTAAGAAGCGCCATCCTGATCTTAAATTCACTCTCGCTGATGCTCTCAATCTTCCATTTGGGGCAGATGAATTTGATGTAACCACAATCTCCTTTGGATTGCGTAATACAAATGATGTGCAGAAGGCGCTCGCAGAAGCTCTTCGTGTTACAAAGCCTGGTGGACGTTTAGTTGTCGTCGAGTTCTCACATCCAACAAATAAAATTTTCCGCAAGATCTACATGAACTATCTGATGGGATTTTTGCCAAAGGTTGCTCGCCGTTTTTCATCTAATCCAGATGCATATATTTATCTCGCTCAATCAATTCAGGCATGGCCAGATCAAGAGCAGTTGGCAGCAAAGATTGAAGCGGCTGGATGGGGAAGTGTTGCCTGGCAGAATTTCACCTTTGGAATTGTTGCCGTGCATATCGCTTTCAAGGATAAGTTGTAAGAGATGGCCTTTGGTATTCCACATCTTGATGTAAAGCTCGAACTCTCTATCCGTTCGGATATGAAGAAGGTCGAAGATCTACTTCGTGAACAGATCCAAGGCGAATACCCACTAGTTATCGAAACTTCACGCCATCTTGTCGAAGCCGGCGGCAAGCGCCTTCGCCCCTTGCTCGCGCTTCTTGCAGCACAATTTGGCGATCCAAAGCGCAAAGAGATAATTGAAGCCGCAGTTGTCTGCGAGCTCACGCACCTAGCTACGCTTTATCACGATGATGTAATGGATGAAGCGCCTCTCCGCCGTGGCGTTGAGAGCGCAAATGCTCGTTGGAACAACGCGGTTGCAATCTTGACCGGCGATTACCTCTTCGCGAAGGCCTCTGATCTCCTTGCAGATCTTGGTCCTGAAGCAGTTCGACTACAAGCACGCACCTTCGAGCGTCTGGTTATTGGACAGATTACTGAGACTCAAGGTTCTACTGCTGGGCTGTCCATGCTCGATCATTACCTCAAAGTCGTTGCGGATAAGACCGGCTCACTCATTGCAACATCTGCCCGATTTGGCGCTTTGCTCTCGGGTGCTCCAACGGAAGTCGTTGAAGCGCTAACAACATTCGGTGAGAAGATTGGTGTGGTCTTCCAACTTGCTGATGATGTTATCGATATCGCCTCTGAATCAAATGAGAGCGGTAAGACCCCTGGGACTGATTTGCGCGAAGGTGTTCCGACTTTGGTCACACTCTTTGTCTTGGAGTCAGAAGATCCTGCAGATGCCGAGCTGAAAGCGATTTTGTCGGCTCCGATTAAAGATGAAACGATTGTGGCGCAAACCTTGGTCCAACTACGCACCCACAAGGCGATGGAACTTTCAAAAGAGTTACTTCACAAGTATGCGGATGAAGCGCGATTGGAACTCAACTTACTTCCAGATGGATCTGCAAAGCGTGCCTTAATCGAGCTCTGCGAAACGATCATCACTCGAACTTCCTGACCGCACGAGGTCGTAGCCCAGCGTAATG
>CAITFY010000029.1 GCA_903891755.1 uncultured Actinomycetes bacterium | reverse complement strand
CTCACCCGTATCAACTACCTTGCCATCTTTAATTTCATTTACGCCAAAGAGAATCTCTTCAACCTTGCCCTCACCCTGAATCTCCTTCGGCGTAGATAGGAATCGGAACTCCATCACCCGTTCGTGGCCGGATTGTGGGCTTTCAGCGATCAAGCGCCAGGCCTCTAGATTCGAAGCGAGTTGCTTATCAATTTCACCGGCTGCGGCTGCACGCTCGTTAGCCGATTGAACAGCTTCATTATCAATGATGACATCGGTGTGCTCGAGTTTAGGAAGCTCACGTAATTCAGGAGCAGTGAAAGCGGCATGCTCAACTCCACGACGGCCCATGATGTAGACCTTGCGGATTTTGCTGGCGTGTAGAGCTTTCAAAGCATGCTCGGCGGTATCGGTAACATCTAATTCAGAAGGTTCAAGTGCCAACATCCGCGCGCAGTCCATCGCTACATTTCCGGCACCGATAATCACGGCGGTATCGCCATCGAGTGGGACTTCCACTCCAACATAATCTGGATGTCCGTTATACCAAGGAACGAACTCCGCAGCAGAGATCGAACCCGGTAAGTCTTCCCCAGCAATACCTAATTTCTTTCCCAGATTAGAGCCGGTGCACATAACCACCGCGTCATAGCGCGGGCAAATCTCTTCGATATCTAGATCGCTTCCAACTTCAACATTTCCAAAGAGGCGGAAGTTTGGTTCAGAGGCCACCTTCTCAAATACCTTTGAGACACTCTTAATCTTCGGATGATCGGGTGCAACACCTGAGCGAACTAATCCCCACATAGTTGGGAGGCGCTCAAACATATCGATGGAGAAAGTGAGCTCGTCACTCTGAGAGTTCTGTAGTGCTTGCGCGGTGAAGTAACCCGCAGGTCCGGCACCAATAATTGCGATCTTGTAATGCGGCACTGGTTCCTCTTTCAGATTGAACTGACGACTGCTGACTTTACAGGTTCTGCGCGTAGTATGACCTTCTGTCTATTTAAAAGGAAGATTATGATTCGCAAAATTTCACTCTCTGTTCTCGCTTTTTCACTTCTCGCCGCTGGCCTTGCAACTACCCCTGCCTCACAGGCAGCAGCCGGTTCTTGCTCCTCAATCACCAAGGCACTCGTCGTAGCCGATGGCTACAAGAACGCCACTGCTCCAAAGATCACTCCATACAACTTCGCAAATACCTCGGCAAATGAAGCCAATGCTCTCGGTACCACAATTGATTTTGGAGCGAAAGCTCTCGTAGTTGGTTGCGTTAGCCCGGCAGATATCGCCAAATACGCTGGCTCAATGAAGTCAATGACCGCAACTCAATATCTCGCATCTGTAGTTAAGGCATCTGCCGGTGCCATGAAGAAGACACCTGTTGGTGGTGTTGCTGATTATCTTGATTTTGGCAATGGTAAGGAAGATGGCGTTGGTTCAACGTCGAAGGCGGGAAGTCTCCGTCTTGATGCTTGGGTTGCGGGCAAGTATGTAATCCTTACATTCTCCGCACCAGCTGTAGCAACTCCTCCAGCTGCCTTGCTCGCATTTATCAAGTCAACGCAGAGCGTTCTCAAGTAACTCACTCAATTAAAAACCCCGCCTCAGAGTTGAGGTGGGGTTTTTAATTTCTAATTACTTTTAAGCAACGCGCTCTTTCAAATTGAGAGCAGAGATAAATGCTTCGACAACTTCAGCTTTGCTCCAAGGGGTAGGAGCTTGCGTGATGAAGTAATCTTCAAGAGCAATATCTGCCAAGTTTTCAATATCTGCTTCAACAAATCCAAGGCTTGAGAGAACTGGGAAGTTAAGCTCAGCAAGAATCTTGCGAACCGCTTTCACTGCGCGTGATCCATCTTTGCTGCCATCCTCTGGCGCACCCATCGCATCTGCAACGCGCTCCATCTTCGCTGGAACTACCTTCGCTTCGCGAGTAAGAGTTTCGACAAGAACAAGTCCAATAGTGAGCCCGTGTGGCACATGCTTGAGTCCACCGATCGCTTGGCCGAGTGAATGCTCAGCGGTGCAATCTGAAATATTCATGGTAAGACCAGCCATCATGGAACCTGCTGCCATACCGGAGCGAGCCGCCTTATCACTTCCATCTTTGTAGGCACCGACGAGAGCTGGGGTCATCATGCGAATTGCCTCATAGCCAATCGCATCACCAATTGGTGTGCTGCACTTCGCGATAATTCCGGCAATTGCTTGAGCGAGCGCATCAATCCCAGTGTTAGCAGTCATCGAAGGTGGCATGGAATAAGTAAGTACTGGATCAACAATTGCG
>CAITFY010000028.1 GCA_903891755.1 uncultured Actinomycetes bacterium | reverse complement strand
TCTCTGCCGAATCTGCCGCGACCCACGCCGCGACAACACTTCAATCTGTGTCGTTGAAGAGAGTAAAGATGTGATGGCCATTGAGAAGACCCGTGAATTTAGGGGTAAGTACCATGTGCTGGGCGGGGCAATCTCACCGATCGATGGAATTGGCCCTGAAAACCTCCGCATCCGTGAATTAATGGTTCGCCTAGGGGATACCAATATCCAAGAGCTCATCATCGCTACTGACCCAAACCTCGAGGGTGAAGCGACTGCTTCCTACTTAATTCGCCAGATCAAGCCATTGGGGATCAAGGTCAGCCGCCTGGCATCGGGCTTGCCGGTCGGTGGAGATCTCGAATATGCCGATGAGGTAACCCTTGGCCGCGCCTTTGAGGGCCGTCGCACCATCGAATAGGCTTTATCTCATTATTTAAGACATTCAGGCGTCTTACATAGTAAGACAACCCTAGAAATCTCGACTTTTTATGACAGAGTTCTCGCATGGGTTTAATTGTCCAGAAGTACGGTGGATCTTCAGTCGCAGATGCTGAAGGTTTAAAGCGCGTTGCCAATCGAATTGTGGCGACTAAGAAGGCTGGCCATCAGGTCGTTGTCGTGGTTTCGGCCATGGGCGACACCACCGATGAGCTCATTGATCTCGCCAACCAAGTAACTCCTATGCCAACCGGTCGCGAACTCGACATGCTCCTCACCGCCGGTGAGCGTATTTCGATGGCTCTTCTTGCAATGGCTATCGGAAATCTTGGCCACGAGGCGATGTCTTTCACCGGCTCACAAGCTGGAGTGATTACCGATTCCACCCATGGAAAAGCTCGCATCATCGATGTAGCACCAGGTCGAATTCGCGAAGCACTTGAAGGCGGACATATTGCAATCGTCGCCGGCTTCCAAGGTGTATCGCAAGATACAAACGATGTAACGACTCTCGGTCGTGGCGGTTCAGATACAACTGCAGTCGCGCTCGCTGCTGCGCTCGATGCTGATGTCTGCGAGATCTACACCGATGTTGATGGTGTCTACTCAGCTGACCCTCGCGTCGTTCCAAGCGCTCGCAAATTAACAACAGTTACATATGAAGAGATGCTTGAACTCGCTGCAAGTGGAGCAAAGGTTCTTCATCTTCGTTGCGTTGAATATGCGCGCCGCTACAACTTACCAATTCACGTCCGCTCATCATTTTCAAATTTAGAAGGTACCTGGATCGTTAACGATCATCCCGAAGGAGCAGAAGATATGGAACAAGCAATTATTAGTGGAATCGCCCACGATAAGAGTGAAGCAAAGATCACCATTGTTGGAGTCCCTGACCGCACTGGTGTTGCCGCTCGCATCTTCCAGTCCATCGCCGATTCAGATATCAATATCGACATGATTGTGCAGAATGTTTCTGCGGCTGCAACTGGTCTTACAGATATCTCCTTCACTTTACCTAAGAGCGATGGAGCAGAGGCGACCGCGCTCCTCAAAGATATTCAGGGAGAGATTGGTTTCGCATCGCTCTTGTATGACGATCAAGTCGGAAAGCTCTCACTCGTTGGCGCGGGAATGCGCTCGCATCCAGGAGTTACCGCAACATTCTTCGCCTGTTTGGCAGATGCTGGATTAAATATTGAAATGATCTCCACATCAGAGATTCGTATCTCTGTCATCGTGCGCGATACCGATCTTGAGAAAGGCGTTAAAGCCGCACACACCGCATTTGAATTAGATACCACCAACGAGGCAGTTGTATATGGAGGAACTGGACGATGAGTAAGAAGCCATCACTTGCAGTAGTTGGAGCAACAGGTGCAGTCGGAACTGTGATGCTCGATATCTTGAGCAAGCGTCCCGATGTTTATGGCGAAATTCGTCTGATCGCATCAGCGCGAAGTGCAGGCAAGAAGCTTATGGTTCGCGGCGAAGAGGTCGAAGTTGTTGCGATCTCCCCAGAAGCCTTCGATGGAATTGATATCGCGATGTTCGATACTCCAGATGAGATCGCCGGCGAGTGGGCACCGATTGCCGTCTCTCGTGGCGCCGTCGTTGTAGATAACTCCACATTCTTCCGCATGGATGATCAGGTTCCACTTGTCGTGGTTGAGATCAACCCAGAGGCGATTAAGGATCGCCCAAAGGGAATCATTTCTAACCCAAATTGCACAACCATGACGATGATTGTTGCGATGGGCGCTCTGCACAAGGAGTACGGCCTCAAGGAACTCTTTGTCTCTTCATACCAAGCAGTTTCAGGTATGGGCGTAACCGGTCCAGAAACATTGCGCAGTCAGATCTCTGCAGTAGCCGGAACTCATCTCGGTGAGCAGCCAGGAGATCTTCGTACCGTGATCAAAGATTTCGGTGCCTTCCCAGCACCACTCGCTCTCAATGTAATTCCATGGGCTGGTTCACTCAAGGCTGACGGTTACTCCTCAGAGGAGACCAAGGTTCGCTTTGAATCTCGCAAGATTCTTGGACTTCCAAATCTCAAGGTTGCAGTCACATGCGTCCGCGTTCCTGTTATTACAACGCACTCACTCTCAGTTCACGCTGTCTTTGATTCAGAGGTAACTCGCGAAGGTGCTCAGAACCTTCTGAAGAGTTCCGCGGGCATCGAACTCTTAGATGATCCAGAGAATGGCATCTGGCCAACTCCGGCAGATGTCGTCAACACCGATCCAACGTGGGTTGGTCGTGTTCGTCGTTCATTTGATGATGATCACGCTCTCGATCTCTTCATGTGTGGAGATAACCTCCGTAAAGGAGCAGCACTTAACACTGCACAAATCGCAGAGTTAGTCGCAGCTGAATTCACAAACTAGGTAGCTCAACTATTGCTTAGCCCGACTCGCCATTCCTTCACCACAAAATGGCGAGTCGGTCCAAGACTGCCGAAGACGCTGATGGGAATCGAACCCACTCCGCACGGTTGGTGAAACCTTGCATGCTTCCTTTACAACACAACGCCCCGGTGGTCTCAAAGTAGATGAGTAGCTGAGTCGGGGCGCTGAAAATTTATCTATCTGTTGAAAAGATGTTGGTGTGGAAACAAAAAAGGAACCCAATTTCTTGAGTCCCTTTAATGTCACCAACCATGCGTAAATGAATAATAACACTTTATAATTCAATGATGTTGGATGGCACCCAAGATTTACAAGTAGCTAGGTCTTGGGCTGCACAGATGCTTAAAGATAAGAACCCCGCTAAGTACTACATCTCTGAAGAGAACTTTGTCGCTGCTTATAAGAATCACAGCACCTTTTCATTTGTTGTAACGGGTGAACCGTTCTATGGACATCTTTATGGCGAAGGTGCATATCTAGATCCACGTTGCAGCGACATTGCAGCGACTCCCCTTAACTCACTAAATAATCCAGAGTTCTCAATACGAGGCGGGGGCTTCCAATTTTGGGAAGCGACAACTGCTCCACACGCTTCTCACATCGAACTTCTTACAGATGCAGTCGAGATCAACTCAATAATTGATGAGCATGCATCGGACTCTTCAGTCCGACCCGGAGATCCTGAAGTAATTTTCTGGGGCGGTCTGCGAAATGAAGAGGGTCAACTTACTGCGGCAGCCGTAATAGTTAAATGGCAATCAGGTTTTCACGTGATGGCCTCGGTCGTGACCAGAAGTGAAGAGCGCGGTAAGGGATATGCAACAAAGCTTTCTCAAGGAATTTTGTCGCACGCACACTCACTGGGAATAGATCTCGTAGGTTTAGGAGTTCGTCCAACAAATTTCGCCGCACAGAGAGCTTATGAGAAGGCGGGCTTTACGATGATTGGTGAGTTTACAAACTACTCTCGAGGGTAATCAGAGAGATCTCTGGCGGAGATGCCACGCGAATGCGCGCAAAGGGGGATGTGCCCATACCCGCTGAAACGTTGAGCCAAGGTTCACCTTTTACACGCGAAACTCCGCGGGCTCGCCAATTGGGTAAGTCGCAATTTGTTGTGAGCGCTTTTGAGCCACCTGGCCACGGAAGCCTGACCTGACCTCCATGTGTATGCCCGGCGAAAATTAAGTCGAGGTTATCGTTACTCATCGATTCAATAATTCGTAGGTACGGGGCGTGTGTAACTCCAACCGCGAGATCGCAATCTTCCGGCGTGCCCGCTACGAGAGAATAGTTATCGCGTTCAAGATGGGCATCATCTGTTCCGCGAAATTCAATGGTCGTTCCTTTTACCTTCAAAGTTGCTCGCTGGTGATTGAGATCTTTCCAACCACGCACGGTCAGGCCACTACGTAGATCTTCCACCGGAAGTAAATCTCCCAAGATTCGCTTTCCGTGATCGCGTAATAAGTAGGTAAATGGATTCTTAGGCTTAGGTGCGTAGTAATCGTTGGAGCCAAAGACGAAGAGACCGGGAAGGTGAAGGAGTGAATCGAGGGCGTCTAGTGCAACCGGTACAGCATCTTTATCAGCCAAGAAATCACCGGTACTAATGACCAGGTCGGGCTTGAGCGCAGCAAAG
>CAITFY010000027.1 GCA_903891755.1 uncultured Actinomycetes bacterium | reverse complement strand
GTCGCGATGGTCTACGGCATTCAGCCATACCACTCCTCCACCATGGGTTGGACGGCGCCGAAAGTACTTATTGGTTTTGCGCTCTCCATCATTTTCCTCATCGCATTCTTCGTAATCGAAACCAGAGTTGAGCATCCGATGTTTAACCTCCACCTCTTTAAAATCCGTGCCTTTGCGATGGGTTCGTCCGCCGGTTTCTTGGCAGCAACCGCTCGTGGCGGATTGCAATTCATGCTGATTATTTGGTTGCAGGGAATCTGGTTACCGATTCATGGTTACGCCTATGACGCGACACCGCTTTGGGCCGGTATCTATCTACTCCCACTCACCCTTGGTTTCTTGATAGCAGGACCTTTGAGTGGCTGGATCTCTGATCGCCACGGCGCACGCCTGCTCTCAACCGCAGGAATGTTGATCTTCGGTGGCAGCTTCGTGGGCCTACTACTCGTCCCAACAAATTTCCACTACATATGGTTTGCGGTACTAGTTCTTCTCAACGGAATTGGTGGCGGAATGTTCTCTGCACCTAACGCAACAGCAGTCATGAACAGCGTCCCTGCTGAGGCTCGCGGAAGCGCAGCGGGAATCCAAGCAGCATTCATGAACTCTGGAATGGTTCTCTCAATCGGAGTCTTCTTCTCCCTCATGATTGTTGGATTAAGTCGGGCACTTCCTTCTTCGATGTATGCAGGGTTAACAGCAAATGGAGTCTCTGCGGCGCAGGCACATCAGATTGCTAACCTTCCCGTTGTTGGAAGCCTCTTCGCATCATTCTTGGGTTACAACCCACTTCAGAGTTTGTTGGGAAGTCAATCAGCAACTCATGTATCTGATTCACAATGGGTGACGCTCACAGGAAAGCATTTCTTCCCGAACTTAATCTCACAGCCTTTCCATCATGGCCTTGTGATTGTTTTCTCAATGGCCCTTGCGATGGCGCTGATCGGCGCAGTATTTAGTGCGCTACGCGGCTCGCGATACTTGCATGATGTACATGGCAATAAGAACTAAGCCGCTCAACTATTCTTAAGGCATGTCAGATTTAGCGATTGCAGATATCAAGGCCCGCTGGAACGAGGTTCTTGATGCCGTGCTCGAAACTGACCGTATTGCCTGGCTCGCCTTCTTTGATGCCAGGTTGGTGAGCATCGCTGATGGAGTACTGACTATTAATTTCAGTGACCCAGCGAAATTTAGTGGTGATCATAATTTCAGTATGGCCCGCAATCCTCGCCATCTCCAATTGCTCCAAGAGAAGTTTCTCGAAATCTTTGGTTTTCCAGTTGAGGTTCACGAGGTATGAAGCGCGCCATCATTGTTCTGGGATTGGCGATTTCACTTATTTCAAACCTTGCATCCGCAACTCCTCCCCTAGCAAAGATAGATGCTCTCGGACCGGGTTCTCGTATTCATGGAATGGATATCAGCTATTACCAGCATCCAGGTAATAAGACGATTGATTTCAATAAGATGTATTCGGCCGGTATTCGATTTGTAATTATTAAAGGTGGAGACACCATCGATACCTATGACGCACAAGCGGTCAAATACATGATCCCGGATCGCAAGGCTGCGCAGGCTGCACATCTCTACACATCGTTTTACTACTACGCGTATCTTCCAAATTCCAGCAATAAAGATGTGATCACCAAGGATGCCAAGGCCCAGGCTCAGAAAGTTATTTGGAGGGTAGCCTCACTCGGCGGATATGGTCGACGGGATTTACCGGTTGCTCTCGATCTAGAAAATAATTGCATCTCCTACTCTGGAGGAAGTTGCGCGCACTATGCCAACCCTGCCAGCGTCACCTTGTGGGCACAGACATGGCTCGACACCGTTGCAGCCGCCACCGGCAAGAAACCTTTTGTTTATAGCTACCCACAATTTCTAGAGAATGCGATGGCTCGCTCGGTTGGGCTACGCCAATACCCGCTCTGGCTCGCTCACTATTCAATTGATCCTGCTGTTACAACCAATCACCCCAATGCAAAACGAGTTGGTTGCTACGCTGATTCTTGGACTAATCAAGATTGCACTGCGCAATGGCAGATATGGCAGTACACCTCATGCGGCATCGCAGGAAAATATGGAGTGCCCGGAACTCGCGTGGATCTCAATGTCTTCTACGGAAATAACAATGACTTTATGAAGTTGGTGCGTGGAACCTGGCAACCAGATAACTCGCAGATGCTTCCATTTAATGAACCGACCGCAATCTCCATCACCGCCCAGTCGGCTCGAACCTCCGCCGACCCCGTGCTCTTCTATGTCAATGTGGTGCGTCCTGATGCGACTCCCGTTGTAACAGGCAATGTCGCCTATGTGCCGGCTTCATCCCTGATGCCTGCGGGTCGCCAAACAATTACTCGTAACTCCTCAGGCTCGTGGCTCATCAGCATCACCAACCTGCCTGCCGGAAATTACGTCGGTGCTATCAACTTCACCGACCCAACAGGTACTGAGGCGGCCGCTCAAATCCCAGTCGTCTTCACAGTAACCCAAGCCCCCACACCAAGTGCGGTTCCCACCCCAACAAAAACTGGCTCACCATCCCCAACTCCAGTGCCCAAGCCCGCACCCGTCGACTCCTGCGCAGGGCAAATCAGAAATTAATCGCCTTCAAGTAGGCTGACACCATGACAAGAATCTTGGTAACAGGCGGAGCTGGCTATGTTGGATCAACGGCGACAGCACTTTTGGCTGATCGCGGCTATGAAGTTGTGGTCTTTGATGATCTCTCAATGGGACATGCTGATGCAGTCGACCCCCGTGCCACTTTTGTCGAGGGAACCCTCCTTGATCCAGATGCACTCCGCGCTGCGCTCGTCGGCTGCGAAGCAGTTATCCACTTCGCAGGAAAATCACTCGTTGGTGAGTCAGTTGAAAAACCCGAGCTCTATCACCACGTCAACGTTGATGGCACCGCAAATCTCTTAGATGCAATGGCGATCCACGGCATCGACAAGATTGTCTTCTCCTCATCGGCTGCAACCTATGGTCAACCAGTTGATGATCCCATCACAGAGGAATCAGTTGCCGCTCCAACAAATCCATATGGAGCATCAAAGCTTGAAATCGACAAGATGATTACAGCTCGCGGAATTAGCGCTATCTCACTTCGCTACTTCAATGTCGCTGGTGCCTATAAATCTGCAAATGGTTGGTTGGCCGAGCGTCACAACCCTGAAACGCATTTGATTCCGCTGGTTTTACGCGCAACCGCAGAGAACCCGCTCAAGATTTTTGGAACCGATTGGGATACCAAAGATGGCACCTGCATCCGCGACTATGTACATGTCGTTGATTTGATTGAAGCTCATATCTTGGCGCTAGATACATTGAAGCCACATACCCACGAGATCGTAAATCTTGGAAGCGGCGGCGGTTACTCAGTACGCGAAGTTATCTCTGTTGCATCAAAGGTTTTGGGCCGCGAGGTTCCGGCGGTGGAGAGCCCACGTCGCGCTGGAGATCCAGGCACATTGGTTGCATCTATTGCTAAAGCGAAATCTCTACTCGGATGGGAACCCACCCGAGATTTAGAGACGATGATTAGTGATGCTGTTAGTTCGCAGGCTCAATAGAGCGAACTTCAACTCCACCGATTGCATTTAGAACTTCGAGTAAATCGGTTGGATCACTTCCAGGAATAGCGACAGTGATGTCATCGATTCCCTTTCCATTTTCACTTTTAATAGTTACAAGTGAGCGAATATCCCCACCGGCAAAACCGATAGCCGAAGCTACAGCGCCGAGTGAACCGGGACGATCAGGAAGTGCGATCTGCATCTTGAAAATAGCCATGTTTTAAGCCGTCACAATCGAGTTGCCTTGGATGACAACCTTGTAGGTATCTAGCGGCCGAGGAGGTGGGCCTCCAAGGACTTTGCCCCCATTGGCAGGGTCGAATTTACCACCATGGCAAGGACAGTCGAGCGTATTATCTGCAGAGTTATAACCAACGGTGCATCCTTGGTGTGTGCAGACCGCGGAGTAAGCAAAAACGCCAACCTTTGTTCTAAAGAGGTACGCAGGATTTCCATCTGGCGCAGTGAATTGCATATTTGATCCGACTGGGAACTTCGATAGATCAACAATCTTGGTTCCAGTAACAGGTGCAGGAATCTTCTTCTTCAATCCCCCGGCAGCGAGCGCAGCAATCACTGCTGTCACTCCAACGCCGATCATCTGAACAACTTCACGACGATCTTTGAGATTTGGAATCGGACTCTTTCTGGCACGAGCTGGCGCTTCTTTACGAACCAGGAAGAAGAGGGCAATCCACATAACGAGGTAAGCGGTATCGCTTCCAAGGAAGTATGGATAGACATGCCAAGTTACTGAGAGCCACAAAATAAGTGAGACGCTGGCGCCGCCGAGGATCGCTGCTTGCAGCGCGACTCCTGTGAGGACTGCGATTCCGATCGCGAGTTCGCCGAGAAGGATCATCCAGCCTGCGAGGGTCGCATGTTCAATCATGTGCTTGAGAATGAAACCGATTGGAGAGTTCTTCACAAAACCTGTGATCTGGGCCCCAATGTAGCCAGATGAGCCCTTGTTGAAGAATTGAGCGTCAGAAGCCTTCTGCAAGCCTCCATAGAGCCAGGTTCCGCCAAGCATGAGGCGAAGAACGCGGGTTCCGGTTGATTGTGTACGCCAAGAATCACGTATTGAAAAGCGAGCCATGTTGTCCCTTCGGTATTGCCTGAGCATACCGACCCAACCTTAATTACTGGGTTTGTAAATATCTTGAAGGAGCTCAAATGATGAGCTCCCTGACTTGGACTCGAACCAAGAACCTGCCGATTAACAGTCGGCTGCTCTGCCAATTGAGCTATCAGGGACTAACTGGGCTAAGAGCGGCAATCCTAGCAAGAACCCGCCATACCGCTAAATCAGCAATGGCCCCAGATGGAGCTTATAAATCCCCTACCGCCAGATCCTTCTGGGTGCGGCGCTGAGCCTCCTTGGCTACCAGCGCCCCAAAGATCTCGTTGTAGCGGTCACCCTCATCCACCGGATTAATCCGTTGCAAGGTGGACTTAATTTCAGCGATATCTCGGCTCAAAGCCACCTCGCGCAGGCGGGCGATGATGCTCGCCACATAGCGCTCTGACACTTCGCCATCGGTGCGGATTGGCTCCACGATTAATTCGGTAATAAGTCCGCGCAGATTCTCATCTTCGGTGCGCTCCAAGAGAGAGGTCACATTCATCTCTGGAAGTGAATCAATCTTCTCTCGCACCGCTGCATAAGGTGGATAGGAGAATGCGTTTGCTTCGATCTCACTCCACTGTGGTGCAATTTCATGCGCCTGCAACTTCGCCTTGAGAACTTCGCGCTCGAGCATCAAGAGAGGATCTGAAAGATTAACCGCCATTGGTGGCGTATCAGGTAGCGGAGTGTTGCTCTTACCGGCGACTCGCTTTACCGCAGCAGAGACCACATCCACTTCCATGCCAAGCCATCCTGCAACCAAGCGAATGTACTCGGGGCGAAGTGAGGCATCGCGAATTTTTCCAACAAGTGGCGCGACTTGATTGAGCGCACTCACGCGACCTTCAGCGCTTGCAACATCGTATTGCTTAATAACGCTGCGCATTGCGAATTCAAAGAGTGGAACGCGGCGGGCAATCAAATCACGCACTGCAATATCTCCACCAGATTGGCGGAGTTCGCATGGATCCATTCCTGATGGTTCTACCGCCACAAATGTCTGAGCCACAAACTTCTGATCATCATCGAATGCTTTGAGCGCAGCATTTTGTCCGGCGGCGTCGCCATCGAAGGTAAAGATGACCTCTCCCCTAAATGCATCATCATCCATCAAGAGCCTGCGAATAATGCGAATGTGATCATCACCAAAAGCAGTACCGCAAGTAGCAACAGCGGTGGTGATTCCAGCCAAGTGAGCAGCCATCACATCTGTGTAGCCCTCAACGATTACAACTTGACGCTTCTTAGCGATCTCTTTCTTCGCCATATCAAGTCCATACAAAATCTGTGACTTCTTATAGATAGGAGTCTCTGATGTGTTGAGATATTTAGGACCTTGATCTTTCTCGTCGCTCGCAAGTTTGCGCGCGCCAAACCCAACGATGTCACCTGAAATATCTTTAATCGGCCAGACCAAGCGATTGCGATAACGATCTATTAATCCGCCGCGACTTCCCTCTTTGGTCAACCCCGCAAGATTGAGTTCATCATCCTTGTAACCAAGTTTGCTTAAGTGCTTGTAGAGCCCATCCCATTCATCGGGTGCATAACCCACTCCAAAAAGATCGGCAGCGCTCTTATCAAAGCCACGTCCAGTTAAGAATTCTCGACCGACTTGAGCAGCACCTGGTAATCCAAGTTGTTCACGGTAGAACTCGGCGGCTGCGGTATTGGCGGCAACCAAGCGCGAACGGTTGATTCCGCTGCCCTGCGTTGGGCCAGTGGAGTCATAATGAAGTTGGTATCCGATGCGCTCAGCTAAACGCTCCACGGTTTCGGTAAAGGAGAGATGATCCATCTTCATCAAGAAGTTGATGACATCCCCACCTTGGCCGCAACCAAAGCAGTGGAAATATCCCTTTGCTGGAGTTACGTGGAAGGAAGGACTCTTCTCATCATGAAATGGGCAGAGACCCTTCTTCTGTCCCCCGCCAGCGCCTTTAAGTTGTACGAAGTCGCCGATGACATCATCAATCGGGCTGTGTTCCCGGACGTAGGTAACGTCCTCATCTCTAATGCGACCAGCCATAGTGGCTATCTTAGGCTTTCGAGCTTGGCGTGCAGCGCGTAGGCCCCAGGATCAGTGAGAGAGGCTACTTGATCCACTACGACGCGGAGTTTTTGGTTATCCGTGGTGGCCATCGCCCAATCATCGAGGAAGAAGGAGTCCAAGGACTTAGGAGCATGCTCTAGGACCATCTCAACTAACTCTTTAATGACGACCTGCTGGTCGGCATAGCGCTCTTGAGAAGCTGCAGCATTAATGACATAGAAGGTCGCAATCGATTTAAGAATAGCTACTTCAATTCTCTGTTGACGCGGAACAACCAGGTTGGCGTTATAACGTGTAAGTGGTCCATCGCCATATTCGGCGCGCGTGGAGCTCTCTGCTGCGAGGGCAAAGCGTCCAACGAGTTGTGATGCTAAATCTTTAAGGCGTGCCAAGTGGCGATGAGAGCCATCGTAATTCTTTGGCCAACACGAGAGCGATTGCAATGAGATCAACGCATCAGCAGCTTCCTGCTCGGTCATATCGCTCATGTATGAGGATTGTGCAACGCTAAAGAGTTCGCCAACATCTTCGGTAAGTGTTTCTAGTTTCACATGACCGGTGACAAGTGCATCTTCTAAATCATGAACGCTGTAAGCAACATCATCAGACCAATCCATGATTTGTGCTTCCATCGATTGACGACCGGCAGGTGCGCCTAAGCGAACCCAATTGAAAATATCGAGATCATCATCGTAAACACCGAATTTGCGATTGTTGATTGCGCGCGGCCACGGATATTTTGTTGCTGCATCAAGTGATGCACGAGTGAGATTGAGCCCCACACTCTTGCCTGAATCATCGACTGTCTTTGCTTCTAAGCGAACCAATAATCGGAATGATTGGGCGTTACCTTCAAAGCCACCACAGCTCTCTGAAACCGCATTTAAGGCATCTTCACCGTTGTGGCCAAAAGGTGGGTGACCAATATCGTGGGCGAGACATGCCCCCTCCATCAAGTCAGGGTCTGCGCCAAGTGCCCATCCGAGTTCACGTCCAACTTGTGCGCACTCGAGGGAGTGCGAGAGACGGGTCCGTGGAAAATCCGCGAGCCAAGGGACAGCCACCTGAGTCTTAGCGGCGAGGCGACGCAAGGCGAATGAATGAATGATGCGGGCGCGATCTCGCGCAAATTCGGTTCGACCCAGGCGCTTGGCAGGTTCGCTCAAGAAGCGATCGCGATCGCTCTGGCTGTAACCAGGTGACTCCACTGCTTGCCTAAGAACCATAAGAGGCTAAGCCTATTTCTTTATTTGATCGCTGAGGTGAATTCCAAAGCGTCCTACCGTCTCATAGGCCAGATATGCACTGGTCTCACGGAAGATGTAGCGAAATCCGGTAGATGCGAGTGAACCAGGACCGCTACGGGCGGGAGTGCAACTGGCGCTGACTCCAAGGTCGCGAGCCTCAGCCATCGCTCGATAGCAATGGTAAGGATCGGTCGAGATGATGACACTCTTGAGGTTATGCAGCTTCATATAACTCACATATGCAACTGTGCTGGTCAAAGTGTCTTTACCAATGGGAAGAGCAATAACTTTCTTGCGCGAGATGTGCTGTGCGATTAAAGAGTTACGACTAGCGGCAGCCTCCGTAGAGAGATCACCCTTCTGTCCCCCACCGACTGTAATGATGAGAGGGGCAAGACCAGATTCATATGCCAGGCGTGCTTGGGTAATTCGTTCCGCGAGAATGGGGGTGGGCTTTCCATTATCTTGCGCTGCACCTAATACGACGATGGCATCACTCTGATGAATTGCTGGGTGGTGAGCGCTCCACCAAATCTGACCTGCAACATAGAGTGGAACGATGATGATCAGAAGAACAATCGCGGCTAAAACTCTTCGTAAAATTTTAAAGAGAAACACAATCAGCCACCAGAAACTGCATCATCAATTGTGATGGATGCGAATTCATCTGGATCATTAAGCCACCCATCTGGAAGGTGCACAGCGCGACCATGACTCCGACGACCACGTGGAGATTCTGCAATAAGAGTGGGGTACGGCTGTTCTTCAAGTTGTGACAACAAGTGTTGGAGCTCTCCGAGAGAGGAGACCATTCCAAAGCCTGCGCGCAGTTCACGTGGAACAGAGAAACCTTTGAGATACCAGGCCATGTGCTTGCGCAGATCACGCATGGCGCGACCTTCACTCTCGAAAAATTCAACGAGTAGTTCACCATGGCGATACATCACCTTGCGAACTTCAAAGAGCGATGGAAGTTCTGGTGACTCTTCGCCATTAAACGCTGCAACTAAATCTGCGAACAACCATGGGCGACCAAGACATCCACGACCCACGACTACTCCGGCGCATCCAGTCTCTTGAACCATGCGCACACCATCTGCACCAGTCCAGATATCGCCATTGCCCAAGACGGGCACGCCTGTAGGAGCGAGGTGTTCTACTAGTGCTGCAATGCGAGACCAATCTGCTTGGCCCTCATACATCTGCTCGGCGGTGCGGGCATGTAATGCGACCCATGCAACACCTAAATCAGCCGCAGATTTTGCAGCATCCAAATAAGTATGGTGTTCGCTATCTATGCCGACGCGCATCTTCACTGTTACTGGAATTCCATATTTCGCGGCAGCTTTGACCGAAGACTCCACAATCGCGCTAAAGAGTTTGCGCTTATAAGGAAGCGCTGCTCCCCCGCCGCGACGCGTGACTTTAGGAACTGGGCAACCAAAGTTAAGGTCGATGTGATCAGCTAAATCTTCGGCGCCAAGTAAATCAATTGCTTGCCCCACGACAGTTGGATCAACTGCGTAGAGCTGTACAGAACGCGGGGTCTCACCAACACCCGGTGTAATCAAGCGCATCGTCTCTGGATGGCGCTCAATCAGAGCGCGAGCCGTCACCATCTCTGAAACAAAGAGGCCTGCGCCTTGTTCGCGGCAGAGCGTTCTAAAGGCAGAGTTGGTGATTCCAGCCATTGGTGCAAGGACAACAGGGGTATCCAAGATGACTTCATTGTTCGCAAACTGCCCATTACTAATGGGCAGGCGAAGTGGAGCAACCTTGGTAATCATGAATTAGGCCCCGAGGAGGCGTGGTGCGAGCCAGGCTTGCACCTGATCAATGCCGATGCGCTCTTGCGACATGGTGTCGCGATCGCGAATTGTGACGGCATTGTCATCGAGTGACTCAAAGTCGATAGTGATGCAATACGGAGTACCAATCTCATCTTGGCGACGGTATCGGCGACCAATTGCGCCAGCATCATCAAAGTCCACAGACCAGTTCTTGCGAAGCTCTGCGGCTAAGTCGCGAGCCTTCGGAGAGAGGTCAGCGTTACGAGAAAGCGGAAGAACTGCAACCTTGATTGGAGCCAAGCGATGATCAATCTTCATGACCGCACGCTTCTCCATCTCGCCCTTGGAGTTTGGAGCTTCATCTTCAGTGAATGCGTCCATCATGAATGTCAGGGTGCAACGATCCACACCTGCAGCAGGTTCGATAACAAATGGAGTCCAACGCTCGTTCTTCTCCTGATCAAACCAAGAGAGATCCTTGCCTGAAGCGGCGCTATGAGCCTTAAGATCGAAATCGGTACGTGATGCGATACCTTCGAGTTCGCCCCATTCGGTTCCATTGAATTCAAATTTATATTCGATATCAACGGTGCGCTTTGAGTAGTGAGACAACTTCTCTTTAGGATGTTCGAACAAACGCAGACGCTCCGGATTAATTCCCAGGTCGGTGTACCAAGCCATACGAGTGTCAATCCAGTATTGGTGCCACTCTTCATCTGTTCCTGGAACT
>CAITFY010000026.1 GCA_903891755.1 uncultured Actinomycetes bacterium | reverse complement strand
GTCATCGCTTACACCTATGAGGAAGCGCTGAAGGCTGGACGCGAACTCGAGAAGTTGAATTACCGTTGGCTTGAAGAGCCACTTCTTGATATTAATTTCAACGGGCTCCGTAAATTGCGCGAGAAGTTGGATATTCCAATCTGCGGGACCGAAGTTGTCGCAGGTGCCCAATATTCAACAGCGCAGTACATCACTGAAGGTCTTGCAGACATCGTTCGATCCGATGTCTCATGGCGTGGTGGAATCACTGCTGTGATGAAGACCGCGCATGTTGCTGAAGCATTCGGAGTCCAGTGCGAGCTGCACACCACGATTTATCATGGCCTCGAGCAAGTTCAGTTGCATCCTTCTCTCGCACTCACAAACTGCGAATTCTTCGAGACCCTCTATCCATTCGATGACTTTGAATTTGGAACTAAGTCCAAGCTCAACATCGTTGATGGTTATGTGATGGCTCCTGAAGGTGAAGGACTTTGCATCGATTACGACTGGGACTTCATCGAGAACCACACAGTCGCAGTTCTTTAATTCTTTACTCTCAAAGCTAATTCGGTACCTGCCTGAATTAGCCAGCGGTGAGGATCGGATATCGCATCATTGAGTGATGGTGCGATATCAATGAGTGCAATTCCCTTCTCTCCCATCTCAATCTCGCTAGCTCCCACGCAGTACATAATTGGTTTGTCATTCCTGCCTGCCAGCTCCGCAATGGTTCCGACAACTTTTCCATAATCACTCTGTCTATCGAGTTTCCCCTCGCCTGTTATGACCAGGTCTGCAGCGTTGATTGCCTCGGGTAATCCGATGATTTCGGCGATGGCGAGCGCACCGGATTTCATTTCGATATCCCAGGCGATACTCAATCCATATGGAGTGCCACCGGCTGCCCCAGCTCCAGGAAAATCATTATGACCACTTACCTCTTGGAAGCGTTCTAGCGCGCGAGCGAGCTTAGAAACCTGCTCCGAAGTCGCCCCTTTCTGGGGTGAATAAATGGCTGCGCTTCCCGTAGCTCCCAGTAAAGGATTGGTGACATCGCTCAAACAGATAACTCCACCGACCGGAGCCGCAATCACTCCACTTATATCTACCTTGGAGAGAGTTTCGAGACCCGCTCCTCCGAGTTCAATCTCTCTCCCATTGGCGTTTTCCAAGCGAGCGCCGAGTGCCATCAATAATCCGGCACCTCCATCAGTGCTCGCCGAACCTCCAACCGAGAGAATAATTTTCGAAACTCGTGAATCACCCGCGATCTGCCTTAAAACCCGGCCAAGTTCATAGGTATGCGAGCGCATGGGATCGAGCTTTTCCTGCAGCGTAAGGCCACAAATGCTCGCCAACTCCACATAGGCAGTTCCATCTGACAGCAGTAACCAGAAGCAGTCGTGCGCGAGATTGCACGAAATGCGCAGAGCCTCTGAGTTTTGAAGCGCGATCGTCTCCAGAGTTCCTTCGCCCCCATCAGCCATTGGCTTAAGAATGAGCTCATCTGCTCGTCGAACCGCGCGCCAACCTTCGGCGATAGCGATGGCCGCGTCCAGGTTAGAGATGGACCCCTTAAAGGAATCTGGCGCGATGACGACCTTCACCCATCAAGTTTAAGTCGCATTCCACCTATATGAACCCACAAGAAGCCCAATGGATTTTGACAAAGATTCCACAAGATTGCGGTCAATCATTCGTAGTGAGGCAACAAGG
>CAITFY010000025.1 GCA_903891755.1 uncultured Actinomycetes bacterium | reverse complement strand
TTTTTAGTTAGCCTCTTTTGATGGCAATTGGAACCGCAAGCTCATACCTGAAATTGCGGGTAGCGACCTTCGTAGCGCTTGCACTTCACATCGCGCTTCGTGCGGTAATCCATCAATCAACCCCATTTCTAGACCTCTATTTATATAACGGTGTAGCAATCTTGGCTGCTGCAGTCGCCTTCTACTCTCCAATATTTAATGATCATTTGGCTCGCCTCGCACTTAGCGCGGCAATCTTGTTCTGGGCAATCGGCTCAACCGAGACCACCTGGAACTCCTTTTATTCGACTCCGCTTTGGTCACAACTCTCTGACCTCTGTTACATATTTTTCTACCCTCTTGTTTTATTTGGATTGATACGGGCACTAACAGCGCATAGAAAATTTCGCGCCATGGAACTTCTTGACGTAATAATTATCACCCTCGGTTTCTCCTCGCTTATTGGAGCACTCTTCTTGAAGAATGCGATGAAGCACTTTGAGGGAACCCCCACAACGGTCTTCCTCTCCATCGTTTATCCGATTGGTGATGTAATCCTGCTGGCAATTTCACTCATCATCGTCTTCGTTCAACCGAGAGCTATTCGTTCCGCGCTATTCCTCCTTGGAATCGCAATTTTCACCGCGACAGATCTCTACTTCCTTTATAAATCCGCGACAACTGGATATGCATTTGCACAATTAAGCGACGATGGATGGTTGATTGGTATCGCACTTATCGCTGAGGCGCTTTGGCATCACGGCGGGGATGCGCAGATGAGTGAGAAAATAGTTAGCGCCGCAACTTCCTTCGCGATGATATTTAGTGGGGCGATACTTACTCTCTCCGCACTCAAGCGCGCATCCATCCCCTCAGCGGCATTAATCCCTGCGATAGCCACAGTCGCACTCGCAGTACTCAGGCTCACCGTCGCTCTTCAGGAGGCACGAAGTGCCAGCACAAACTTGGAGCTCTCTCGGATTGATGAATTAACGGGCTTAGCTAATAGAAGAAGATTTATGAGCGAGATAGCCCTCCTGGGTGCTGATGCTGGAACTATCTTGTTACTAGATCTCAATGGATTTAAAACAGTGAACGACTCACTTGGTCATGAGGCGGGCGATAAGTTGCTCAGGCAGATATCACTCCGATTTTCACGTGTGATTCCACATGGGGCGATCCTGGCGAGGCTGGGTGGAGATGAATTCGGAGTAGTAGTTCCAGGTAGTGAACGACAAGGCCTCGAGGTTGCAATGGCGCTCTCATCAACTCTCACCTATCCACTTATCATTGAGGGACACGAAGTCCAAGTAGGAGTGAGTATCGGTCGAGTGATAAACGATGGAAGTGATGAACTCTTGCGAAGAGCTGATACCGCTATGTATGAAGCTAAGCGTTCTGGTGGGGGTATGGTTCTTTGGAAACCTTGATCGCTTCCAGCCTTGCTAAAGATTCCAATCGCTCCATCGCATGATCCACAATTGGAGTTACATAACCATTTGCTAGACCATCTAATACTTCCCACGGGGTATGGATATCTGGGGCAGATAAATGTGCTAACTCCGGTACGTATCGCTTGATGTAGACCCCATCTGGATCGAATCGTCTTCCCTGCTCGATTGGGTTAAAGACTCGGTAATAGGGCGATGCATCTGTTCCGCACCCGGCCGTCCATTGCCAGCCATGTGAATTTGATGCAACATCATTGTCAATCAGATATTTCATAAAGAAATCTGCGCCATGTCGCCACTCAATATGCAAATCTTTTACAAGAAATGATGCCACGATCATTCGAGTTCGGTTATGCATCCAACCCTCGGCGACTAGTTGGCGCATTGCTGCATCCACAATTGGGTATCCAGTTAGACCTTGACACCACGCTTCAAATTTCTTGGCTGGTTTGTCATATTTCATTTTTGCAAAATTCGGAGAGTAG
>CAITFY010000024.1 GCA_903891755.1 uncultured Actinomycetes bacterium | reverse complement strand
TGAAAGTTCTTCTGATTGGATCAGGCGGCCGCGAACATGCTCTGGCAAAGGCGCTCCGACTAGACCCCGAATTAGAAGAGCTTCATGCAGCTCCTGGTAATCCTGGAATCGCAGAGTATGCAACGTTGCACGACGTTGATGTCGAATCAACAGAACTTCTTGTAAAACTTGCCGAAGATCTCAAAGTTGATCTTGTGGTTGTTGGGCCTGAGAAACCACTTGTGAACGGTCTGGCTGACGCGCTTCGCAAAGTTGGAATCGCTACCTTTGGTCCAAGTGCGATGGCTGCAAACCTTGAGGGATCAAAAGATTTCGCAAAGCAGGTAATGCACGATGCGGGAGTTCCAACCGCAAGGAGTTTCACCTGCACGACCAAGGCGGAGATCGAATCCGCTCTCGACACCTTTGGGGCGCCATATGTGGTTAAGCACGATGGTCTTGCCGCAGGTAAAGGTGTGGTTGTCACAGATGATCGTCAGTTAGCCCTCGATCACGCATACCTCTCTCCCCGCGTTGTTATTGAAGAGTTTTTAGATGGGCCAGAAGTTTCACTCTTTGGAATCTCAGATGGCACCACAATTTTGGCTATGCAGCCGGCCCAAGACTTCAAACGGGTAGGCGATGGCGATGCCGGACCAAATACCGGTGGAATGGGAGCGTATTCACCCCTGCCTTGGGCACCGAGCGATATCGTCGAGCAGACCTTGCTCCAGGTTTTGAAGCCAACCATCGCTGAGATGAAGGCTCGGGATACTCCATTTGTGGGGCTCCTTTATGCAGGTCTCGCCCTGACCTCCCGCGGACTTCGTGTGATTGAGTTCAACGCTCGTTTTGGCGACCCAGAGACCCAGGTACTTCTGCCTCGCCTGAAGACTCCGCTCGCCTCACTTCTCTACCGGGCTGCCACTGGAAATCTCGCTGGAGATGCCCCGCTGGAATGGTCCGATGATGCAGCAGTGACAGTGGTTCTGGCCGCCGAGGACTACCCCGCTACCCCGAAGGTTGGCGATCCCATCACAGGAATTTCAACGATCGAAGGCGCTGATGTCTACCAAGCGGGAACCAGACTTCAGGACGGAGTCCTTCACTCTGCAGGGGGCCGCGTTCTATCAGTTACTGGCGTGGGAGCCACTCTTACCGAAGCCAGGTTGAAGGCCTATGAGGCGATTGCAAAAATTTCATTACGTGGTGCTCACTATCGCCGCGACATCGCACTCCTTGCTAGCGCGGCATCAACCCCCTCTGAAATAAGAGAGAATTAGCCCATGAGCGTTTTAGCGGATCGTTATGCATCGGCCGCGATGCGCTCCATCTGGTCACCTGAATCCAAAATTATCCAAGAACGTAAATTGTGGGTTGCAGTCATGCGAGCCCAATCAAAACTTGGTCATGCAATTCCGGGCGAAACAATTGATGATTACGAGAAGCTGCTTCCGCATGTAGATCTCGCCTCAATTGACGCTCGAGAGAAATTAACGCGTCATGACGTAAAGGCTCGCATCGAGGAGTTCAATGCGCTCGCTGGTCATGAGGCGATTCACGCAGGAATGACCTCTCGCGATCTCACTGAGAATGTAGAAGCGATGCAGGTTCGTGATGGACTCTTGCTAGTTCAAGATCGCGTCGTCGCAACCCTTGCAATGCTTGCAGAACGCGCCGGTCAATACATCGAACAACCAATCACAGGTCGCTCACATAATGTTGCTGCGCAAGTAACAACTTTAGGTAAGCGCTTTGCATCTGCTGCCGAGGAATTGCTCTTCGCATACGAGCGTTTAGAGAATTTAATCGAACGTTATCCAATCCGCGGAATTAAAGGGCCGGTTGGAACTGCTCAAGATTCAGTAGACCTCTTGGGAAGTTCTGGTGCTCATGCCAGACTAGAAGCGGAAGTTGCTGAGCATCTTGGATTTAATCGTGTCCTTGATTCCACCGGACAGATTTATCCGCGCTCCTTCGACTTCGATGTCCTCACTACATTGGTTCAACTTGCTGCAGCTCCATCATCATTTGCAACCTCGATTCGATTGATGGCTGGCGCTGAACTTGTAACCGAAGGATTCAAAGCTGGTCAAGTTGGTTCAAGCGCGATGCCACATAAAATGAACACCAGATCATGTGAGCGCGTTAATGGTCTAAGCGTTGTGCTTCGCGGATACGCCTCAATGGTTGGCGAACTTAGCGGAGATCAGTGGAACGAGGGCGATGTCTCGTGCAGCGTTGTACGCCGAATCGCACTCCCAGATGCCTTTTATGCAATTGATGGACTCTTCGAAACATTTATGACTGTCCTGAGTGAGTTTGGCGCCTTCCCAGAAGTCATCAATACAGAGCTCGATCGTTATCTTCCATTCTTAGCGACAACGAAGATTTTGGTTGCCGCAGTAAAAGCTGGAGTGGGACGCGAAGTTGCTCACGAAGTTATTAAGGAACACGCGGTTGCGGCTGCTCTTGGAATTAGAGCGGGCAAGCCAAACACCATGATTGATGCACTTGCTGCAGATACCCGTATTCCACTTGATAAAGCGGCTTTAGAGACCTTGCTCTCAACTCCCATGGAGTTCACTGGAGATGCCGTCGCACAAACGACTCGTATTATCAATCGCATTGAAGCGATTACATCACTCCACCCTGATGCGGCGAAATATCGCCCATCTAGTATTCGGTGAGCGCCATGATTGATGGTTGGAACCATCTTCGCAGCGGCAAGGTTCGCGATCTATATACAAATCTCAACGGCGAACTCTTGATTGTTGCAAGCGATCGTATCTCCGCATTTGATTACATTCTTCCTACTGAAATTCCAGGTAAAGGAAAGCTGCTCACACAACTCTCCCTCTTCTGGTTTGAGATGTTTAAAGAGATTGTTCCTAATCACTTAATCACTACTGATGTTCCAGATGAAGTTAAAGAGCGCGCCGTCATTGTTAAACCACTTGAGATGTTTCCTATCGAGTGTGTTGCGCGCGGTTATCTCACTGGTTCGGGTTGGGTTGAATATCAGAAAAATCAATCCGTAACTGGGATTGCACTGCCAGCTGGATTGCTCGATGGTTCAAAACTTCCATCAAATATCTTTACGCCCGCAACAAAAGCTGAGATGGGCGATCATGATGAGAACATCACATTTGAACGCGCCTCTTCAATTGTCGGGCAAGAGGATGCGAAGAGTTTGCGCGATTTAACTTTGAAGCTCTATGCAACAGCACATGACTATGCCGCCACACGCGGGATTATCTTGGCGGACACTAAATTTGAATTCGGCCTTGATGCAGAGGGTAAGATTTGCTTAGGCGATGAGGCCTTAACCCCGGACTCTTCTCGTTTCTGGTCTGCCGATAGTTGGAAGCCAGGCGGTGCACAACCTTCATTCGATAAGCAATATGTTCGAGATTGGTTGCTTGCATCAGGTTGGGATCGTCAGAGCCCACCACCAGAACTTCCTCAAGATGTTGTTGATAAGACGCGCGAACGTTATGAATCAGCTTTCACGCTCCTGACCGGAAGGAATATCTAATGGCCACCATCGTCGTGGAAGTTATGTTGAAGCCCGAGATCCTTGACCCACAAGGACAAGCAGTTGCAGCCGCGCTGCCTCGCCTAGGTTTCACCTTCGCCACCTCTGTTCGTCAGGGCAAGCGTTTTGAAATTGAAGTCGCAGGCACTCCAACAGCTGAACAGCTCGCTGAGGTCGAAAAGGCAGCAGAAACACTACTTTCTAACCCAGTTATCGAGACCTTCCTCGTAAAGGTTGAGGCCTAATGCGCATTGGCGTCGTTACATTTCCAGGCTCCTTGGATGATTCTTCAGCTCTTCGTGCCATCCGCTTAGCGGGCGGGGTTCCAGTTCCACTCTTTCATGCAAGTGATGACCTCAAAGAAGTTGAAGCTGTTGTACTTCCCGGTGGATTTTCTTATGGTGACTATTTGCGTTGCGGTGCAATCTCGCGCTTCGCTCCCATCATGTCTTCCATCATTATCGCGGCCGAACATGGTTTTCCTGTTCTTGGTATCTGCAACGGTTTCCAGATTCTCTGCGAATCTCACCTCTTGCCTGGGGCGCTCACTCGCAACCAAGGTCTGCACTTTGTCTGCACAGATCAACCTCTCACCGTTGAGAACAACTCAACTCCATGGACTTCTGGGTACACAAAAGGCGATCGCCTAGTTATTCCTATTAAGAATGGCGAAGGTTCTTTCCAAGCCAGCGCAGAGACTCTTCATGAATTGGAATCAGAAGGTCGCGTTGTGCTTCGCTACGCCGGCACAAATCCAAATGGTTCTAAGAATGATATTGCTGGAATTACAAATGCTCGTGGAAATGTGGTTGGTGTTATGCCCCACCCAGAGCAGGCAATTGAATCTCTTACAGGTCCAAGTACTGATGGCCTTACATTTTTCACCTCTGTTCTCCATAGCTTGGTAGGTCGCTAATGTCTCTCGATACCGTTGCAGTCGCGACTGCGCATCCAGACACCGAACAACCATGGCGCGAACTTGGTCTTAAAGAAGATGAGTACGCACGTATTAAAGAGATTCTCGGTCGCAGACCAACTTCTTCCGAACTCGCGATGTATTCGGTAATGTGGTCGGAGCATTGTTCTTATAAATCTTCCAAGGTTCACCTCAAGCAATTTGGTGAGAAAGCCCCGCACTCTGATGCACTGCTCGTTGGTATCGGCGAGAACGCTGGCGTTGTCGATATCGGGCAAGGGTATGCAGTCACGTTTAAAATTGAATCGCACAATCACCCATCTTTCGTTGAGCCATATCAAGGCGCGGCAACAGGAGTTGGCGGAATCGTTCGAGATATCTTGACGATGGGTGCACGCCCGATCGCCGTCATGGATCCACTTCGCTTCGGTCCAGCTGACGCTCCAGATACCCGCAGAGTGTTGCCAGGAATTGTTGCTGGCGTTGGTGGATACGGAAACTGTTTAGGACTTCCAAATATCGGTGGAGAAGTAGTGTTTGACGCTACTTATGCGGGCAATCCTCTTGTAAACGCTCTCTGCGTTGGCGTGATGCGCCATGAAGATATCAAGCTTGCAACCGCTCATGGAACCGGGAATCTTGTGGTTCTCTTCGGTGCAAAAACCGGTGGCGATGGAATTGGTGGCGTATCAGTTCTCGCCTCTGAAACATTTGCATCAGGTAAAGCGGCAAAGCGTCCTGCAGTTCAAGTGGGAGATCCATTTGCTGAAAAAGTTTTGATTGAATGCTCACTAGAAATCTTCGCCGAAGATCTCGTCGTTGGTATTCAGGATTTAGGTGGCGCGGGACTTTCGTGCGCAACATCTGAACTTGCATCTGCTGGTTCTGGCGGAATGTCGATTCAGTTAGAGAAGGTTCCACTGCGCGATCCTTCACTCTCTCCTGAAGAGATCTTGATGTCTGAATCTCAAGAGCGTATGTGCGCAATCATCGAACCTTCTAAGCTCTCACGCTTTATGAAGATTTGTAAGAAGTGGGATGTCACCGCAACTGTCATCGGTGAGGTCACCGAAGGCAAGCACCTTGAAATCACTTTCAATGGTGAGTTGATTGTTGATGTTCCACCTCGCACCGTTGCTCATGATGGTCCGGTCTACAACCGCCCAATCGCTCGCCCTACATATTTAGATTCACTCGCTCCGACATCACTTCCGACACTTGATAGCGCTGCAGAGATTAAGTCAGAGTTACTTGCGCTGATCTCTTCTCCAAATATTGCGGATAAGTCATGGGTCACCGATCAATATGATCGCTATGTCCAAGGAAACTCAGTTCTTGCACAACCAGAAGATTCTGGAATGGTGCGTATTGATGAGGAGACAAACCTCGGCGTTGCAATCTCTACTGATGCGAATGCTCGTTGGTCATATCTTGATCCTTACAACGGCGCGAAGTTGGCTCTCCTAGAATCGTGTCGCAACATTGCAACCACCGGTGCCAAACCTCTTGCAGTTACTAACTGCTTGAACTTCGGTTCACCGGAAGATCCAGGTGTGATGTGGCAATTCGCTGAGACCGTACGTGGCCTTGCTGATATCTGTTTAGAGATGGGCCTTCCAGTCACTGGTGGAAACGTCTCCTTCTATAACCAGACCGGAAGCGTTGCAATTTTGCCGACTCCAGTTATTGGAGTGCTCGGCGTAATTCAAGATGTCACAAAGCGCACCAAGATGGGCATTCCAGCTGCTGATCTAGAAGTGCTTCAACTTGGAAATACTGCGGATAATTTCAGCGGTTCCGAGTGGGCTCATATCCATGGGCAGCTGGGCGATCTGGCTCCAACTCCAGATATCGAGATGGAAGTTCGTTTGATCAATCTGCTCCTTGAGGCCCAACCTCTCCTGGAATCTGCACATGATCTCAGCGATGGCGGACTAGCTGCTGCGCTCACCGAGGCAACCTTGCGAAACAGCATTGGCGCCACGATCTCACTTCCTGGTGAGTACATCCCTGGTGGAGTTGCGGCTGCTCTCTTCGCGGAGACCCCAGGCCGGATATTGATCACCGTCGACCCTCAAAATCTCGCCGCCTTAGAAGCCCTTGCTGCGAAGTTTGAGATCCCAGTTCATCACCTTGGAAAAACCGGTGGGGATATCCTTCTCATCAACGATGCCACCATTCCACTGGTTGAACTCAAAGAAGCTCATACCGCGACCCTTCCAAGACTCTTCGGATAGAAGACCCCATGGCGCGCGACCCACTCGTTCTCTCGCAGGTGAAAGCGCTCTTGGAGGAGATTGGTCAGATAGCACCAGGTCACGCCGTAGAACTTCGGATACCTCCTTACGCTGCCATCCAATGTTGCGAAGGTCCCAAGCACACCCGTGGTACTCCACCCAATGTTGTTGAGATGGGAGCTGACGAATTAATCGCTCTCATTGATGGTTCGCTTGAATGGGAAGATGGAATTCGCGATGGGCGAATCACCGCAAGCGGTGAACGCTCCGATCTCTCCGCTTTGTTTCAGCAGGCCTCGCAGACAATTAGGATTGCAGAGTGACAAGGCGCCCCGATGGAAAACTCACCTTTGAAACCTTTGCTGGTGAAAAAGGGCCACAAGATGAGTGCGGTGTCTTTGGTGTCTGGGCTCCTGATGAAGAGGTAGCCAAACTTACATTTTACGGACTCTACGCTCTACAGCATCGAGGACAAGAGTCAGCTGGTATTGCAACATCTGATGGAAAACGAATTGTCGTTTATAAAGATATGGGTCTGGTCTCCCAAGTATTTACCGAAAATGATTTAGCAACGCTTACAGGCAATCTCGCTATCGGTCACTGCCGTTACTCAACAACAGGTTCATCAACATGGGCCAATGCGCAACCAACTCTTCGTTCCACAGATCACGGAACTTTGGCGCTCGCACACAACGGCAACCTCACCAACACCGGCGACCTTGCAGAGGCGCTCGCAAAGATTGCTCCAAAAAATAATGATGGCATGAATGCCACTACCGATACTGAGATTATGACTGCGCTTATCGCGGCTCAAAAAGGAAAGAACTTTGAGAGCTCGGCGCTTGAAGTTCTGCCAATGCTTAAGGGTGCATTCTCGCTTGTCTTTATGGATGAACACACCTTGTATGCAGCTCGCGATCGCAACGGTGTACGTCCACTTGTAATCGGAAAGCTCGATCACGGTTGGGTAGTTGCATCTGAATCAGCAGCGCTAGATATTGTCGGCGCAGCATTTGTCCGCGAAGTTGAGTGCGGTGAATTTATTGCGATTGATGAGAATGGATTGCGCTCAACTCACTGGGCGACCCCTGAACCTAAGGGTTGCATCTTTGAGTATGTCTATCTGGCACGCCCAGATACTTCGATTGCTGGCCGCAATGTGCACACAACCCGTGTCGCACTTGGAGCGCAGTTAGCGAAAGAACATCCAGTCTCAGCTGACTTGGTAATTCCGGTTCCAGAGTCAGGAACCCCAGCCGCAGTTGGTTATGCGCGCGAATCAGGGATTCCCTACGGCGCAGGCTTAGTTAAGAACTCATATGTGGGTCGCACATTTATTCAGCCAAGCCAGACAATTCGCCAGCTCGGCATTCGTTTAAAGCTCAATCCGCTTCGCGATGTCATTGAAGGCAAGCGCATTGTTGTTGTCGACGACTCCATCGTTCGCGGAAATACCCAGCGCGCTCTCATTCGCATGTTGCGCGAAGCCGGCGCACTCGAGATCCATGTTCGCATCTCCTCCCCTCCAGTTAAATGGCCGTGCTATTACGGAATTGATTTTGCATCACGCGCCGAGCTCATCGCCGCAGGACTAGAGGTCGAAGAAATTCGTCGCTCCATTGGCGCCGATTCATTGGGTTATGTTTCGATGGAAGGGTTGGTTGAAGCGACCACCATTGCGGAATCAAAATTATGTACCGCATGCTTCACTGGAAGTTACCCAATTGATATTCCAACAGATCTATCTGCAGGTAAGAATCTTCTTGAGATTGTGAATCGATACGAATGAGTTCGTATGAAGCAGC
>CAITFY010000023.1 GCA_903891755.1 uncultured Actinomycetes bacterium | reverse complement strand
CCGCGGGCGAGGATCATCAAAATCAATCCGGTGAAAATCGCAGTCGCTAGCGCGGTTCCATTAAGAAAGACTGGGAGGATGTTGTTGAGTTTGCTAACGGGCGCTCGGAATCTTCGCGAAACGTTTGCAAGTATGTCGAATAGTCCAACAAGGAAGGTGACGCGACCCATCCACTTCGGCACCCAGCGCTGGGATTTCATCTAGAACTGCTCCAATCTACTCATAACGGACTCCTGAGAGAGTCGGCGCCCTGCGAAATTCATTCTGCGTTGCGCTGCACGGTTATGCGCTCAGTTGCTAGTGTAAGGCAAGCACTACAGCGAACCCTCCTCCGGCGTAGGGGGTTGGGGAGAAACGAGTGTCCTTAGGCACACAGGGGGTTTAACCTTGAGCGACGACGATGACAACGGCTTAGAAGATATTGTTACCGAGGAAATGTTGTGGGAGAGAATTCCGGAGACAACAGGTCTAGAGCGCGCAAATACTTATTATGAATTGAGTGCTCGAATCTACGCTCGTGGCCAATATGACGAAGCGCTCGCGCTGGCCGAAACTGCTCGTGACATTTACACAGAGTTGGGCGCAGTAGCACCGGCGGATGGTCTAGCGCAGGCTTACTCCGCAATTGGTTATAACCTCAATCAATTGAAGCGTAACTCTGAAGCAGCATCTGCAATGAGCAAAGCTGTTGATCTACTACGTGAATCAAAGTCTCCATTAGCAATCGATCTTGCCTGCACTCTCGGCGAATGGTGTTTCGGTGCTAAAGATTACGAGAAGACAATCGAGTGCATGCGTGAATGCGTACAAGAGCATTTAGTGGATGGAAATGACTCTGGCGCAGCAAATGATTTACACCTGATCGGTTGTGCCCACCGCGAGCTTGGTCAACACGAGTTATCTCTTGCTGCATTCCGCGAGGCCCGCGCACTCTTCAAGAGCCTTAAAGAGGTAATCAATGTCGCTCGTTGTGACCAGAAGATTGCTCACGCCTTAATCGAACTTGGTTTGGGCGAAGAGGCGCTGATTGCTGCTCAAAAATCTCTTGATGTCTTTGTAACTGCCCACGACCATCGCCGCGAGACTTACTCTCTTCTCGAACTGGGTAAGGCTCAAATCATGACTGGCCTGGAGCAAGATGGCCTAGATACCTTGGAGCGCGTTCTTGAAATCGCGACGGAGAGCGAGTGGAAAGATTTCGACTTTATCGTTGAGATTGAACGCCATATCGCTGGAGTATTGCGAGATCTCGGTCGTCTGGATGAAGCAGATGAGATTGAGCGCCGACTCACTTCTGTGACAGAGGTAATTGAGGATTAATTAAAGCTTTGGGTTGAGATGTTGCATCGCCCAGGCATACATCGCGATTGCGCCTGCTGCCGATGCGTTCATGGAGCGCGTTGAGCCGTACTGCTGGATGGCAAGAACCACCTGGCAAATTCCAACCGCTTCATCTGACATGCCAGCACCCTCTTGTCCAAAGAAGAGCACGCATTTCTCTGGAAGCGGGAAGTTCTCCATCTGCTGTGAAACTGGAAGATTATCTATCCCAATGATCGGAACGTTCTTCTCCGCGCACCAGGCAGCAAAGTCGGCGACGGTTGGGTGATGAACTACATGCAGATACTTATCTGTAACCATCGCGCCGCGACGGTTCCAATCGCGCTTTCCGACGATATGAACGTAAGAAACGTTAAAAGCGTTCGCGGTTCTAACGACCGAACCAATATTGAGATCGTGCTGCCAATTTTCAATTGCAATCTGAAGAGGATGTCTCTTGGTATCTAGATCCGCAACTATCGCCTCTACCGTCCAATATCGATAGTGATCGAGGACGTTGCGACGATCTCCGTTTTCAAGAAGATCTGGATCGAGGCGATCATCGGCGGGCCAAGGCTTCTCGTGAGGACCTACCCCGACCACCGGAAAGAATTCACCAGGACCAATTTCCGCGCTCATACGGTCACCTTAATCCATTCTCATATTGAAGAGGCATAATCTGCCCATGCGAAAAGCGCTGGCGCGAAGCAGGTATAACTCGGTGACAGTGATTGGGCTCTGCATTTTTTCACTCATCGCATCAACCTCACCAGCGCAAGCGCTAGCTGTGCCAGAACAATTCATTAAGTTAGCCGCATCTCCAACCCTCGCAAATCCTGGAATTTTGCTGGTGAATCCAAGAGATAACCAACAACTCTTCTCTCTTGATCCCGATGTGCAACGCGCACCCGCATCCGTCATGAAACTGTTTTCAATGACAACAACCTTGAGCGCTTTTAATCCAGATATGGTCTTTAAGACCACACTCAGTTCAACCAACAAGAGCGATACCTATCTATTGGCGGGTAGTGATGATCCCTGGCTCACCACAGACCTTTCCGAAGAGGAGCAGAACAATCGCGCATTCTCTCCAAGCCTCTTCAATTCAATCATTGAGTTACATCCAGAGATTAAGAACATCACCTTGGAGTACAAAGATGTTTACGCCCTAGATATACAAGCGCTACAAAAATATTTTGCAGGCTATTTGAATATAACTCCCGTTAAGGTAAATAACCTCAACGATGCGACTGCCGAATTGGCTTCAATTCAATCGCCCCCCTTATCCAAGATTGTTGAATTCACATTGCTGTATAGCGATAACGCCTTAGCTGATCGATTGGGGCGGACAGCTGCTAGAGCGATGGGATTCACAACGGATGCCGCCGGCCTGCAGGCAGCATTTTCAAAAACCCTGACTGATCTGGGAATTTCCCCGAAGGGGATACACATTTATGATGGCAATGGTCTCTCTCATCAGAACAGGGTCTCCGCCCGTCAAATAGTGGAACTCTTACTTGCCGTCCGAGAGAACCCGAAGTTTCAAGCAATAGTTGACGGACTTCCCACTTCCGGTGAGACCGGAACCCTTAAATATAGATTTGTGAATGATGCCCCGAACGCTGTGGGATTGGTTCACGCCAAAACCGGATGGATTAATACGACCATAAGTTTGGCTGGATTTGTAACGGTCGGTGCCGATCAATATGTATTCGCCGTTGTGGCAAATCACATACGCAACCTTGAAAGTGCACGTCAGGCCGCCCGCGTAACAATTGACCAGATGTTAGGCACAATTGCCAAGCCACAGAAGTAAGCCATTGATGGTTAGAATCACGATATGAGCCATGTGGGCGCCTATGTGGCACTAATGAAATTGCGGGTGGTAGAACTTCTATTAGTCACCACTCTGCCTGCTCTCTTTATGGCGACTTATGCCCAGAACCATGCGCATAAGTTCCCTCCTCTGGGCGTAACGATTGCAACTTTAATTGGCGGTACCTTGGCAGCCGGTGCATCCAACGCTTTCAATATGGTGATTGAGGTCGAATCCGATCGTCTCATGAAGCGCACCAGCAAACGCCCCTTGGTGAGCGGTGAGATAAACGAGCAGCAAGCTGTTGCCTTCTCGCTAGTCATCACAATCATCTCGCTCTTAATCTTCTTGATCTTTACAACTGTCCTAGCAACACTTCTCACTCTCTTAGCAATTTTGTTTTACGTTGTGGGCTACACGCTCTGGCTCAAACGTCGCACCTCTCAAAATATTGTCTGGGGAGGTATAGCAGGTTGTATGCCTGTACTCATCGGCTGGGCAGCAATAACAAATTCACTTTCATTAACTGCTTGGCTCTTCTTCTTACTTATCTTCTTCTGGACGCCGCCACATTTCTGGGCGCTGGCAATTAAATATAAAGAGGATTACGCAGCAGCTGGCATTCCAATGTTGCCGGTTGTCGCAAGCATCAAATCAGTGCAAAAGCAGATGTGGTTCCACTCTATTTGTATGGTGATCACCTCAGTTCTAGTTCTCGTAAGTGCGCATCTTCCTTGGTGGAGTTATGTAATTACTGCGCTACTGAGCATCGGTTTTGCCACCCAACTCTTTAAAATTTCCGGTTTAGGTTCAGAGGCGGCGGCGCTCAAACTCTTTCACTGGTCAATCACCTATTTGAGCGTCTATTCGCTCGTCCTTGTTATCGCCACCGTGCTTGCTAAGCACACTGCAATTTAAGCGAACAATCTAATCAATCCACATTAACCCTTTATTCATCCTTTTCTCAGGTCTTAGTCGTATGGTTATCAGATGACGACAGCAATCTCAGTAACAGATCTCACCAAGGTTTATGGAGAGCGCAGCGCTCTCTCACATGCAACTTTTGAAGTTCCACTCGGCACTGTCTGCGGCTTTGTTGGTCCAAATGGATCTGGAAAGACCACAACTATTCGCATGCTCCTTGGGTTGATTCAACCTACAGGCGGAACTGGAACGGTACTTGGTCAGAGCATCTCCCATCCGGAACGCTACCTCCCACAGGTAGGCGCAATGATTGAAGGCCCCGCTTTCTATCCAGCACTCAGCGGGGCTGAAAATCTAAAGGTTCTCGCATCCCTTGGAGGATTTCCGCAGAACCGTGTGAGCGAGCTCCTTGAAAAAGTTGGATTGGCTGATCGTGGCGGTTCGAAGTACAAGACCTATTCATTAGGAATGAAGCAACGACTTGGAATTGCAGCCGCGCTACTTCCCAATCCCAAGTTACTTGTTCTTGATGAACCGACCAATGGATTAGATCCATCTGGAATTCAAGAGGTTCGAAATCTCATAAAAGATTTGGCGAGTGAGGGGACGAGCGTATTTGTCTCATCACACCTGCTCTCCGAGTTGGAGATGATTTCAGAATCTCTCATTATGTTGCGCGAAGGCAAAGTCCTATTTGCTGGACGCACTCAAGATCTCTTAGCAGCGCAAATTGCGACACTTGTTGTTGAACCTGAATTTACAGTTGACCTCAATAAGTTAGTTGAGATTGCGACACGGCATGGCAAGGAAGCTTCAGTTGATAACGGTTCAGTCCACATCGTTGCTGACTCAACGTGGGGTGCCACATTTAATCGCTTAGCATTTAATGCAGGAATTACACTCTCTTCCTTAACGGCGACGCAACCTACGTTGGAAGAAACCTTCTTTGAGATGACAGGGGAGTAAGTGATGTTAAATGTTACGCGCGCAGAATTGCGCAAGCTTCGTAGGCCAACACTTCTTATCTCCACGATTCTCGTTGTCGCAGCCCTGACAGCTCTCTTCACATCAATAGTTTTCTTGCGCGCAAACTCAGGCCAGGGAAATGGGCAGAGAGGCGAAGTAATTTCGCCAGAGCTGTTGAGCCAAGCAACTGGGTTGATCTACGGATTTAAGATCGTCTCATTCTTCTTAGGTATTACGGCGCTCTGTGTATTTGCCTCACAAACTGCTCAGGAGTACACCCTAGGTACGCTTCGCAATCTCTTGGTTCGCCAACCATCTCGAATGAAGATTCTCTTTGGAAAATATCTCTCCATGATTATCTTTGCGGTAGCTCTCGTCTTCTTAGATGCAGTAGTTGCAATTGGTGTTTCCTATGGACTTGCGCCACATGCAAAGGTCACAACATCGGCTTGGTTTACAGCGACTGCGCTCTCACTTCTCGGACGCACCTTTGTAAATGTGCTCTTAACAACTCTGGCCTTTGGAACCTTTGGGATGATTCTTGGCTTGCTCTTTAGATCTCCCATTAGCGCTATCGCAACAGGTGTGATCTGGTCTCTGATTCTTGAAACAATATTAGGCGGTGTTGTATCCAGCACCCAGAAGTGGCTGCCGGGGCAGAACTTCGACAATATTGCACAAGGTGGATCAGATACCGTGAGTTACCAATGGTCACTTGGAATATCTGCGCTCTATCTCAGTGTTGGTTTTGGAATAGTGGCGATCCTCTTTAAGCGCAGGGATGTTGCGAACTAAATACTCAGCAATTTCACACCGCGTCAATGTCCGTTTCATCCCGATTCATCACCTATCCTTAACTGTTACTTCCTCACGAACGGTTGGCTACATGAAGAATCCTCGGCAGCTTCGCCTTGTCGCGCTCGTTGCGGCTCTTCTCATGGCCGTGCCTGCAATTTCTAGCGCAGCGACCCCCACACCTAAACCAAAAGTTTCAGCGCCGACAAAGGCACAGATTGCTGCAGCTCAAGCTGCAGAAAATGCTAAAGCCGCTGCAGCAGCGGCAGCAACCAGCCAATTAGCTTCTGCCCAGAATCTCCTGCAACAACTCACCGCAGTAACCAATCACCGCCAAGCTCAACTTCTCTCTGCTCAAGCTGCGCTTGTGGTCGCAACAAAACAATCAAATTTGGCTACGGCTCATGCCGTGCTCACTCAAGTCGCCGTTGCCCAAGCAAATCGCACTATCGGGCGGATGGCCTCTAACGCGTACATCATGGGCGGGGGATTCACGACACTCAACAGTGTCTTGGAATCAAATGGTCCACAAGATTTAGTCGACCGCTTAAGTCTCCTCAATCAAGTAGGTGCAAGTGACTCGGTAGCACTTGCGCGTTATAAGAGCGCATTCGTTGTTGCAAAAGCGGCGCAAGCAGCGGCTACCGCGGCGAAGTTAGCGCAAGCATCAGCTACTGCAAAGGTTGCAGCGGCGAAAGCTGCGGCGGCGGCAGCGCAATCAGCTCAAGCTGCAGAGGTTGCAAAACTTCGCGCGATTCAATCTCAACTCATGGCAGAGCTTGCGAAGGCCCGAAACATTCGCATTACCCTGCAACAACAACTTGCTCTTTCACAACTTGAGCAATCAAGTGCCAACACCGCGTCCCACACGAAGGGACAGGCAAAGATCTGGCCCGATCGAGGATTTAAAGGTCGATCCACAACTCGTGGAACAGATGCAATTCGTGCAAAGGCAGTTGCTTATGCAAAGAAGCAAGTATTAGCCCGCAAACCATATGTTTGGGGAGCGCAAGGTCCAAATAGCTTCGACTGTTCAGGGCTTGTTTATGCGGCGTATAAAGCAGCTGGTTTAGGTTGGCCGAATTGGTCCCGCTTAAATGCTGCCCTCTACTTTGTTGATACCCAACGCGTACCTCTGGCTGATTTAATCCCTGGAGACCTGCTCTTCTACTCTTACGATGGATCTGTTCAAAATATTCACCACATCACAATCTACGCGGGTAATGGAATGATGTGGGAGGCGAACTCAACTCGCACCGGATTGCTCTTCTCAAGTATCTACAGCGTTAATGGATTGATGCCTTCAGGTGGTCGGGTTTAACAATTAGGCTTCACCCATGAAGGCAACCCTGACAATCAGGCAAGCTGTTCGACCATGGGTTGAATCCGCTTCACATCGTATTCTCATTGGAGTATCTGGTGGCGCTGATTCGATGGCGCTGGCCATTGGGACACTCATTGAATCAAAGAGCGCTGAGGTTGAAGTCGTCGCAATCATTATCGACCATCAACTCCAAAGCGGTTCTGCGGAAATTGCAGTCAAGGCGCGTACCCAATTATTGAATTTAGGATTTACAAATGTAGAGATTATGACCGTCGACGTTGAACTCACTGATGGGATGGAGAGTTCTGCCCGCAGAGCTCGATATGCAGCGTTCGACTCTGCTATCGCACGGTATCAACCAGATTACTTCTTCTTAGCTCACACCAAAAATGATCAAGCTGAATCTGTTCTCCTTGGATTAGCTAGGGGATCTGGAACGCGATCTCTCTCAGGCATCGCTGAGGTGAACGGGAAATTTATTCGTCCGCTTCTCTCAATTGAACGCGCTACGACTGAGGCGGCTTGCCTGGAAAACTCAATCACCCCATGGATCGACCCACATAACTCTGAACTGGCTTATTCCAGGGTTCGCGTCCGCAAAGAAATCTTGCCTCTGATGGAATCCCATCTTGGGCCTGGAATTATTGATGCTCTAGCCCGCAGTGCGGCTATTTTGAGAGAAGATGCTGATGCCCTTGATTTCTTGGCCGAGGAGTTCCTCAAAGGGCAAAACCCAGAGGATCTACCGGTTTCTCTCCTGGAAGGGCTGCCAAAAGCGGTCCGAATTCGGGTTCTGCGTAGCGCCATTTATAGCGTTGGAGCCCCGATGGGCAGTTTGGGGGCAGATCACCTGGCACCGATTGAGGCGTTAATCACGAATTGGCACGGGCAGGGGGAGATTTCCCTCCCCGGTGGTGTGAAGGTCCTCCGAATTTCGGGCAGACTTTCGCTCTCGCAGCAGATCTCATAAAAGCATAAAAGGAGCATCGTGGATTTAACTACCGCAGGCGCAGATATCGAACGCGTCATTGTCACCGCCCCGGAAATTCAGGCGCGATTGAAAGAGCTCGCCCTGCAGGTCGAGGCAGATTATGCGGATAAGAATTTGTTGGTGATTGGAATTCTAAAAGGCGCTGTGATGACCATGGCTGATTTCGTCCGCTCACTGAATTGTCATGTTGAGATGGATTGGATGGCCGTTACTTCTTATGGTTCTGGAACTAAGTCCAGCGGAGTTGTACGCATCCTAAAAGATTTAGATCGCGACATCTCGGGACGTAATGTTTTAATTATTGAAGATATCGTCGACACTGGCTTAACGCTCGCTTGGCTTAAATCCAATTTGCAATCTCGCGGTACAAAGAGCGTAGAAATTCTCACAATGCTCCGCAAGCCAGATGCTGCGAAGGTAGAAGTAGATGTGAAGTATGTGGGTTTTGATATTCCAAATGAATTTGTTGTGGGATATGGATTGGATTATGACGAGAAATATCGCAATTTAGACTTCATTGGTATTTTGGCTAAAGAGGTCTACTCCTAAGAACTGGAATAAATTCTTAGCCTTATCCGTTCCCCGTTAGCAAGAGAGTAGATAATAGAGAAGAGCAATGGCAGATAAAAAGATAAAGATTCCACGTAAGCGAGTGCGCAAGATGATGCGCGGTCCACTTTTTTGGATTGTCCTTGCACTTGTGCTGGTTGTAGCGCTGGGAAAAATCTCTGGAAGCGGCGCTACCTACACTCCGGTGGATACCTCCACCGTCTTGGCGGAAATCTCGCAAAATAAAGTGGAGTCTGCTCTTGTTATTGATAAAGATCAGAAGATTCAGGTAATTCTTAAAAAGGGCGAAACTGTAAATGGCGCCAACCATTTGGTCGCTTCATATGTTGCCAATGAAGAGGCGCAGATAACAGAGCTGCTCACAAGTAACCCTCCAACTAAAGCTTGGAATGTAAAGGTTCCAACAACCTCATTCTTAGCTTCTCTCCTCTTTAGTTTTGCGCCATTCCTGGTTATTGGATTTATCCTCTTGCTCTTTATGTCCAACTCTCAAGGTGGAAATCGCATCTTCTCTTTCGGGCGATCCAAGGCGAAGTTGCAATCAAAGGAAGCCCCTAAGTCCACCTTCGCTGATGTGGCTGGCGCTGATGAGGCAGTTGCAGAACTTCGCGAGATTAAAGATTTCCTCTCAGACCCTAAGAAATATCAGGATATTGGAGCGAAGATTCCAAAGGGAGTACTTCTCTACGGCCCTCCAGGTACAGGTAAGACCCTTCTTGCAAGGGCTGTCGCCGGTGAAGCGAATGTTCCCTTCTTCTCAATTTCCGGCTCAGAGTTTGTGGAGATGTTCGTCGGTGTTGGAGCCTCTCGCGTTCGTGATCTATTTAATCAAGCTAAGGAAGCCGCTCCTGCAATTATCTTCGTTGATGAAATCGATGCGGTGGGAAGACAACGCGGCGCCGGTCTTGGTGGCGGAAATGATGAGCGCGAACAGACCCTTAATCAACTCTTAGTTGAGATGGATGGTTTTGAAGCGAACACCCAAGTTATCTTGATTGCAGCAACTAACCGTCCAGATGTTCTGGATCCAGCAATTTTGCGCCCGGGTCGCTTTGATCGCCAGATTCCAGTTGATCGCCCTGATCTCTTAGGAAGAAAAGCAATTTTGGAAGTTCACGCAAAGGGCAAGCCAATAGCTAAGAGCGTGGATCTGATGGCTATCGCAAAACGTACGCCTGGATTTACTGGAGCTGACCTCGCAAATGTATTGAATGAAGCTGCGCTATTAACAGCTCGCGAAAATGCCAAAGTAATCACAACAATGGCTCTTGATGAATCAATTGATCGGGTGATGGCGGGTCCGCAACGCACCAGTCGATTGATGACTGAAGAAGAGCGTCGTATCACCGCATATCACGAAGGCGGTCACGCACTTGTTGCCCATGCACTTCCTAACACCGATCCAGTTCATAAGATAACAATCATGCCGCGTGGCCGTGCTCTCGGGTACACCATGGTGTTGCCAGATGAAGATCGATATGCAACGACTCGAAATCAGATGCTTGATCAACTCTCATATTCACTCGGCGGTCGCGCCGCTGAAGAGTTGATCTTCCATGATCCAACCACCGGCGCATCAAATGATATTGAGAAGGCCACAAATCTTGCCCGTGCCATGGTTACGCAATATGGAATGACAGAACGTATTGGCGCAATCAAGTTAGGTACAGGAGATAGCGATCCATTCCTTGGTCGCGATTATGGACATCAACGAGATTACTCAGAAGAGATTGCTGGAGTGATTGATGAAGAGATTCACTCTCTCATCGAAAACGCACATCAAGAGGCTTTCAATATTCTCGTCCAGAACCGCGAAATCTTGGATGCTCTTGTCGTTGAATTGCTGGAGCGCGAAACTCTTCTTAAGGAGGATATTGAGCGGATCTTCACCAAGGTGACAATGGTTGAGCCTCGCCCGGCTTGGACCGGATCGCCTAACCGCACACCTTCCACGATTCCACCTGTGGGACTTGTCGCTGCCAAGCCACAAGTTGACCCAGAGGCAGAGGTAGCAAAGCCTGTCCGTAAACCTCGAAAGAAAGCTGTAGCGCCTCCTGCCGAGCAGGAGTAGCACCACGACTATGAGCGATGACATCAGTTCAGTTTCGATGGGTCCACGCGATGGAAATGCAAGATCTGAATTTGATCAGGCGCGCGCCGAACGGGCGGTAACAGAACTTCTCCTTGCAATTGGGGAAGACCCCACGCGCGATGGTTTAAGAGATACACCAGCTCGAGTCGCCCGCGCCTACCGTGAGAATTTCGAGGGACTCTGGCAGAGCCCCGAAGAAATCCTGACTACCACTTTCGATATTGGCCATAAAGAGTTAGTAATTGTTCGAGATATTGAAGTCTTCTCGCACTGCGAACATCACCTCACCCCCTTTCATGGGGTTGCCCATATTGGTTACATACCGGGAGAGTCAGGACGCATCACGGGTATCTCAAAGTTGGCGCGTCTCGTTGATCTCTATGCGAGAAGGCCACAAGTTCAAGAGCGTTTAACTACTCAGATCGCCGATGCGATGGTTGAAATTTTGAAGCCTGCTGGAGTAATCGTGATTATTGATTGCGAACACTTATGTATGTCGATGCGCGGAGTTAAGAAGTCTCAAGCCAGGACAACCACATCCGCTGTTCGAGGTCATTTAAGAAATGCTGCCACGCGCGCTGAAGCGATGGCTCTTATTACCGCTGCCGATCGCTAATGGTCGATATTCAAAATACTCTGGTGATGGGCATTCTCAATGTCACGCCAGATTCCTTTGCCGACGGCGGTCGCCATTTTGCTCTGAGTGATGCGATTGCTCGAGCTGAAGTGATGATTGCTGAAGGTGTTGACATTATTGATGTCGGCGGAGAATCCACCCGCCCTGGCTCTTTGCGTATCAGCTCCGAAGAGGAGAGCGATCGGGTTATTCCGGTTATAGAGGCGCTCAAAGATTGTGGCGTCACGATCAGTATTGATACAACTCGATCAGAGATTGCAAAGCTTGCAATCTCCAAAGGTGCCAGCATTGTCAATGACATCAGCGGGGGATTACAAGATTCCGCGATGGCAAAGGTAATTTCTGCACATCCAGAGGTGCAGTACATCGCCATGCATTGGCGAGGTGAATCTAAAGATATGCAATCTCGTGCGGTTTATAAAGATGTTGTAAGTGAGGTCCGACAAGAACTTGAAGAGCGCGCCTTTGCCTTAGTTGAGGCGGGCATTTCCCCAGATCAGATCATCCTCGATCCAGGAATTGGTTTTGCTAAAACAAGTGAACATAACTGGGAATTGCTCCGCGGCATTGATCGCATCCAACTTTTAGGTTATCCCGTTCTTGTTGGGGTATCTCGAAAGCGATTCTTGGGAGAACTACTGGGTGGCGTAGAACCTGATCAGCGAGATGACGCTAGCGTTGCGATTACAGCTGAGTTAGCCAGAAAAGGATTGTGGGGAGTACGAACGCACAGCGTGAAACCGCATGTTGATGCCATCAAGGTCGTGAGGGAGTTGTACAGATGAGTGACTTTATCGAAATTGAAGGCATCTCTGGTTTTGGATACCACGGATTATTTGATCACGAGCGTAAGAATGGTCAAAGTTTCTCGGCGGATGTGAAGTTGGAACTCAGAGGGAAGAAAGCCTCAAAGAGCGATGAGATAAGCGATGCAGTTGATTATTCACAGGTTATCAAAGTCGTTCATGAAATAATCATTGGCGAACCAGTAAATCTCATCGAGCGATTGGCCCAGAAGATAGCCAGCGCACTTCTCAAGGAATTTCCTCTCACATCTGTAGAAGTTGTACTTCACAAGGCAAATGCGCCTGTAGGTCTTCCTGTTAAAGATATTGCAGTACGAATTAAGCGCAGCAAATGAAGGTTGTCATCGCTCTAGGTTCCAATGTTGGCGATACAAATTCTCATCTGCATCACGCCATCGACGAACTTTCGAAACATATTGAGGTCACTGCAGTTTCTAGTTTCTACAAAACTGCGCCAGTAGGTGGGCCAGTTCAAGATGATTTCCTAAATGCGGTACTTGTTGGTCAATCAGAGATGGACCCGCTCGACCTGCTCGTAGAGATGCAAGAGATTGAAGCGATGGCTGGGCGAACTCGCGAGATCCATTGGGGTCCTCGTACTTTAGATTTGGACATGATCTCCTTTGGAGATCATGAGATTCACGAACCACATCTTGAGATTCCTCACCCACGAGCCCATGAGCGGGCCTTTGTCCTCGAGCCGTGGTTGGAGATTGATCCGGAAGCTGAATTGATAGGTCATGGATTTATCAGGGATCTCCTCACAGGGTTAAAGCGGTAAACTTTTCTTCTTAGCCCGGTACCCCGAAAGGACTGGAGCACCATGTCAGATGAGATTGCCTTCGTACCCACTATGGGAGCGCTTCATGCTGGGCATCTTGAGCTGATAAAGAGAGCTCGAGAACTCTCACCAGAGGTCGTTGTTTCGATCTTTGTGAATCCACTCCAATTTGAAAACCCAGATGACTTAGCAAAATACCCAAGGGATCTTCCAGCAGATACGCAAAAGGCGTTAGCTGCCGGGGCAACAAAGGTTTGGGCGCCTCTTTATGAAGAGGTTTATCCCAGAGAGATTGAGAAGATTTTCGCCGGTCCCATTGGTGAATTATTTGAAGGTCGCCACCGAGTTGGACATTTCGATGGCATGCTCACGGTTGTGCATCGCCTCTTTGAAGTTGTAAAACCTACCTATGCGATCTTCGGCGAGAAAGATTTTCAGCAACTCTTTATTGTGAAGAAATGGGTCATTGAAAATAACGTTCCTGTGCAAATCATCTCTGTACCTACGGTACGAGATAAAGATGGTTTAGCGCTCTCTTCAAGAAATGTCAGGTTGAGTGAAGCAGACCGCAAGATCGCCCTCGTCATCAACAGAGCTCTTTCCACGGGAAGTAGAGAGGGAATGCTCTCAACTTTGGCTGCAGAATCGAACTTCCAGCTTGATTATGCAGAGGTTATTGATGAGCAGAGTTTTGGCCTAGCGGTTCAAGATACTAAATTTAAGCGGGGAATTGTTGCCGGGTGGATAAATGGGGTCAGATTGCTCGACAATATGGCGATGGGATCTAACTGATGAAGTTATTTGCGGGCACGCCAGGTTGGACCGCTCAGGCTGATGTAATCGTTATCGGCTCTGGAGTCGCAGGATTAACTACGGCGCTCAATGCACGCGCCGCAAATCTTTCAGTCTTACTTGTTACTAAAGCACATATCGATGAGGGCTCTACCAAATGGGCACAAGGTGGAATTGCCGCTGCGCTAGGTCCCGGTGATACACCTGAAGAGCATAAAGAAGATACCTTGATTGCCGGAGCTGGACTCTGCGATATTGATGCGGTAAATGTCTTGGTGACTGAAGGACCAGAAGCAGTTCGTAAATTAATTGCGCGCGGCGCAGTATTTGATAAATCAGAAAGCGGCGAGATTGCACTTACCCGTGAGGGCGGCCATCATCGCAATCGAATTTTGCACGCAGGAGGAGATGCAACTGGAGCAGAAGTTTCACGCGCTCTCCTCGCTGCCGTGCAAGAAGATTCTGGAATCGAAGTTATCGAACATGCTCTCGTCATCGACGCTCTCAAGTCAGCTGATGGCCGAGTTTGCGGGGTAACACTCCACGTTATTGGAGCCGGTAGCAGTACCGGAGTTGGCCGCGCTCTTGCCCGTGCTGTTGTAATTGCAACGGGTGGTCTCGGTCAGGTTTACTCGCAGACAACAAATCCTTCGGTATCAACTGGCGATGGCGTTGCACTCGCCCTTCGCGCTGGAGCGGCGGTTGCCGATGTTGAATTTATTCAATTCCATCCCACAGTTCTCTGGCGGGATACCTCAT
>CAITFY010000022.1 GCA_903891755.1 uncultured Actinomycetes bacterium | reverse complement strand
GTCTCCGCTGGATATATTCAATACAGCGGTGGCTTCTGGAACTTGCTAAATCCATATGCACTTCTCGGAGGCCTCACGACACTCTCACTCTTCGTCTCTCATGGTGCATTTTTCTTGGCACTCAAGACCGAAGGCGAGATTCGAGTTCGTGCCAACAAACTCGGTCAACGCGTCGGACTAGTTACAGCTCTTCTCGCTGTGCTCTTCTTGGGTTGGACGATGTTGGGACTTACCTCTAAGGGTGGCGTCATCGCAGGATCAGTCGTTGTTGTTGTTGCCTGGTTGACTGCTCTGGCTTCAAATGCCAGGGGGCGTGAAGGTTATGCCTTCCTATTCTCCGCAATTGCAACAGCCGCGGTGGTAATCACCCTCTTCACTGGTCTCTATCCAAATGTGATGCCAAATATCACCGCCGGTGGTCCTGGCCTCACAATCTTTAACGCTTCAAGTACTCACTACACCTTGGGCGTTATGACTTGGGTTGCAGTGGTCTTAACCCCAATCGTCTTGCTCTATCAGGGCTGGTCATATTGGGTCTTCCGTAAGCGTATTAATCCAAACCAGATTTCTACCCCAGAAGCTGGAGTTTTGGATACCGTCCACTAGTGAAACCATTTGACCCCCGGCTGCTTCGGTACTCTCGAAGCAGCCGGGGTTTTATTTTCACCCTCGTTCTCATTGCAGTTGTGGGTGCCATTGCAACCATTGGGCAGGCGTTCTTGCTCGTTGATTTGATCTGCAAATTCTTTCAACAGAAACGCACCTTCTCCTCCCTGACCCATGAGGTCGTTGCCCTCGCAGCAGTCTTTATCGCAAGAGCATTGCTGGCTTACATAAATGATCGATTGGGCGCCAGAGCAAGTAGCAAGATGCGCAACGAACTTCGCACCGAGGTGATGAAGAAATCGCTTTCAAATGGTGGAAGTGATACCCAGAGCCTAGGTACGGCGGGTCTGGCCGTCCTGGTGACAAAGGGGATTAATAACCTTGATGGGTACTTTGCAAAGTTTCTGCCACAACTCTTTATCGCAGTGGTTGTTCCAGTTGCGGTCGGCGTGAGCATTGCCTTACGCGATTGGAAATCCGGGGCGATCATTCTTTTCACTCTCCCTCTTATTCCTATATTTGGCATTCTTATCGGAAGATTTACCGCAAGTGCTACTGAGAAGAAATGGAAAACTCTGGGACTGCTCGGTGGTTACTTCCTCGATCTCTTAAGTGGACTCACCACTTTGAAGGTATACGGGCGCGAGAAGCTGCAGTCACAGCGACTTCGCGAGGTTGGCGAGAAGTATCGCAAGGAGACGATGCAGGTTCTGCGTATCTCATTTCTTACCTCACTCGCTCTTGAGTTGGTAGCTACCCTCTCCGTGGCGCTCTTAGCGGTCACGATTGGTCTGCGTTTAGTAAATGGTTCAATGCCATTGAGCGTTGGTTTATTCGTTCTCGTACTCGCCCCGGAGGTCTACTGGCCAATTCGACAAGTCTCCGCTTACTTTCACTCTGCGACCGATGGTTTAGCTGCATTTGATCAACTCTTTACTATTCTTGAAAAGCCGAATTCCAACGGCGCAGCACAACTCACCTCGTTTTCACGTATCTCATGGAGCGAACTCAAAGTTTCATACCCAGGGCGAAGTGAAGTTGTGATCCCATCTGGAGAGATAGAACCCGGACGAATCCATGCTTTGGTGGGGCCTTCGGGATCTGGAAAATCAACTCTTGCGTCGATATTGCTCGGGTTCATTAATCCAAGCGCGGGAGAGGTCCGGGTGGATTCGGATTCTGGAGTGCATCGCCTTCAAGATTTAGATATCAAGGCGTGGCGAAAACTAATCGCCTGGCAACCACAAGAGCCGAAGTATCCAATTGGAAGCGTCGCGGAGATTTTGAGATATGCCGCACCTAGCACCACCAATGCTCAATTGATTGATGCTCTCATTGAGGTGGATCTTAAAATCGATGATCTCCCCAATGGACTAGAGACTGAACTTGGAACTGTTCGTCAGAAGTTATCAATCGGGCAGATGCGAAAGATTGCACTTGCTAGAGCGCTACTCAAAGAATCTTCGTTAGTAATTCTTGATGAACCTACTGCTTCAATCGATGACATATCCGAAGCAACAATTGCCCGATTGTTAGAAAAACGCGCAAAGTCCGGTACCAGCATCCTGCTCATCTCCCACCGAGAATTGCTCATTGGCACATCAGCATCTGTAACCGTCCTCGGAGCCTCGCAATGAAAAATTTATTGCGTCTCTTTAAAGCACAGCGCACAGAGATGTTTGCTGCGGTATTCCTCGGTGGTTGCTCACTTGGAGCTGCAGTGGGCTTGCTTGCAACAAGTGCCTGGCTGATCTCAATGGCATCAACCAAACCTCCCGTCTTGGTGCTGGAAGTCGCAATTGTGAGCGTGCGTTTCTTCGGTCTCTCCCGCGGAGCGCTGAAATATGCCAGCAGAATATTGGAACATAACAGCGCGCTGAAGATTCAGACTGCATTGCGAGTGCGCATTTACGAGAGATTTAGTCGCTTACTCCCCTCTGATTTTGCCGGGTTACATCGTGGAAACGTTCTCTCTCAGATCATGAATGATGTGGAGTTAGCGCAAGATCTCTGGCTTCGAATTGCATCACCATGGCTCGCTGCGCTGATCTCCGGAGTATCTGGAATCACGATTATTCATTGGCTTCTACCGAGCTGCGGCAAGGTAATTGGTCTGCTCTTTTTACTCGCTATGTTCCTGATTCCATTCTTAGCCACGCTCTCTTCTAGTAAGTCAGATACACGTAAATATGAGGGAGAACTCTTCGATCAAATATTGCAGATCTCTGAATCTGCTCCTGAATCATTGATTTTTAATTATGATAACGAGCTCTTGAAGCAGATTGAATCAGCTCAGAAGAAAATTGCCCATGTTGAGAGCAAGAATGCTCAACGATCTGGTTTGGCATCTGGTGCATATTTTCTTATCCTGGGATTTACTATCGCGATCGCGCTTTGGTTTGCAGCCCGCGGAGTATTTACCCACCAGTTAGCTGGAATAAACGTTGCGGTAATTGCACTCGTACCACTCGCAATCTTCGATGGTATGACTCCACTCCCAGCGGCATTTTCGCAGTTACGACAAGTGCTAGGAGCTGTAGAGAACTTAGCACCAATGTTGGAGGAGAGTAAAGATCTGCAAATCGTTGCTTCGCCGGTACCTGCCACTGTAAAACTTGAGTTGATTGAACTCCACCCACTCATCGAAGGAGCACATACCCGAAGTATCAGCGCGGTTATTACACCTGGGGATGTGCTTTTAATAACCGGAAGATCTGGAGCAGGTAAATCTTCGATCATTAATGCAATCTTGGGTTTCCTCCCATTTACAGGGCGAGTAGTACTAAATGGAGAAAATCTAAAAGCTGGCGATCAACATCTCGTCACGACTCTGCTTCAAGATGATTACCTCTTTGGAACATCAATCCGCGAAAATTTAAAGATTGGCAACCCAGAGGCGAGTGATGAAGAATTACTTGAAGCACTTAAGCTTGTCGAGCTTGATAAATTCGTTTCAGAACTTCCAGAAGGTCTAGATACGATGGTTGGCCCTCTTGGATTGAATTTCTCTGGCGGGGAGAAGCAACGACTCAAGTTGGCGAGGGTTTTGCTGCGAGAAACGCCAATAGTAATTCTCGATGAACCCTTTGAATTCTTAGATGCACAAATGGTGGAACGAATCTCCATCAGAGTTCTTGACGCTCTGCGCGATAAGGCAGTTATTGTCGCGAGCCATCTAAGTCTTCCGAATTCTGTGAAAACCATAACTTTATAAATCAGGCTAAAGTTTGTCGCATGACATCAACTCGTAAATTAGGTCCCTTTGAAGTTACAGCTGTTGGTCTGGGATGTATGCCGCTTTCCATGGCAACTGAGCGCAATAAATGGATCCTTGATGATCCTGATTACGCGATTGGCGTTATCCATGCTGCGCTTGATGCAGGCGTCCAACTCCTTGATACCGCCGATATTTACGCTCCGGCGTGGAATGCCATGGGGCATAACGAGCGCGTTGTGGGTGAGGCCTTTAGAACGTGGGGTGGCTCTGCTGAGGCTAAGGCAAAGGTTGTTATAGCAACCAAGGGTGGTATCACCAGGGCTAAGGGTGATGACTGGTGGGGTGTTCCAGGGAGAAATGCTTCTAAGCACTACCTCTATCGCGCTGTTGAAGCATCTGCCGCCAAGATGGGATTATCGAAGATTCCGCTCTGGCAGCATCACCGTCTTGATACCTCAATCACCTTTGAAGAGCAGTTTGAGAACGTTTTAACTCTCAAAGAGCATGGTTATGTTGAAACAATCGGCTTAAGTAATGTGAATGCAGAACAGTTGCGTAGAGCGATAAAGATTGGTGGAACACCGGAGCAAGGCGGTGTCATCTCAGTCCAAAATGAATTTAGTCCGCGTTACAGACTCTCTGCTGACGTGATTGATATCTGTACCGAATACGGAATTGCCTTCTTGCCATGGTCCCCACTTGGTGGCGGTTCAAATTTTGAAAAGATTGCAACTGGTGAGTTTGGCGCCTTTGATCGAATCGCCGCCGCAAAGGGAGTCTCCGCTTATGCGTTGACGGTTGCTTGGCATCTCAATCAATTCCCAACTGCAATTCCCATTCCAGGTGCATCAAAAGCCGCTTCGATACTTGATTCTCTGAGCGGTGCCTCAATTGAATTGAGCGAGCAAGAGATTGCAGAACTCAATGCCACCTGCCCAGCAGATGGTCCTATTCAATATGAATTGGTAGATCAGCCACCTTTCCGAGATTAATTACTCGGTTGGGTATTTGACGCCAATCTGTGCACGTAGCCCATCCATGACCTCCATGATGCGAACTGATTCGCTCACGCTCAGTACTGGACTCTCGGCTAACCCTTCGGCTACACATTTTTCGAGATGTAGTCCTTGATACTGGCGACCAATCCCAGAAATTTTTTCGTTGTAGCTCTGAATTACTTCGCCACCTTGGTTGTAAACCCGGAATGATGTTTGGTTGTAAAAAGATTTATCAATTTCGATGCGCCCGAATGTGCCGACAACAGTTGCTGTGACGGGACCGGCTGCAGCCATCGTCGTTGTAAGGCTTGCCTGTGCTCCACTTTCATATTCAAAGATGATTGAGGTTGTCTCATCAACTTTGTCACTGGTGAGCGTTGCCTTTGCTGTTGCCTTCTCTGGAAAACCCAGTACGCGAATCGCAAAGGAGACAGGATAAATACCTAGATCCAGAAGTGCTCCACCGCCAAGCTCTGGTTCCCAGAGTCGTGGAACGTGTGGCAGGTATTGGCTGTGATCGGCGGTAATTAACTTTATTTCTCCGAGCACTCCAGAACGAATAACATCAAAGATTGCATCCATCGAAGGTAAGAATCTGGTCCACATCGCTTCCAAGACAAATAGCTTCTTGCTTTCAGCTAACTCTTTAATCTCTTGGGCTTCGCGAGCATTAATAGTAAATGGCTTTTCAAGGAGCACGTGCTTGCCGGCGTTGAGGGCGAGAAGAGTGTGCTGGTGGTGCCAAGGATGAGGGGTCGATACATAGACAACATCCACCTCAGGGTCATTTACAAGGGCTTCATAACCTTGATGGCGATTGGGGATTCCAAATTTATCTGCGAAGGCGTTCGCCTTTTCAAGATCCCGCGCACCAACTGCTTGGATGTTAATTCCTGCGATACGAAAATCATCTGCTACTGCGGTCGCAATGCCGCCAGCACTTAAGAAACCCCAACGTAATCCGCTCATATGAAAGAGTCTATCTACACCTATTAAATGAGGCTAGTGTCCCTATTATTGTCGAGTGAGCCGACCTGATCGATGCGATGCCATAGTCATTGGCGCGGGCATAGTTGGGGCCACTAGCGCATACGCACTTACCAGGGCTGGATTAAAAGTACTGGTGATAGATCGCGGAACTCTAGCGAGCGGCACGACGAGCGCCGGTGAAGGAAATATTCTTGTTAGCGATAAGGAGCCAGGTCCAGAGTTAGATCTGGCACTTCGCTCTAGGGACGCTTGGTTTGAGTTAGCGCAAGAGATCGGTAATTCTTTTGAATTAGAGGCAAAGGGCGGAATTGTTGTTGCTCGAAGTGAGGTTGGCGTTTCAGGTTTGCGTGAACTTACCTCACGGCAACGAGGTGCCGGAGTTTCTGCAGAAGATATCTCAGCGACTGAGCTACGTAAGTTAGAACCTCATCTCTCCCATTCAATAACAGAAGGCGCCTTCTATCCGCAGGATTCGCAATGTCAACCAATGCTTGCGACTGCACAGACACTCAAATACATCATAGATAGAGGTGGGCAATTTCTACCAAATCTTGAAGTAACCAGTATCAAGAGCTCGGGCGGGAAAATTGTTGGGGTAGAAACAACGTCAGGTTTTATCAGCAGTCCAGTAGTTATTAACGCTGCAGGAACCTGGGCAGGTGAGATTGCCGAACTTGCTGGTTCACATCTACCTATTGCACCCAGGCGTGGATTTATTTTAGTTACCGTCCCAATGCGCAAGCTAATCTTCCATAAAGTTTACGATGCAGAATATGTAGCAAACGTAGCAAGTGGAGCTGCAGATTTGCAGTCGAGCGCTGTCGTTGAAGGTACACAGAGCGGGACTATCTTGATTGGCGCCTCAAGAGAGCGAGTTGGATTTAAAGAGGGAATTGATTACTCCGTCTTGCGTCTCTTAGCACGACAGGCAATTGAGCTCTTCCCAATCTTGGCTGAGGTACAACTCCTACGCGCTTACCGCGGCTTTAGACCCTATGCTCCTGATCACCTGCCAGTTATTGGAGAAGATGCACAGATTAAAGGGCTTTGGCATAACGCGGGTCATGAAGGTGCGGGGATTGGTCTCGCTCCTGCCAGCGCCCAATTAATTGCAGAGAGCCTGACGGGGCAGAGAGCTTTCATGGACTCAACCCCCTTTTCTCCCGCACGGTTTATGCAAGGCGCAGTCGCATGATCCATTTCTTCTTTGAAGGTGAATCTCTCGAGGCGAGGGAAGGGCAGACTCTTGCTGCTGCTCTGCTCGCAAACCACGAGCGAATCACGCGATTGACGCGAGGAAAATCGAAACCGCGAGGAATCTTCTGTGGAATTGGTGCTTGCTTTGATTGCTTAGTAATAATTAATGGAGAGAGCAATCAGCGAAGTTGCCTTGTAGAAGTCTCTGATGGAATGCAGGTGAGGATCCAAGATGGAGCGTAGACATCAGGTGGTGGTTGTAGGCGCTGGTCCTGCAGGCCTCAACGCCGCTAAATATGCTGCAAATGCGGGTTGCGATGTGGCGTTGATAGATTCCGGCAAAAGGCTAGGTGGCCAATACTGGCGCCACACGGGAGTCCAAGATTTTGATCAATCACTCCACGATGACTTTGATTCTGCCTCTCTATTAGTGGATGCGGTTCGAGCTAACCCCCGTATAACCATCTGCTCAGATACTTCAATCTGGAGCGCTTCCATCCTCGATGAGCAAATAATTTTGCGAACCAAGAACGGTGCATTTATTACCCAACGCTTGGTACTTGCTACAGGTGCATACGATCGCACCATTCCATTTCCAGGTTGGGATATTCCGGGGGTTATGACCGCTGGCGCTGCACAATCACTCCTTAAGGGAAGCGGTGTTATTGCAGGAAAGAAGATAGTTGTCGCCGGAACCGGTCCATTCTTACTTCCTGTTGCTGCTGCGCTCTCCACACATGGCGCAGAATCAGTAGAACTGTATGAAGCAACACCTTGGAACGCCTGGCTTTCCCAACTTCATATCCTGCTACAAAATCCTTCAAAAATTTTTGGCGCTCTCGGTTACTTTAAAACGTTGCGGAACAACAAAGTGAAAATGCAGTATCACAGCGCAGTTGTTGCGGCTCATGCAGATGATTCTGGGCTGCTCAAATCTGTCACAGTTGCGAAGATAGATTCCAACTACAAAGTTCTTTCAGAGCGAGAAGTTCCATGTGATGTCGTGGCAATTTCCTATGGATTTACTCCCGATATTGCACTCGCTGCATCACTTAGCCTCAAGGCAAAAGTCGCGAGCGATGGATCGACTTTTATTGAAGTGGATGCCGAGCAACGTGCCACGACTTTAGATGCGAAATATCAAATCTTTGCTGCGGGCGAATTAACTGGAGTAGGGGGCTCTGATTTAGCCTTGGTGGAGGGTGCCATCGCCGGATTAGCTGCAGCCGGATCTTCTCAGAACAAAAAGACTCTTCTGAAATTGCGAAGGCGTTCAGCTCGATTCGCGCAGGCGCTACTTAAGGTTTACCCAGTACCTAATGGTTGGAAGGGTTGGTTGAAGAACGACACAACCATCTGTCGCTGTGAAGAGGTCGATTATCAAGAATTTCTCGAAGCTGGGCAGGTGCTTGGTGCTAGTGATGCAAGAACAATGAAATTAATGACTCGCTGTGGCATGGGAATGTGTCAGGGTCGAATCTGCTCTAGAAATATTTTTGATCTCTTGCAGAGCAGTGAAGAGGATCGAATTCGAGGAAGCCAGAGACCAATAATCACACCGATAACCCTTGGAGAACTCGCACAAGAGGGATTATTGTGACGCCATGACAAGACCATGGCATGGAATTCTCACCGCAACAGCAACCCCATTTAAAGCCAACCTTGATGTTGATTTCGATAAGTATGCAGAGCATGTCCAATGGCTCGCTGCTAACGGAACTCATGGCGTCGTTCCCAATGGATCGTTGGGTGAATACCAGGTCCTCACTTCAGATGAGCGCGGAAAGATGCTAGAAACCGCTCTCGCAGCAGCTCCAGAAGGATTTCACGTTGTCGCAGGAGTAGGCGCATACGGTGCTTATGAGTCACGCCGTTGGGCGGAGCATGCAGCAGAGAGAGGCGCTGGAGCGGTGATGTTGCTCCCTCCCAATGCCTACCGCGCAAACGATGATGAAGTCGTTGCGCACTATAAAGAAGTAGCGAAGGTTGGAATTCCGATCGTTGCCTATAACAATCCCTTTGATACGAGAGTTGATCTCAACCCAGACCTTGTCGGTCGAATTGCCGATGCAGTTCCAGAAGTAGTTGCCATTAAAGAGTTCTCTGGCGATGTAAAGCGAGTGTGGCAGATTCACCAACGTGCTCCACGTATTGAAGTATTAGTTGGAGCCGATGATGTGCTTCTCGAACTATCGACAGCGGGAATTGTCGGTTGGATCGCAGGATTCCCCAATGCAATGCCAGCTGAATCACTGGAGCTCTACAATCTTGTAACTTCCGGAGAGTATGCAGCTGCAGCTCCAATGTATGCAGCGGTACACGATCTCTTCAACTGGGACTCCAAGAAGGAATTTATCCAAGCGATTAAGTTGGCCATGGATATTCTCGGGCGCTACGGTGGCGCAACCAGACTTCCACGCCTACCTCTGCCTGCATCAGATGATGCAAAGTTACGCGCCGATGTAGCAAGGGCAGTTGCCTTCTTCAAGAATCGCTAACATGTCGACGATTCGTTCTGTCAGAACCGTTGAGTCGCATACCGAGGGTATGCCGACTCGGGTTGTTATTGATGGAATTGGTGAGATCCCCGGAAACACCGCATTTGAAAAACGTGCTTATTTTATGGAGCACATGGATCACATCCGTCAATGGTTAATGTTTGAACCACGCGGACATGGAGCGATGAGCGGTGCCATCTTGCAGAAGAGCACTCGAGAAGATGCTGATATCGGTGTTGTTTACATCGAAGTATCGGGCTGTCTGCCGATGTGTGGTCATGGAACTATCGGGGTTGCGACAGTACTTATAGAGAAGCAACTCGTGCCCGTAATCGAGCCAGTCACGACTCTTCGCCTTGATACTCCGGCCGGACTTGTTGTTGTTGATGTGCAGGTAAAAGATGGCAAAGCAACTGCAGTAACAATTACCAACGTTCCTTCATTTCTCTATCAACGAGATCAAGTAATTGAGGTACCGGGTGTTGGAACCATTAAATATGACATGGCCTACGGTGGAAATTTCTACGCGATTGTTCCTATCGAAGAGGTCGGCATAGCCTTTGAACGTAAGAACGGCGCTAAGTTTCTAGAGGCCGGCTTGGCGATATCCGATGCCATTAATGAGCAGAATCGCCCGGTTCACCCTGAGAATCCAGAGATTGCAATCTGTCATCACATTGATTTCATTACTCAAGGAGAATCACCTCTGCATTGGAAGAATGCGATGGCAATCTATCCTGGGTGGTTCGACCGCTCCCCTTGCGGAACTGGAACAAGTGCTCGGTTAGCTCAACTCGTCGCCCGAGGTGAATTTAAAGATGGCGATGTGCTAATCAATGAGTCTTGGATTGGCTCTCGCTTTGAAGCGAGAGTAAAAGAGCACACAACAGTTGTAGGTTATGAAGCAATCGTTCCCACGATTACCGGACGCGCTTGGATCATGGGAGAGGCCACGTGGATTTTAGATTCCAGTGACCCTTTCCCAGATGGATTCTTACTCTAAACCAAGCACTCCATTTGTACGTCGTGCGATTCCTTCCGGGTTGGTGCGAGCCAACGCTGGTGGAAGCAATTCATCAGGAAAACCTTGATAGGAAACGGGGCGCATAAATCGGTAGATCGCATCCGTTCCTACTGAAGTCGTGTGAGTGGATGATGATGGCCAAGGACCGCCGTGATTTTGCGCAGCAGTAACAGATACTCCTGTAGGAGCACCATTGAGAATCAATCGTCCAGCGATATTGCTTAGAGCGTTTACCAATGCAGCTTCTTTCTCATTTGCTCCGAGATGAAGAGTCGCTGTGAGGTTGCCTTCAGAGTGCTCAACGATTTCTGCAAAATCAGATTCAACACACTTTACGATTACTGTTGTTGGTCCAAAATGTTCATGACTGAACTCTGGGTGCGCTTTGTAGGTAGCGTAATCAAGCACAAAGAGAGTTGCTGGTACTCGGAATCCAACTTCATTAACACTTCCAACAATGCTCTCTACTCCGGCAATCTTGGAGAGATCTGAAATGGAGTTGTTATAGCGCTCAGCAATACCTTTATTGAGAAGTGGTTGATCTCCAACGCTCTTCATCTTCTCGCGCATTGCCGCTAAGAAATCTTCGCTCTCTGCGCCAAGGAAAATTAACCCAGGCTTGGTACAAAACTGTCCAGAGCCGAGAGTGACTGAATCAAAGAGCGCTCCACCAATTTCGCCACCGCGTTCAGCAAGTGCTGCCGCTGTAACAAAGATTGGATTTAAGCTACCCATTTCAGCGAAGACCGGAATGGGAGTTTTACGAGAATGGCTCAAGTCAACCAAGAGCTTTCCAACGAGAGCTGAACCAGTAAATCCGATTGCGCTCACCTTCTCATCAAGAGCAATCCAATGTGTGATCTCTGGGCTGCGACCTTCAACCATTGTGAAGATATCGCTGGAGAGGCCCTCTTTGGAGAGAGCGCTCTGCACCGCCTGATAAGTCAGTTGTGATGTACCTGGATGTGATGGGTGCGCCTTAACGACCACTGGACATCCAGCGGCGAGCGCAGCAGCGCTATCTCCGCCAATAACAGAGTAAGCAAATGGGAAATTGGAGGCGCCAAATACTGCGACTACTCCAATTGGGAGGTTAACTTTGCGCATATCCGGACGTGCCACTGGCTTATAGTCAGGATCAGCGAGATCAATAGTTGCGCCAAGGTGGGTGCCGGTCCGGACCATTGCGGCGAAGAGTTGTAATTGAATAATCGTGCGAGAAATTTCGCCGTTGATTCGCGCTTCCGGAAGCCCTGTTTCTAGGTGAGCAATCTCGACCAGGCTAGTTCTTGAACTCTCTAACTCTGCGCCAATCGCATCTAGGAACTTTGCGCGAGCAGACAGGGTGAGAGCCGCAAAGGCGCCCTTGGTTGCGAAGGTGCGAGCAATTGTTGCCTCAACTTCCGCGCGATCTTGTTCAGGATACGTGACGCCGAAGGCTAAACCGTCAGCAGGATTTACCGCTTGAAAATGCTGTAATGACATAAGCCAAGACTAGTACCCTTGCCAATATGAACAATCTTCCTTCGCGCGCACCAAGTACTCAGTCACATGACATTCCTAAGGGTGAGGTCTTAGCGGAGTTTATGTCTCAGGGTTGGGCCGATTCCTCGCTGGAGGGAGTATCTGCTGCCGAAGTTGTGAAGTTTGCTGCAGCGAGACGTGCAAAACTTTCAGCTTTATATCCTGAAGTTCGTATTGTGATTCCTGCCGGAACTTTTAAAGCCCGCAGCAACGATACCGACTACAAATTTCGCGTCCTCACAGATTTCGCTTACCTAACTGGAATTAGCGCCAGCGATAGCGTTCCCGATTCTGTACTCGTACTTGAGCCAATGCCAGATGGGCACCAAGCTTTGCTCTTCATCCACCCACGTTCACCTCGAGATACCGATGAATTTCACTCTGACCGTCGCCACGGAGAATTCTGGGTAGGTCGCAGACTCTCTACTGATGAGGCTCAAAAGCGCTACGGAATTTCAGTGCGACATATCGACTCACTTCCAGAACTTTTATCTGATGAGGTCGAAACACTCGCTATTCGAGGTGAAGATCCAATTATTGATTCGCTTGTTGAGAAGCATAAGAAGCGTGAGGCGAAGTTAAAGGGAATTCTTTCAGAGCACCGCCTTATTAAAGATAGTTACGAGATTGCTGAATTACAGAAGGCGGTCGATGTGACCATGCGTGGATTCAACGACATGATTCAAGCATTCCCTGCAGCGACCTCCACAAAACGAGGCGAGAGAATTATCGAGGCAGCTTTCTATGGTCGGGCACGACTAGAGGGGAACGAACTCGGCTATGACACAATCGCAGCCAGCGGTTCTCATGCCTGCGTGCTGCATTGGATCAAGAACGATGGCGATGTTCTGCCTGGTGATCTCATTTTGATTGATGCCGGGGCTGAAGTTGAATCTATGTACACCGCAGATATCACTCGCACTATTCCTATCAATGGAAAGTTCTCTCCTGCGCAGCGCAAGATCTATCAACTTGTTTATGAGGCACAGCAGGCAGGAATTGCTGCTGTTAAGCCTGGCGCACCTTGGATTGCTTTCCACGAAGCAGCCAGCGCAGTTTTAGCCCGCGGATTAGAAGAGCTAGGGGTGCTGCCCGGAACTGCCGAGGAGTCACTTGATCCAGATGCGGGATTCCATCGCCGTTGGACGATACACAGCACAGGGCATATGTTGGGATTAGATGTGCACGATTGCGCCGCAGCGCGTGCTGAAAGTTATCGCAAAGGTCTCTTAGAAGAGGGAATGGTTCTCACGGTAGAGCCAGGGCTTTACATACAACCCGACGATCTCCTCTTCCCTGCTGAATATCGCGGTATTGGAGTTCGCATTGAGGACGATGTGCTTGTAACAAGCTCAGGGGCGCGAGTATTAAGTGGGGCATTGCCTCGCCACCCTGATGAGGTTGAGGTCTGGGTTTCCAACGCGCTTAACTTAAATAATTAAATGGCGTTACCAAGAGCCGCTGCGCTCACTCCAAGTACTAAGGTCAAAGTTAAGTAACTCCAAGCTGTTAAGTGCTTTGATCTCTTAAAGAGATCATGCGTTTCCAAAGCAAAAGCTGACCAGGTAGTGAACGCACCGGCAAATCCGGTACCAATGAGAAATCCGATATTCGCGGAGCGATGCACGGTTACACCCAGAACAAAAGAGCCCAGAATATTTATTAGCATGGTTTCGATCGGGAGCAAATTGATACGACTCTTCCGAAGGTTCTTATCGATGAGGTAGCGAAGTGGCGCTCCAACGCCAGCACCGAGTGAGATAAGAAGCGCTCTCATTTCTTCGCCAATTTCTTATCGAGATATTCGTGAGTAACAAAAACTAATATAAAAGTTCCCACTAGTGAGGCGAGCGCATAAGTCGCCACCCCATGATAGTTATGTGCTGAAATATCTTGATCAACTTTTAGTGCGAAGGCAGAGTAGGTTGTAAATCCTCCGCAGAAACCTGTGCCTAGCGCCGGGCGCCACCACCAGCGTGGATTTTGATGATGTTTGGAGTAAACAATGATGATTGTTAATAGGACGGCGCCGATGTAATTAACTGTGAGCGTTGCCCATGGAAAGCCAGGATCAACAATCAGTAATGAGATTCCCCACCTGGCGAGGGATCCTACAATTCCGCCAAGTGATACGAGAGAGAGTTTCTTTAACTCCAATTGCGCTTGGAGGTAAGCCGCGAACCTATGCCTGAAACCAAGCTAATGATGATTGAGGCAAAGATGGCTGACCAGAATGAGGTAATCGTTAGCGCGCTACTGATATGTGTTGTCACTTCAAGCATCGCGGCATTAATCACAATCAGAAATAGCCCAGCGCTCAGGATTACAGCGGGTAGCGTCATTAACTTTAAGAATGATCCCAAGAAGGTATTAATGAGAGAGAGGATGAGGGCAACCCAGAGGTAGTCCCAAGCTCCGCCATGCACCTTAATTCCTGGAACTAAGCCGGTTGCGGCCCACACTGCTAGAGCTAGAACTCCCCAACGAACAAATATCCTCATACTTAAAGGATACCTTCTCGCTTTCTGATAACCGAGCCTAACCAGCGAAGTGGGTCGTACTTAACGTCAACAACGCGCTCCTTCATTGGAATGATCGCGTTATCCGTGATGCGGATGTGCTCTGGGCAGACCTCGGTGCAGCACTTGGTGATGTTGCACATGCCCAGGCCGTGCTCCTCTTGAGCGCTCTGCTTACGATTACGCAGAGTATCCAGTGGGTGCATATCAAGTTCAGCTAAACGGATAAAGAATCTAGGACCAGCGAAGGACTTCTTATTCTCTTCGTGATCGCGGATGACGTGGCAGGTGTTCTGGCAGAGGAAACATTCGATGCACTTGCGGAACTCTTGTGAGCGCTCGACATCGATCTGTTCCATACGAGCCTCACCAGGCGCCAAATCAGCAGGGTGCTCATACGCGCGAACTTCTAGGGCTTTCTTGTAGTTGAAAGAGACGTCGGTGACGAGATCTTTAATTACTGGGAATGCACGAAGTGGGGTGATTGTGATGACCTCATCCTCTGCGTAAGCAGAGACTTGGGTCATGCAGGCAAGGCGAGGCTTTCCGTTGATCTCCATAGAACAAGATCCGCACTTACCCGCTTTGCAATTCCAACGAACAGCAAGGTCACCCATCTGTGTTGCTTGAACGCGATGAATAATGTCGAGAACAACCTCACCACTATTTGCCTCGACGGTGACATCTTGTAATGCACCATCTTGGTCACTTCCGCGCCAGATGCGAAGTTTCAATGTGCGCGCCATTAGTTGGAACCGCCTTTCGAGATTTCCTCTGGGGTCATGTACTTCTCTAGTTCGTGAACATCAAAGAGATCGAAGAGCTCTTTAGGTAGGACAGGTAGTGGCTGAGATTTGATGTTGACCTTCTCGCCATCAAAGCTGGAGATGTGGTTAACCTGGCGCCACGTGGAGTTCATGCCAGGGAAATCATCGCGAGTGTGACCACCGCGTGACTCTTCGCGAAGCAGAGCAGATTTCGCTGTGCTCTCTGCGACCAACAACATATTGTCCAAGTCGAAGGCGAGGTGGAAGCCGGGATTGAACTTACGATCTCCGGTTACTGAGATATTTGCACTGCGCTTTCTAATCTCAGCAATCTTTTCAATTGCTTCAGTGAGCTCTGCGCCGGTACGAATAATTCCAACCAAGTTGTGCGTAATTTCCTGTAACTCTTGGTGCAGAGAATATGCATTCTCGCCACCAACACGGCTAAATGGAGCTTCGATTCGTGCAGCTGCCCTATCGAGTGTTGATTGGCTGACCGGATTTTCACCGTGTGATTTCACATAGGCGACCGCGCCCATTCCAGCACGACGACCAAAGACCAAGAGATCAGTGAGTGAGTTACCGCCAAGGCGATTTGAACCATGCATACCGCCCGCAACTTCTCCTGCAGCGAAGAGACCATCGACGCCAACTGCGGCAGCTGAATCTGGATCCACTTCTACGCCACCCATTACATAGTGGCAGGTAGGTCCAACTTCCATCGCCTCTTTCGTGATATCTACGCCAGCGAGTTCATAGAACTGGTGCCACATAGATGGCAGGCGCTTCTTAATAATTTCAGCAGAGAGTCGCTTTGATACATCGAGGAATACTCCGCCGTGTTCAGTTCCGCGACCAGCTTTTACTTCGCTGTTAATTGCGCGCGCAACTTCATCACGAGGCAACAACTCAGGTGGGCGACGGTTATTGTCTTGATCGACATACCAACGATCAGCCTCAGCTTCGTTATCGGCGTACTTGTCTTTAAATACATCTGGAATGTATTTGAACATGAAACGTTCACCGAGTGAGTTGGTCAAGATTCCACCTTCACCGCGAACAGATTCGGTAACCAAAATTCCCTTAACTGAAAGCGGCCAGACCATTCCAGTTGGATGGAATTGCAAGAACTCCATATCAACCAAGTTTGCGCCGGCTTTGAGGGCTAGAGCGTGGCCATCGCCAGTGCCCTCCCAGGAGTTTGAGGTAATTTTAAAGGTCTTACCAACGCCACCTGTTGCAATAACTACTGCGGGGGCTTCAAAGAGAACTTCTTCGCCATTCTCGCGGCGATACCCATATGCACCAGCAACCTTGCCATTCTCTTTAAGAATTTCAGTGATGGTTACTTCAGCAAATACGCGAATCTTCTTCTCTGGATCTCCAAAGTCACGACCATCCTTCTGCTGTAGAGCAACAATGCGTTGCTGCATGGTGCGGATGAGTTCTAGACCGGTACGGTCGCCAACGTGAGCTAGACGGGGATATTCATGTCCACCAAAGTTGCGTTGGGAAATCTTTCCCTCTTTAGTGCGATCAAAGAGCGCGCCCCAGGTCTCGAGCTCCCAGATGCGATCTGGGGCTTCCTTTGCATGGAGTTCTGCCATTCGATAATGGTTAAGGAATTTTCCACCGCGCATGGTGTCTCTAAAGTGCACCATCCAGTTGTCATTGTCGTTGACATTACCCATTGATGCAGCAGCGCCACCTTCAGCCATAACGGTGTGAGCCTTACCAAATAAAGATTTGCAGACAATCGCTACCGAGAGTCCCGCTTCACGAGCTTCAACGGCAGCGCGCAATCCTGCTCCGCCGGCGCCGATAACGACGATGTCATACTTGTGACGTTCGATCTGTGCTGTCATTTTCTATTCGCCTTTAGAAGAAGTAGAGATTGCGGATTGAGCCACCAGAAACCTGGCGGACGTAGAGATCGGCAAGTGCTACACCGAAGAGTGAGATCCATGCGAAGTTCTGGTGCTTATGATTCAAAATTGAAACCCAGGTCCAGAGCTTGTAACGGATCGGGTGCTTCGAGAAGTTACGAAGGCGCCCACCCACTGTGTGACGACAGGTGTGACATGACATCGAGTACAGCCACAAGAAGGTTGCATTTGCAAGTAGTACTAATGTGCCAATGGACATGTGGCCCCATTGACCCTTCTCATTCCTAAAGGCACCAATCGCATCAATAGTAAGGAATACATTGAAAACTAGACCTGCATAAAAAGCGTAACGGTGACCATTTTGAATAATGAGCGGCGCGCGAGTTTCACCCGTGTACTTGGCATGAGGTTCAGCAACTGCACATGCAGGTGGTGACATCCAGAAGGAGCGGTAGTACGCCTTGCGGTAGTAGTAACAGGTCATGCGGAATGCGAGTGGGAAGATCAAGATGAAGAGTGATGGTGAGACCGTCATTCCAAAGATGTGATACGTCCCGAAGATTGTTCCGATAAAGGAAGGAGAACCTTTAACGCAATCAGTAGATAAGCATGGAGAGTAGAAAGGCGAGATCAATGGTTGCGCAAAATATTTTCCGTTTTCAAATGCTCGGAGAGTTGCGTATACGATGAAGGAGAAAAGAACGATCACAGTGATGAGAGGTTGGAGCCACCACTTGTCCGTACGAAGCGTGCGAGCGCTTAACTTTGCTCGACCCTCTGAGAAGACGCCGTTGCCTGAGGTATCAATTGCCATGGGGGAAGTTTCCTACCAGTCACCTAATAACGCTAGGTAGGTTCATAGGTTCTAGGGGTGAAATCGCCCACAAGCAGGGCAAATCGGGCAAGAGTGAAAACTGGCGGAGGGCGTGGGATTTGAACCCACGAAGGTTTCCCTTGCCGGTTTTCAAGACCGGTGCACTCGGCCGCTATGCGAGCCCTCCGTGGGCAAACTTACTGGAGTAGTGCAGGGTCGCAAAATTCAACGGGAAGCGCGCGCTCTTCAAAGGTATCGTCAGAGCCCTGATCCCGCTTTGGGGCACAGTTATCTAAAGATTTATAGGAGATATCGAATGAATAACCCTGAACTCGTCGTTGTTGTAGGAGCAGGACCTGGCGTTGGAATAGGTGTTGCCCAGGCATTTGCCGAAAAGGGGCATCCAATTCTTCTCATCTCCAGAAATATCGAAAATCTTGAAGAGATGGCGGCGGCGCTGCGAATTCTTGGGGCGACAGTGGATGTGGCTGTGGCTGATGCTTCCGTGCCGAATGATGTAGCTCGAGCAGTTGAGGCTGTAGATCAACCAATTGATGCCTTGGTCTACAACGCGGCTGCATTTGGCGGTCCGCTACTGGCAACCCCAGTCGAAGAAGTTCGCGTAGCCACTGAAGTGAATCTTTACAGCCTCCTCAGCGCTGCTAAAGCCGCACTTCCTAATATGACAGCAGGTCGAAGCGCCCTTCTCGTTACTGGTGGTGGCTTCGCGCTCTACCCTTCAAGTGACTACGGAGTCTTGTCTGTTGGAAAGGCAATGATTCGTTCCGCTGCTCTGCTACTTGCGCAAGAGTTAAAACCGCAGGGGATCCGCGTAGCAACCATCACTATCGGGGGAACAGTTGCTCCCGCGACGCCATTTGCGCCAAATCTCATCGCAAAGAAATATATTGAGGCATTTGAGAACCGAGATGGTGAAGTCGAAACCATCTTTACTGGAGCTACTGAATAAATAGATTTAGGCGGGCAACTCCAAGAGTTGCTCAATGACGATAGCGACCCCATCTAAGTGGTGGGGATCGGCTACAAACTTTGCATACTTGGGAGCATCGGGGTGGCCATCTGCCATCGCCCATGAGCGCTCAGCCCACGAGAGCATTGAGAAATCATTTGGATTATCTCCAAAGGTCACGACATCGCTCGCGGTAAATCCAAGTCGGGCGGTGAGCTTTGCCAGCGTTTCACCTTTGCTTACTCCGAGCGCAGAAATTTCTAAGAGCGACTCCCCTGCGTTGGAGTGTGTAATCGTGACAAGGTCGCCCACTTCACGTTTTGCAATCTCAAGCAATTCATCTGAGGTGTATTCAAAATTAGAACAACGGGCCAACATTTTAAAAGCAGGCTTAAGTAATTTCTCTTCAATTCGTGGAACAGGTGAGTTATCAACGCCAACGTCCCATCGTGGGATGTAAGCGCTCTCGTGGTGGAATTCATCTCCGTACTCAGTTGCAAACGAGATTGATGGAACTGCTTCGCGCATCCGCTTTACAAATTCAAATTGGTTCTCGAGTGGAATCAACCACTCTTCAATAACGCGTTCACCCAGTAAGTCATAATGCATCGCACCATTGGCACAGATGGCATTTCCGAAGCCAAATGTCTCTTTGATTTCGCGCATCCAGCGCGGTGGGCGACCGGTAACGAAGAAGATCTCTACTCCGGCATCGCGCGCAGCAGTAAATGCTGAAACTGTGCGGGAGGTAATACGTTCGTAAGAAGAGACGATTGTCCCATCGAGGTCTGTTGCAATTACCTTCGGGCGTGAACCTGCTATGCGGGAAGTAATCTGTCGACTCCTAAGAAGGGGCGAAGCGCGTTTGGAACATTAACTGATCCATCTGCCTCTTGATGATTCTCTAAAATTGCCACGATCATGCGAGGGATCGCGACCAAAGTTCCGTTAAGAGTCGCAACATGTTTCGTTGCATCTTCATCTCGGTAACGAATATTTAAACGACGAGCTTGGAACTCTGTGCAATTAGAGGTACTTGTAACCTCGCGATAAGCGCTCTGAGTAGGGATCCATGCCTCAATATCGAATTTACGAATTGCGCTAGCTCCCAAATCTCCTGAAGCAACATCAATCACTCGATAAGGGATCTCCATTGCATTGAGGAAATCTTTCTCCCATTGCAATAACTTTTGGTGTTCCGCGAGGGCATCTTTAGGTTCACAGAAGATGAACATTTCGACTTTATCAAATTGGTGCACGCGGATAATTCCGCGAGTGTCTTTTCCGTAAGTACCAGCTTCGCGTCGAAAACAGGTTGAGTATCCGGCGTAACGCAAAGGAAGTTGTGGAAGTACCTCATCCATGTGATACGCAGCTAGTGGAACTTCACTCGTTCCAACCAAGTACATATCATCTGCATCAAGGCGATAAACATTCTCTGCCGCTTGACCGAGAAATCCCGTTCCTTCCATTGCTGGAGGGTTAACGAGTACTGGTGGAATAACTGGAGTAAAGCCGGCTTTTGTTGCAGAAGAGATTGCGTAGTTAACTAGGGCGAACTCTAAGAGCGCTCCAACGCCGGTGAGATAGTAAGAGCGAGATCCTGAAACCTTCGCTCCGCGCTCTGTATCAATTGCTTTTAGAATCTTTCCAAGTTCTACATGGTCTTTCGGTTCGAAGCCAGCGGCTGCGAAATCACGTGGCGTACCGACATGTTCGAGCACAACGAAATCTTCTTCTCCTCCAACAGGAGCTTCCAGGCTAATGAGATTGTGAATTTGCAAAAGCGCAGCATCTGCCGCACTCTCCGCGAGCGCACGTGCCGCATCTGCCTCTTTTACGCGGGTAGATAAATCTTTGGCTTTTTCAAGGAGCGCAGTTTTCTCATCGCCCTTAGCAGCGCCTATTGATTTAGAGAGAATATTCTGTTCTGCACGAAGCGCTTCAAATGTTGTGATTGCTACTCGGCGGGCCTCATCGAGTTCAAGGAGTTGGTCAACAATCTCCACGTTCTCGCCACGAACTTTTTGGGAGAGGCGAACTCGTTCTGGATCTTCACGAAGTATCTTTAAATCAATCACGGGATAAGCCTATCTAGTGGTGGAACGTGGGTATGAACCGAGAACACGAATATCCTCACAAATACCGCGTAGGCCCTCAATAGATTTCGCTACACCAGCGTCATTTTGGTGACCCTCCACATCGATAATGAAGTGGTAGTGCCCTAATTCGCGTCCAGTCGGACGACTCTGAATGAAAGTTAGGTTCACATCGTTCTTTGCGAATTCAGTGAGAATTTCCAAAAGAGCACCTGCGTGGTCGATACCAATATATGCAACAAGTGAGGTTCGATCATTTCCCGTCGCGACCGATAATTCACCTGGTTTGCGAGCTAGGACAAATCGCGTAACGGCGCCTTCGTTATCCCCAATATTTTCCGCAACGATAGTTAAACCATATTTATCAGCGGCAATTTTCGCGGCGATGGCGCCGTCCCAATTTCCATCCTTCAAACCTTCTGCCGCAGCTGCGGTCGAGGGGGTCGCAATGATTTCAGCTGTTGGTAAAACTCGAGCGATATATGCCCGACATTGTGATTCTGCGTGAGGGTGAGTGGCTACTCGAGTGATTTCTTTGGTGGCGTTCTCTGGCAGAGTCATGAGGAAGAAGCTCACTGGAATCGTCGTTTCAGCGACAATCTCAAGCGCCTCCCCAGTTGCGAGCTCATCCAGGGTGCGAGCCACGACGCCCTCCACGGAATTTTCAATGGGGACAAGTGCGAATTCAGCGCTCCCGTCGCGGATCGCATTAAGCGCGGCGGTGACATTTGCGTAGGCAATCAGTTGATCCGATGAAGAGGTGATGCCTAATAGAGCCGCTTCAGTAAATGTCCCGGCAGGTCCCAAATAGGCATATTTACTCACCTGCGAACTCTACTCAACAACGGAGAGTGCCCGAGAGGGGATTTGAACCCCTACACCCTTTCGAGTACACGAACCTGAATCGTGCGCGTCTGCCGTTCCGCCACTCGGGCTTACTCATAAGAGGTTAGCACCATTACGCTAATTCTATGAACCGCTCATTCAAGGTTATTGCGCGAAGTGAACTTGGATTGGTTCGAGACGGCAATGAAGATGCCGCTCTAGTCTCTTCGAATTTAGTTGCCGTTGCAGATGGCATGGGCGGACATGCTGGCGGAGAAGTTGCCTCCAAAATAGCGATTACCTCAGTGAGAGATTTAGGGAAGGTCTTGGGCGATCCAGCGTTAGATGCAGAATCTCGCGAAGATTTACTTCTCAATATTTCCTTTTCAATCGACCATGAGATTGCTGAAGTATCAAACGCTGACAGATCCTTGCAGGGAATGGGTACAACGCTCACCGCGCTGCATCTCAACGGTGAGGAGGTAGAACTTCTGCACATCGGCGATTCCAGATGTTATCAATGGCGGGGCAAGAAGCTCGTTCAATTAAGTTACGACCATACCGTTATGCAAGAGTTGCTTGATCAAGGACGTCTGACTGCAGAAGAGGTGATTAATCACCCACAACGTTCATTGCTTACACAAGCACTGATTGGTGATTCTGGAATCGATCCCATTCTTCATATATATGAGAGCAAGATTGGCGATCAATTCCTTTTATGTAGCGATGGACTCTCCTCGGTCTTGAGTGATTACGAGATTGCAACAATCATTAAGAAATCAGATCCGAGCGCCGTTGTTGATCAACTTATCGATGCAGTTCATGACAAAGGTGCACCTGACAATGTAACTATCCTCTGGGTTGAAGTAGTAGCTGATGAAGGTGAAACTCACGTTGAATTACTTGGGGCGGCGAAATAATGAATAACAAGATATTTAATAGTCGCTACGAGATTGGTGCCATGATCGGAACCGGCGGCATGGCAGATGTTTATATCGCCGAGGATCTACGTTTGCATCGCAAGGTGGCGGTAAAGATTTTGCGCAGTGATTTAGCTCGTGACCCGGCTTTCGTTGCTCGATTTAAGAAGGAAGCTCTAGCTGCAGGCGGTTTAAATAATCCCGGCATTGTGGCAGTTTTTGATTCAGGAGAAGATGGGCCTAACTCTTACATCGTGATGGAGCTCGTTAAGGGTCATACCTTGCGCCAGGTCTTGCAATCCGATGCAGAAATTTCTCAAGATGAAGCAGTTCAAATCGTTGCTGAAATTTTGGAAGCTTTGGAGTACTCGCACAACGAGGGAATTATCCATCGCGATATAAAGCCTGGAAATATCATGATCACTGAATCCGGCAAGGTGAAGGTGATGGATTTTGGAATTGCGCGAGCGCTTGATGATATCGGCGCCACCATGACCAATACATGGAGCGTGGTTGGAACAGCGCAATATCTCTCACCAGAGCAGGCAACTGGCGATAGCGCAGACGCGCGAAGTGATATTTATTCCGTCGGTTGTTTAATGTATGAATTATTAGTTGGAAGACCACCTTTTATAGGAGATACACCTGTATCCATTGCTTTCCAGCATGTCTCTGCCCCTCTTCCAGCGCCTTCAGATATCAATCCAGATATTGATCCGAACTTAGATACGATCATTAAAGTCGCGCTCCATAAAAATCCTGATGATCGTTACCAAGATGCAGGAGCGATGCTGGCGGATTTGCGTAGAGCTGTTCGTGGCGAACAAGTAACAACCAAGATTCGAAAGACTTCACCCCGAAAGCGTCTTATCGCTATTGGAGGAGTAGTAGTTGCACTAGTTGTGATTGCCGGCTCAACTCTGCTGACACGTTCGCATGCACCAGTCGCTCCATCACTTCAGGTTCCGAATGTGGTTGGCTTAACCGAAGCGCAGGCGCGAGCGCTCCTACCTAATTTCACGATCAATATTCAAAGCGGTCCATCATCCACAATTCCCAAGGGGCGAATCTCTGGCCAGGTACCACTCGCTGATTCAAAGGTGATACCAGGTAGCAGCATCACTCTCACGGAATCTTCGGGAGCAGGAAACACATCTGTGCCAATTAATTTAGTTGGTCTCTCCTTAGCGGATGCGAGAAGTGCATTAACAGCAGTTGGTCTCTCAGTTGCACAGACTGTGTCAATGGACTCCAATCAAGCTCCAGGAACGGTATTGGGGGTTAACCCTTCACCCGGAAGTATTCTGCAAGCGGGCGCTGGGGTTGTATTACAAATAGCAAGCGGTAGTTTGCAAGTTCCAAACCTCGTCGGTTTCACTGAGGTGCAAGCAATCACTACTTTGACTCAAGCAGGTTTCTTGGTGCGAACAGCAACAGCATTTGATTCCACACAACCTCTGCAAACAGTATTGGCTCAAGCACCTGATGCGGGAACAACTCAGAGCATTGGATCTGCTGTGACAATCACAGTCAATACGCAACCAACAAATTAATTAGGAGCGATTAACTACCGGAGATAATCCTTCGGAGCGAGCGCGTGCTCCAACATCTCCACAACGTTCTAACCAATTTCCAAGCATCTGGTGGCCGTGTTCTGTTAATACTGATTCTGGATGGAACTGCACACCTGAGATTGGAAGAGTGGTGTGTTCAATCGCCATCACAACACCAGACTCCGTTTTGCCTGTTACTTCTAATTCATCAGGAAGTGTTTCTGGTTCGATTGCAAGCGAGTGATAACGAGTAGCAATAAATGGAGATGGTAGATCTGCCAACAAACCTTTATTGCGATGAGTGACCACAGAAGTTTTTCCATGCAACAGTTCTGGAGCTCTTGAAACTGTCGCACCAAAGGCAACGCCAATTGCTTGATGTCCGAGACAGACCCCAAGTAATGGGATTTTGTGAGCTGCCGCGTATTTCACTAATTCGATACTCGATCCGGCAGCCTCTGGTGTTCCTGGACCAGGTGAGATCAAAATTCCGTCAAAGCTATCAAGGGTGGAGAAATCGACCTCATCATTGCGGCGAACAGTGACCTCTGCTCCCAGCTGGCCAAGATATTGCACCAAGTTGTAGACAAAGGAGTCATAGTTATCAACGACGAGGACACGGGTCATGGGGGTAAGGCTACCGAGTGGAATGATCGTGACATTTTTAATATTGGTGTACCTTTTGCTTATGCCTAAGTCCAAGAGCCGCAAGAAGGATCCGGTCTACATTCCGGATGAGGTCGCCCATCACGCGCCACTTCCTAAGGAGAGCCCAAAGTGGCTCGCTCCCGCGATGCTTGCCGGCTTCCTTATCGGCTTGGTCTGGATTGTTATCTACTATGTAAGCAACACCAGCTATCCAGTCCCTCATATTGGGGCTTGGAATATGGTCATCGGTTTTGGCTTCATCGGTTTTGGCTTCACCTTGGCCACCCGCTGGCGCTAATTCCGCCACATCACGCTTAATTACACCGCTGTAATTCTCCACATCGTGGATAAACCCTGTGGAAAACTTCTGCTATTTCTCAGGAAATCCCCAGTCAGATAGAGAATCCTCTCTCCTGTACCCCTCCTGTGGGGTAACAGGGTAATTAATGTGGAGGATCGAAAAATGACCGCACTTAAAGAGAGAGTCACCGTGGCAGATACATCCCAGAGCAACTTGCAGCGAATTCTTGTTGTTGATGATGAGAGTTCAATCAGTGAACTTATTGCGACCAGCCTTCGTTTCGTGGGCTTTGATGTTCGCACCGCGGCAACCGGCTCCCAGGCTCTGACCATCGCGGAAGAGTTCAAGCCCCATGCCCTCATTCTCGATGTAATGCTCCCAGACCAAGATGGCTTTGAAGTCTGTCGCCAACTTCGCTCTGAGGGACATAGCGTTGGCGTTCTATTTTTAACAGCAAAAGATACAGTCGAGGACAAGATTGCCGGCCTCACCATTGGTGGAGATGACTATGTGACTAAGCCTTTCTCACTTGAAGAGTTGGTCGCTCGTCTTCGCGCACTCTTGCGTCGCATCGGCGCCGTAGAGGCAAGTGTTGATGAAGAGAAGGTTCGCTTCGTTGATCTTGAACTCGATGAGGCAACTCACGAAGTTCGTCGCGCAGGCCACCTCATCGACCTCTCGCCTACCGAGTTCCTACTTCTTCGCTACCTCATGATCAACGCTGATCGTGTTGTGAGCAAGTCTCAAATCTTGGATCACGTCTGGCAGTACGACTTCCGTGGAGATGCTGGAATTGTTGAAACATATGTCTCATATCTTCGCAAGAAGATTGATATTTATGAGCCAGCTCTGATTCACACTGTGCGTGGCGTCGGCTACCGAATGCGTATTCCTGCCGGAAACTAAGATAATTCAGCATGCACAAATTGTCGGTCTTCTCGCAATGGAGCCTGCGCAACCGCCTCCTGCTCGCCACACTTGTAGTGGCGGCAATAGGCATAGGCGCATCTGATTTTGCGGCGAATGCCGAACTGCGCGGATTTCTGATTAGACAAGTTGATTCTCAACTAACAAGCGTTGCAACCGGAACTGTCTCGAGACTAGTTAGGGCTGGCATCGAACCCAACGCTGACGAATCTGCAGCAACCACCACTGATGCTCAACCATTTCGCGCGGTAAGTCCTCTGCGTGGAGTACCCACTGCAACCTCGGTAACACTTCTTGATCCCACTGGCGTAGTTCTCGGACAACTAGGTGGGGATATCTCAACGGGTGGAGCGCAAGCAACATTTACAGGAATGGCCCTTGCGCAAGTTGCGGCTAAAAATGGAAAAGCATTTACGATCCATACTGAATCTCCTCCTTCTTCAACGCGTGCTGTTGCATTTGTGCTGCCATCAAATCTTGGATCGGTTGTTATTGCAGTTTCGCTCACAAGTGTAGAAAAGACCCTTCATGAACTAAGTTGGCTCTTCCTTCTTATCAGCTTGGCAGTCTTGATTCTTATTGGGGTTATCTCGCGCTGGTTGATTACCCTAAGCCTCAAACCACTCTTGGAAGTAGAAGTTATTGCTGCAGCTATTGCCGATGGCGATCTCTCCGCTCGTCTACCTGAGCTAGAACCATCAACAGAGGTGGGCCGCTTAACTCAATCTCTCAACACTATGTTGGGACGAATTGAAGAGTCCTTTGCGCAGAAGAATGCATCTGAATCAAAACTTCGCCGTTTTGTCGCTGATGCCTCACATGAACTTCGTACACCTCTCACCGCCATTCGCGGCTTCGCAGAGTTGCACCGCCAAGGAGCAGTCTCCGGGGAAGAGAAGACCAAGGAGCTTGTTGGACGAATTGAGAAAGAATCTATCCGCATGGGTTCGCTAGTAGAAGACCTATTGCTATTGGCTCGCATGGATGAGGCTCGTCCATTCACTCTAGAACCAGTGGATCTAACTCACCTTATCCATGAGTGTGTCGCCTCGGCCCAAGCCGCCGGTCCAAATCATCGTATTCACGTTGATGCTCCAGATGATCTCTATGTACTTGGTGATAACAAGCGCATACATCAAGCCTTGGCAAATCTCTTAGCTAATGCCAGAACACATACGCCTTCGGGAACTGAAATTGAAGTTCGCGCCATTTCATCTGATGATGAGATCACAATTGCCGTGAAAGATTCAGGTCCCGGATTAACCGAGGCTGATCAATCTCGAATCTTCGAACGTTTCTTCCGTGTTGATCCATCTCGCGCGCGTCATGCTGGAGAAGGTAGTGGACTTGGTTTATCAATTGTGGATGCAGTTATGCAAGCACATGGCGGTTCAGTAACCGTGGAATCAAACGTTGGGGAGGGTGCAACATTCACCCTGCACTTCCCAATTAATTCTGAAGCGTAAAGAGGAAGCTTCCCGTCACTACGTGACCATCCTGTGCTGCAACTCGATAAGTAACTCTGTATTTTCCGAGCGTTGTTACTCTCGTTAGAATTTGTGCGGTGACACTCGCCCCACTTACAACAATCTTGCCTAAGGCAATATTCGCGTTCTTGGGATCTGTAAGTGTTATCTTGTTAATGATGTGACCTTTTAAAGTGAGTAACGGTTCCTCGAATTTCAAAGAGATATTAGATGGAGCGGTTTTCAAAATCGCGCCTTTACTTGGCGTCGAAGCAATTAATGTGGTGTGAGCTGAAGCTTGCCCCATTCCCAAAGATAGAAATAGCGCACCGCTAAGTAGAAAGATTTTAGTTTTCATCGTTACCCTATTTTTACTTTAAATATCTCATTAATAGCTCCGTAGACGGAGGCGGTTGACCAGAATGGTTCCTCTGGTTTCACTAAATTGGATTTACCCGTACTAGATAGGTAGGTATAGAGCTTGCCGGGAACCACATTCTTACCCTTTGGATTGTTGACGGCAGGAGCACCTAAGGCCAGCCAGCGCCAATGAAGATCTGGTCCAATAATCACAACCACATCGGTATGGTTAACATCGTAGGCAATCTGTTTCCCAGTCATCCAATCAATAACACCCTCTTCAGCCTTCTGCGTTGTGGTGTACGCCCCGAACCAGGCCCAAAGGTCACTAATCCCCTTGGATGTACCGGTAGCGATTGTCCAGCTTGAGCCATTAAAGAGTGATTGATAAGACTTTAATCGCGCCGGGGTATCTCGCTTTGGATCAACTGTTACCTCAAGACTGACAAAACTCTTTGAGAGCTTGGAGTGGATAATTGCATCTCCAATATCTCGCATATTCACACTAGTCATCGGGCAAATCTCATTGCACAAGGTAAGGAAATCAGTCATCACAATTGTCTTACCCTTGAGTGAGGCGAGGGTAAAACTCTTTCCATTGGCATCAACCAGGGGAATGCTAAGCAACTCTTTTGGAATAGGAACATCCAAGATTGTTCCGCCGGCCTTAGCTGCGTGACCGACCAAAGGAGGAGTGGATGCGGCAAAACTAGAAGAACCACTTAAAAGCAGTGCTCCCGCTACAAGCGCACCAAGGGCTCTACGCATCAGGCATTGCCTTCCATCTTGCGAAGCGTCGCGATTCTGGATGCAAGTGATGGGTGGGTGGAGAAGAGTTGAGAAGTCTTGCTTCCATCAAGTGGGGATTCAATCCAGATATGTGCCACGGCTGTAGATTTCTGATGCACGACGGTGCTATCTGAAGCTAACACTTCCAGTGCCCGGCGCAGACCTGTTGGATTTCGAGTAAATGCAACAGCGGTCACATCTGCAAGAGCTTCCCTCTTACGAGAGATTGCCAAGCGCAAAAGCAACGCTGCAAGCGGTGCGAGAATCAAAATTACGAGTGAAGCAATAAGCGCAAGTGGGTTCTGTTCGTTGTTGTTATTGTCGCGACGATTTCCTCCGCCGAAGATCATCATGCGCATCATAAAGTCGCTAAGTAGCGCGAGCGCTCCTGCCGTTGTCGCGGCAACAGCCGAAACCAAGGTATCGCGGTTGGCAACGTGCGCTAACTCATGAGCAGTTACACCTTGTAGCTCCTCGCGGTCCATAACTCGCAAGATTCCAGTAGTGAATGCGATGACTGCGTGTTCGGGATTTCGACCAGTTGCAAAGGCATTTGGGGCGTTATCTTCAACAATTGCAATCTTTGGAACAGGCAAACCTGCGGCAATGCAGATCTCCGTGACTAAGTCATAGAGCTGCTTATTCTCTGATTCAGTAACAATCTTGGCGCCGGTCATTGTTAAAACGATCTTGTCTGAGCTCCAGTAAGAACCCCAGACAGATAAGAGAGCAACGCCTACGGCAAATGGGACTACTCCTATTCCGGTTTTACCGAAATAGGTCATAAGCGCCCAGATAACTACGCCAACGAGTAAAGCCATACCGAACAGGAGTTCGGTGGTTTTAAGACGGTTAGCAGATTGAAGTTTTCTAAAATCCATAACTAGAACTTGACCTGTGGAGCCTTACGGTCTTGTGGGTCATCCACTTCATAGAATGGACGAACGCTCACTCCCGCTGAATTCACAAAGAGGCTACTAGGGAAAGTTTTAATTGCAGAGTTCAAGGTGCGAACGCTGTCGTTGTAGAACTGACGCGCGAAAGAAACTTTGTTTTCCGTAGAAGACAACTCTTCTTGAAGTGCCAAGAAGTTTGTTGAGGCCTTGAGATCTGGGTAATTTTCGGTAACGGCGAGCAAACCACGAAGGGCTTGTGTTAATTGTCCGTCAGCTGCTGCGACATCAGCAACAGTTGTAGCCGAAGTTGATTTCGCGCGAGCTGCCACAATTGCTTCGAGTGTTCCTGATTCGTGGGATGCATATCCCTTTACAGTTTCGACCAAGTTTGGAATCAAATCCGAGCGGCGCTTGAGTTGAACTTCAATTTGTGCGAAAGCTTCATCAACAGAAATGTTGGCGCGCACCAAGCGGTTGCGAGACATGATTGCAAGAAGAGCGAGGATTACAAGGATGACCACTACGAAGAGAACTGCCTTCATGAACTGCTCCTTATTTAATAATCAGTTATTGAATTTTTGACTGGTGGAAATTCAACCACGATTTACTTGGCGTTGGGCCGCGCTGACCTTGGTACCTAGAACCGTACAGTGCTGAGCCGTATGGATGTTCTGCGGGAGATGAGAGTTTGATGAGACAGAGCTGACCGATTTTCATACCTGGAAACAATTTCACCGGCAGGTTTGCCACATTTGAAAGTTCTAGGGTGATGTGTCCAGAGAATCCTGGATCGATAAAGCCTGCGGTGGAGTGGGTCAAAAGTCCAAGACGGCCAAGTGATGATTTACCTTCAAGGCGCCCTGCGATGTCATCAGGCAAGGTAATGACTTCATAGGTGCTTGCAAGAACAAACTCCCCTGGGTGCAAGATGAAGTGCTCATCGTGGTTCACCGCGACTTCGCGAGTGAGCTCAGCCTGTTCAATAGATGGGTCTATTACTGAGTACTTGTGGTTCTCAAAGACTCGAAAGAAACGATCGAGTCTGACATCCACACTTGATGGTTGAATCATCCCTTCGCTAAAAGGCTCAACCTTTACGCGTCCAGCAGAGACTTCAGCGGCAATATCGCGATCACTTAGTAGCACGCCCAAAACCCTATCAGCCAAGGCAATCACGGCGGTCTACCTGGCTCTCACCCTGGGCTAGAGCCGATAAGTTTGGACAATGAGTACTCGTCGCGCCTATCTATTACTTACCTGCGCGGCGCTGCTTTACTCAATAAATGGAATTGTCTCCAAATGGGTCATGGAAGCTGGACTCTCACCCTGGCGCCTGACTGAGATCAGAACGACTGGCTCACTCGTAGCCCTACTTATTTATTTAGCAATCAAGGGACGCCTGCCTCTCTTGCGCCCCGCCAAGGGCGAGATGGGCTTACTCCTTCTTTTTGGAGTTATTGGGATCGCGGCGGTGCAATCCTTTTATTTCTTCTCAATTCTCAGACTCCATGTCTCCATCGCCCTCATTATTGAATTTACCGCTCCTATCTGGATTGTTCTTTACCTCAGGTTTATCAAGAAGGTTCAGATTGCAAACTCCATGTGGCTGGGACTTGTCGCTGCATTCATCGGTCTAGTTTTAGTGGGAGAGGTGTGGAAGGGCCTCACACTTAATGGATTAGGTGTTATCTCATCATTTCTAGACGCTCTGAGTTTGGCTGCGTACTTTGTCCTAGGGCGTGAACTTGGAAAGACCCGCGGCACAGATACCGCACTCGTCTGGGGATTTGGAATTACATCTGTTCTCTTTGCTTTCGTTCAACCATGGTGGTCCTTTCCCTTTCACATCTTTAGTAAGCAGATTAATCTCAACGGACACTTCGCCGGTCATCACCTTCCTGGCTGGTTATTGATTATTTTCATCATCATCGTGGGCACGGTTCTGCCTTATCTCTGCGTGCTTGCGGGAGTTAATGCCCTCTCGCCTCAAGCTGCGAGCATCATTGGAATGTTGGAACCTGTACTTGCAGGAATCTTTGGTTGGATACTTTTGAAGGAAACTTTCACTACCATCCAACTTGTTGGAGCAAGCGTTGTGCTCGTTGGAATCTTTATTGCTAACGAAAAGATTCCAGAAGGTGAAAAGTTAGAGGGGGAAATCAATGGATAAGTTTGACGATATCTTGAGCGCAAACCAGAACTTTGCAACGCGCTTCACCTCTGAAAATCTAACCGGTACCGCTGTTAAAGGTTTGGCAATTGTCACTTGCATGGATTCGCGGATTGATCCACTTCGCATTGTTGGTATGAGCTCTGGGGATGCAAAGATTTTGCGTAACGCTGGAGCCAGAGTTACTGATGACGTACTTCGTACCTTGGTTCTAGCAACTCACCTACTTGGAGTAAATCGAGTTTTGGTGATGCCGCATACAGATTGCCGTATGGCGAGCACCGATGAAGCTGGGATTCATGAGGCGATCTCTAAGAAGAGTGGCGTCGATACACGTAGCCTGGATTTTCAAACCACTGATGACCAATTGGGTGCGCTTCTTAAAGACATCGTAAAGATCGAGAGCTATCCACTGCTTCACGACGAGGTGCGGGTAATGGGCGCTATCTACGATGTTAAGAGTGGATTACTTAATCCCATCAACTAGGGGTTTCTTAAGAGTTAATCCTTTACGAAGTTTTCGCCGCCGCTATAAGCGGGAGCGATATCTGCAAAGCGTGCAAAGTGGAGTTGGGCTGCAACGGTAATTGTGCGGGTCTGACCATTACGGTGCTTAGCCACGATTAAATCAGCCTCGCCGGAACGATTTTGATTGTCATATAAATCATCGCGGTGCAACAAAATAACCATATCTGCATCTTGTTCGATTGAGCCTGATTCACGGAGATCAGAGAGCATCGGCTTCTTATCTGCGCGCTGTTCTGGAGAACGGTTGAGCTGCGAGATTGCGATAATTGGAACATTGAGTTCCTTGGCGAGCAATTTAAGGTTACGAGAGAACTCAGATACTTCCTGTTGACGGCTCTCAACGCGCTTACCGGAAGTCATGAGCTGTAAGTAATCGATAACAATGAGTTTGAGATTGTGACGTTGCTTGAGACGACGAGCCTTTGCGCGAATCTCCATCAGCGAAAGATTTGGTGAATCATCGATGAAGAGCGGGGCTTGTGAAATCTCACCCATACGCTTTGCTAAACGACCCCACTCATCATCAGAGAGTGATCCGGAACGAATATTGTTTAAGCCAACCTTTGCTTCAGCAGAGAGCATGCGCATCGTGATCTCAGATCGGCTCATTTCAAGTGAGAAGATTACAGAGGTATCGCCTTTGTGAATTGATGCGTAACGCGCAATATCAAGGCCGAGTGTTGATTTACCAACCGCAGGACGCGCTGCAAGAACAATCATGTTGCCTGGGTGGAATCCATTAGTGAGTGCATCAAGATCTCTAAATCCACTCTTCACGCCCTCTTCGGCAACACCAGAGGAGATAGCTTCAATCTCATCGAGTGCGGCGGGAAGTAATTCAGAGAGCTGCACATAATCTTCAGTCATTCGAGATTCTGTTACCTGGTAAACCTCGGCTTGCGCTGCATCAACTGCATCATCAACATCACCGGCCTCTGAGTATCCAAGTTGAACAATCTTGGTACCCGCTTCGACAAGTCGACGCAAGATTGCGCGATCGCGAACGATGCGTGCGTAGTAACCTGCATTAGCTGCGGTTGGCACAGAGGAGATAAGGGTGTGCAAATATGGGGCGCCACCTGCTCGTGCAATATCGCCGCGCTTTGTTAACTCAGCGGCGACAGTGACGGGATCAGCAGGATCTCCACGGCCATAGAGATCAAGAATTGCATCATAGATAAGTTCGTGTGCTGGGCGATAGAAATCTCGCTCTTTAATAATCTCTACAACATCGGCAATTGCATCTTTGGAGAGCAACATTCCGCCGAGAACAGATTGTTCTGCGACTAAATCTTGTGGAGGGGTCCGCTCGAATTCAATGGGACGGGCAGGCAGATTGTTATTTCCGCGATTGGGTAACTCTGCGATGCTCACGGGCGTAATCCTCTTACGGGCAACTGACATTCCCTATTTTTCTTAGGGTGGCATGTGCGCCCTGGTGTGGGAAACCTTTGTATTGCTGGGGATAACCTGGGTTTCGGTGTGGAGGCACTGTGGGTAACTAGCCCCAGTCTGGGGATAGATCTCCCTTTTCCAGCTAATTCACGCTCAATTTCACCCACAAGGCTGGGGATAAAGAATTATTTTGGAATCTCAATAAATGAGAAAACCCCGTCTCATAGGAGGCGGGGTTTAACTCTTGAGCGTATTAAGCAGCGACTACCTGAACCTGAATGTTGGCAGCAACCTGGGCATGAAGGTTTACCTTGGCGGTGTAGTTACCAAGCTTCTTCATAGCAGGGGCCTTCAAACGGTGGCGGTCGATATCAATTCCGACTGATGACTTGATTGCTGCAATGAGGTCCTTATCGGTGACTGAACCGAAGAGTGAGCCTGTTGCGCCAACCTTTGCCTTCACAACTATTGGAGCGCCCTCCAAAGCTGCCTTGATTTCGCGGGCATGATCAAGATCGCGAATCTCTCGTGCACTACGTGCGCGGCGAATTCCTTCGATCTGCTTCTCTCCACCGAGTGACCATGCAATTGCATTGCCATTTGGTACGAGGAAGTTGCGTGCGTAACCATCTTTAACGGTTACAACGTCGCCAGCTTGTCCGAGTCCTGCAACTTCACGAGTAAGGATGAGTTTCATGTGCTGCTCTCCTTATCTTGCTGTTGAGGTGTAAGGCAAAAGCGCCATTTCGCGGGAGTTCTTAACCGCGGCAGCAATTGCACGTTGATGTTGGGTGCATGCACCCGTTACTCGGCGAGCGCGGATCTTGCCGCGATCTGAGATGAACTTACGAAGAGTCGCGATGTCCTTATAGTCAATATAAGTAACTTTCTGTTGGCAGAAAGAACATGGCTTCTTCTTAAACTTTTTGAGGGCCGCAGCCGACATCTTCGGCGCGACCTTCTTTGGTTTTAAGGTCTTATTACTTCTTGCTCCCACTGTGGTGCTCCTTTAAGAGGGCCCTGTAATTAAACAGGAATGGTTGATTAATTAATTACTTAGAATGGAGGTTGATCATCTGATGCGCCGGTTGCCCAACCGCCACCTACTGGTGCGGCTGACCAAGGATCATCTGATGAAGCAGTCTCTGTTGTAGCGGTGAAGCCACCAGTACCCGCTCCGCGAGTTGTCTTTGTGACCTTTGCGGTTGCATTACGAAGTGATGGACCTACCTCGTCAACTTCAACCTCAAATACTGTGCGCTTCTCGCCTTCTTTAGTCTCATAAGAGCGTTGCTTGAGACGACCAGAAACAATGACGCGCATTCCGCGTGTCAAAGATTCTGCGACATTCTCTGCAGCTTGACGCCAGATCTGACAGTTTAGAAAGAGGCTATCGCCATCTTTCCACTCGTTCGTTGCCTTATCGAGATAACGAGGAGTTGATGCAACGGTGAACTTTGCGACTGCAGCACCAGAAGGTGTGAAGCGCAGTTCAGGATCGCTTGTTAAGTTACCGATCATTGTGATTGTTGTATCGCCAGCTGCCATTTTTCTCTCGCTTAATTAACTGTTATCTGATTATGAATTGAGTGAATCTGGACGTACGACCTTTGTGCGAAGCACGGCCTCGTTCAAATTGAGTTGGCGATCAAGTTCTTTAATCGCATCTGGACCACAGTGCAGATCTGCAACAGCGTAGATACCTTCGGCTTTTTTATTGATTTCGAAGGTCATGCGGCGACGTCCCCAAATATCGAGCTTGTCGACGGTTCCACCACTGTCTTTGATGATCTTGAGGTATGTCTCAAGACTTGGTGCGACTGTGCGTTCTTCTAGGTCAGGATCGAGAATGACCATGATTTCATAATGACGCATGCGTTAACCCCACCTCCTCTGGACTAAAGCGGCCGTGGTATTTCCACGGCAGGAGGGTTACTGCTCCTAGCAGCGGAAAGGACGGGTGCCCTGAACGTGTAGGAAGGGTAAGCCTAACTCCTAGGGGTTAGATAGGAGAAATTCATCCTCCTGTGAAGGTTCTGGCTCTGTGGATACTTGTGATTGCGTGGATTTGAGCGTGCGAAAGGCGAAGAAGAGGCTGGTTGCCACCCGAACCAATATCGCCCCGGCGTACCACCTGGCAGGAAGAGCAAATTTCGCTCCCGCATATCCGCCCAGGTACTCCCAAATGGCAAAGTGGTAAAAAGCTTCAGCGCCCTGCCAGATCCAGAAGGCGGCTCGATCACGATTATTTACCAAGGCGATCACTGCCAAAGGTGCCAACCAGAGAACATATTGAGGCGAATAAACCTTATTAAGGGCGGTAAATATCGCCACAAAGATAAAGGCGATTTGAGCCAGAGTCGGGGTAATTGCGCTTCGATACAAATATCCAAGTGTCGCTAGAGAGCCCAGTGCGAAGAGCGCCATCCAGTAGAAATTGAGATGTGGAACATCAATCCCGTAAATACTCAACGCTTGCCATAGTGAGCCAAGGTCAGCTGGCCTCGTTGAGTTCATTTTGAAAAATCTCCACCAGCCAGTTGGAGTCGTCAGAACAAAAGGAAGATTAATAATTAACCACAAAATAGATGTCTGTAAGCCATATCGAATAGCCAATCGAAATTCACGTCTCATGAAAAATATAAGAGCTATAGGGATTAGTAGAACTACCGGAAAGAATTTTGTTGCGATGGAGATAGCTAAAGCCACCGCACTCAACTCATATCTCTTCTTGTCGAAAAAATATATTGCGAGCAGCGCTGTTACTACGGCCCACATATCCCAATTGATATACATCGAAGCTATAACTGCAGGTAGCACTGGAAGCAAGTACCATTTCTTGGGATTCATCTTTGAAACTAAAAGTGCAGATCCAATAAACAGAAGTGCGATGAGAGCGATATTTATAAGATAATAATATTTATCGGCGTTGTCGCCGTGAGGAGTGATCAGAGCCGTTGCCCACATGACTACTCCAGTAAGTGGAGGGTACTCAACTGAATTTGTTGCACTAGAATACGGCCAGATGTGATTGACCAAACCTCGCGCATCAAAAAGGGCAGGTAGATCGCTGTAACACTCATGGACATCAACTCCAACACCAGTCCAATTAGTTGTGTAACAATGATTAAATTTCACAACTGATAAAAGAACTGCCAGAAATGCGAGAGCGATCACAACTTTAGTGGAGAAAGAGATCTTCACCTTTTAACGCTTATTTCTTCTTCTTTGGTGAAGGCGCAGGAGTAGGTTTTGGTGTGAGCGCAAGCTTGGGATCAAGCGTTGGGACCGCACTCTGCATTGGAGTTGGATCAGTACCGCCGATATCTGCAGGTGGTGGGAAATCCATAACTGGTGTGTGCGCTAAAGCTGTGCGCATATATTGATCCCAAATTTTTGCAGGGAAAGTTCCACCAGTAACTGCGTTCAAGCCACCGATGCCATTGAGTGATTGTGATGCGTTGTCTCTAAAGAGAGCCACACTCGTAGCCATTTGCGGAACATAACCCGTAAACCATGCGCTGGCATTATCGGTGGTAGTTCCCGTCTTACCTGCACTTGGTCGACCTAAATCAGCAACGGCGCCAGATGCTGTTCCATATTGTGTAACTGTCTGTAAGGCAGTTGTTAAATCAGCCATGACATCGCTAGCAAATACTTGATTTGTTTGAGGTTGAGCTTGGTACAAGATGCCGCCATTATTGCCGACTACTTCTGAGACGATATAAGGCTTGGCATATACGCCTTGCGCGGCAAATGTTGCATAAGCAGAGGCCAAATCGATGACATGTGGGCTAGCAACGCCGAGAGTGACTGATGGTCCTGAAACCATTTGAACAGAGGTTGGGATACCCGCTCTACGAGCCACATCGATCACCTTATCTGGCCCCACTTTGATACCAAGTGGAACAAAGACGGTGTTTACAGAGTTAGCGATTGCATCTAATAGGTTAATGTTTTTGAATTGTTCGTTTCCGTAATTGAATACTGGATAAGGTCCTTGTGAACCTGGATCGAAGAAGACCTGTGGTGAGCGACCGTTCCAGATGGAGTGCAGACTAATTCCTGATTCCAGCGCTGCTACTAAGGCAAATGGCTTAAATGAGGAACCGGCTTGCGTCGTTGCCTGCGTGGCATTGTTGTATTGATTCAGCAGATAGTCCTGACCACCATACATTGCAAGTACAGCGCCAGTGCCCGGTTGAATGGAAACAAGTGCAACCCGCAAATTCTTAAATGGGGATTTTGGAGTTCGTTTAGCAACGGCGTCAACGGCTGCTTGTTGGTCTTTCTTTACAAGGGTCGTTTTCACAACCAAGCCACCTTGCATGAGCTGATCCTGGGTAAAACCAAATTTCGCTAATTGGTTTTCAATCCATGAAACAACATATCCCTTTGGACCAGCCAATGAACCAGAGGTAACACGCGGTTGGATAAATGGAAATACTTGAGCCTTCTCTTGCGCTGCGGTTATCCATCCAGCTTTTGTCATTCCGTTTAAAACATATTTCCAACGAGCTTGAAGTCTGGCCAGATAATTCGGACCGTTTGCGGGATCGTAATAACCAGGCGCATTCAAAATACTTGCGAGCACTGCAGCTTGAGAGATATTTAATTGATTAACAGTGCGGCCAAAGTAAACCTGGGATGCCGTCTGCACGCCATATGAGCCGCGTCCAAAATAAATAGTGTTGAGATAATCTTCAAAGATTTGATCTTTTGATAACTGCTGCTCTAACTTAACCGCAATTACTATCTCTTTTATCTTGCGCTGCACGCTCTGCGCAGGAGATAAGAATGCAGTCTTTGCGTACTGCTGTGTGATTGTGGAACCACCTTGCAAGCTTCCGCCGCGAAGATCGTGCCAGAGGGCACGCAGGATTCCGGTCGGGCTGAATGCATGCTCGGTATAAAAGTTGCGGTCTTCTGCGGCCAATATTGCATGGCGTACATTGATAGGAATTGTCGCGAGCTGAACACTGGTGCGATCTTGCGCCCCTACGCGCCCAATCTCAGAGCCGTCTGCATATTGAATGATGGTTGCTTGGCTGTTTACATATTGATTGGGATCTGGAATTTTGACGGTGAAGTATGCATATGCAAATAGATAGGTGCCAATGACAAAGCCTCCGCCGATCGTAAAGATCGCACCGCGAATGAACCAGGTACGTAGATTCTCGCGGGAGGGTTTTTCCATGAGTGAAAGGTTACCGCCCTGCGCTGCGGGCGTAATCCTCATCTTCTAAGGTGCG
>CAITFY010000021.1 GCA_903891755.1 uncultured Actinomycetes bacterium | reverse complement strand
TTCTTCTCCGGCAGAAGATGGCGAGCTGGCTCTGAGTAGCTGACTCCTTCAATATCTCCATCTGCATCAAGGTGAAAACTGGTCACCGAAGCGAGAGTGCACTCGCGCTTGCGTGGATCATGCATCATGCGTCGACCTTCAACGGCGGAGCGCAGAATCCAAATCGGAAGTTGATGGGAGATTGCGAATGCATCTTTTCCGGCGGCGGCATCGCGAGCAGCAAAGAGCGCAGCGAGCATGCGAGCAACTTGTTCTTCATATGGTTCACCCCATGATGGAATCCATGGGCGTGTGAGGTGGCGCCAGGATTTTGGGTGTCGCAAAACTCCAGAGCCCATCTCAAATTTCTCGCCTTCAAATACATTGGAGGCTTCAATTAAATTCTCGTTGGTAATAATCGTGAGGTTGTGTGCCTTCGCAAGTGGGGTTGCAGTCTCTTGCGCTCGTTGCAGAGGTGAAGCCAAGACGGCACTTACATCAAATTGTTTAGACCAGTCAGCAACTGTGCGCGCCATCTCTTGGCCACGCTCAGATAAGTACCAGCCAGGTTGGCGACCATAAAGAATTTTCTCAGGATTAAAGACCTCGCCATGGCGTAGAAAATGAACCGTTGAAGTCATGGGTTAAGCATAAAGGAGGCGGCAGTAGCGCCCTGCATTGAGAATTGCGCGAAGGAGTGCAGAAGGATGGTTAGGCTAGTGATATGGCGCTCACACCGAAGCGAGTAGCTTTCTTTGATGTCGACAATACCTTGATGCGCGGCTCATCCCTCTTCTTTCTCAGCAAAGGGATGTATCAGCGGGGGTTTTTCACAAAGAAAGATATCTCCAACTTTGTGATGGCAAACCTGCGCTATCGCCTCTCTGGAGTTGAGAACAAGGAAGAGATTGCCAAGATTCAAGGCGCGGCCTGTGAGTTTTTTCGCGGCCACGAAGCTGCCGTTATCGAGAAGATGGGCATTGAGGTCTACGACGAATATGTCTCACCCGCGCTTTGGCAGGGCACCATTGAAATTGCCAACAACCATTTAGATCACGATGAAGAGGTCTGGCTAGTTACGGCAACTCCTAAAGATCTAGCCGACCTGATTGCAAAGCGTCTGGGATTCACTGGTGCGCTTGGAACTGTGGCTGAAGTGAAAGATGGCGTCTACACCGGCAAATTGATTGGACAACTTCTACATGGCCCCAACAAGGCGATTGCAGTACGCCTCTTGGCAGAGGAGCAGGGAATCGATTTAGAGAATTCTTACGCCTACTCCGACAGCCACCACGATATTCCGCTCCTTGAAGCAGTCGGCAACCCTCGGGCGATTAATCCCGACACCTTGCTGCAGATACATGCGATTAAGGCTCATTGGCCAATTTATGACTTTCGCAGGATGCGCGTGCTTAAGCGCATCGCAGCTCCCGTACTTGGACGCGTAGTTAAGCTTGGAACGCTCCTCTCGCCTAGAAGTTGGCGTCGCAGCAAGTAGCTAAACCCCAGTAATGTAGGGCAGTTATGTCTCAACCAATGATCTCCTTCACCGAGGAGCTACGCAACCGCTCTGATGATCAAATCAAAGCGTTGTTCTCCTTGCGCCCAGATCTCATCTCTCCGGTTCCAACTGATGTCATGGCACTTAGCGCACGTGCAAATTCCACACCAAGTTTGCTGCGCACCCGAGAGACGCTCGACAAATTTCGTCTAGATATTCTCACCGCGCTCTGCACCTTGGAAGAACCAATCTCACTTCGCCAACTCTTAGCGGTCACAACTCAGGAAGCAAAGGGTGCAGTTGAATCACTCTGGGAGTTAGCGCTTATTTACAAAGATGGCGAGAACTTTCGAATTCCTTCTAATGTCAGAACCATTATTGGTGAGTATCCAGCTGGCCTAGGCGTGAAGCACACCAGAACCGTTGACTTTGAACTTCTGGCGACGGCCCCTAAGGGTGCGATGGAAACTTTGGAGCGCATGATGTGGGGACCGCCCAAAGGTCAGGTAACTGATGTGAAACGGGCACCCGCTCCAATTAAATGGTTATTGGAAAATAACTTCCTCATCCCCTTTGATTCGCAAACTGTCTTACTTCCCCGTGAAGTTGCAATGCACTTACGTCAAGGAAAAGTCTTTCAGTCGCTACAGCCAAAGATGCCTCCACTAGAAGGATCAGCTCGGAAGCAGAAGGCGGCAGATTTAGCCTCGATTGCGAATATTTCGACCTTCGTTCGTTGGGCTGAAGAGCTAGGCCATAACTGGTCTGATGAACCACCTACCGCACTTCGTTCCGGCGGACTTGGCGTTCGCGATCTCAAGCGCACCGCAGAACATCTGGGCATATCTGAAGCATGCGCAGCCTTTGTCGCGGAGTTGCTCTATATCGGTGGACTCATTGTTATTGATACCGACGATCAAATTTTGCCGACAAGTGCCTTTGATATCTGGCTCACTAAGAGCATTGAAGAGCAGTGGTTCGCGCTGGTAACTCTATGGATTGAGACATCCCGAGTGAGTGGATTAATCGGTAAGAGCGATTCCAAGAATATTGCAGCACTTGGACCTGAGCTCGATCGAGGTGGAGTCTCTACTCTCAAGAAGATTGTGCTCCAACTTCTTAAAGATCATCCTGAAATTGATCCATCGCTAGATTCCATCTCAGATGCACTTCTCTGGCTCCTTCCAACGCGAGCCAATCGTGACTACACCGAGTGGATTCTTCGAGAGGCAGAATGGCTTGGCCTCACGGGACAAGGCGCAATCTCAACTTTTGCAGTGGCCTTAATAAATAAGGAAGAGCTTGGAGTGGAGAAGGCGCTTCCAAAACCAGTTGATCACATTTTAATTCAAGCCGATAACAGTGCAGTGGCTCCAGGACCATTAACTCTTGAACTCGCCAATGCCATCGGAACAATTGCAGATATCGAAAGTCGCGGTGGTGCAAGTGTCTATCGATTTAGTGAAAGTTCGATTAGACGCGGATTAGATCATGGGCAGACTGGCGATCAAATTAAGGATTTTCTCAAAAAGATTTCTAAGACACCGATGCCGCAACCACTTGAATATTTGATTTCAGATGTTGCAAAGCGTCATGGAAAATTGAGAGTTGGAAATACAACTTCTTATCTTCGTTGTGAAGATGAAGGACTCATTCAAGAGATTTTGCATGACAAGCGAGTAGAACAACTTCGAATTAGAAAATTAGCTCCGCAAGTACTTATCTGCGATGTAGATAGTCAAGAGATGATTCGCGTTCTGCGCGAAGCGGGATATCTACCGGCCGCCGAGAATGCCACCGGCGTTCTGATCAGTGCACCGCAGGTGCGACGTGCGAAGGCTAGGCCGAAGCCGCCTAGGGTTCTTTCAGATATCTCATCGCCAGCAGAGAACTTGATGATCGCCGCTGTCCGCGCACTTCGAGCTGGCGAGCGCGCCAGTTCGCATAAACCACGCGAGGTTCCTAGAACCACCGCGAATGAGACGGTCGATCTGCTCCACCAATACATTGAAGAGCGCGCCAGCCTGACCATTGGTTACGCCGACACCAACGGCGGGGTCTCCAATCGCCTCATCGACCCTCTGTCTATCTCCCTCGGAACTCTGGTCGCCCGAGACCATGCCACAGGCGCCATTACCCATTTCAGAATCCCTCGCATCACCGGCGTAAGCCCCGCCAACTAGGCTTATCCCATGACATTCCTTGGCGACCTTCAAGAACTAGTCGAACTGCAATCTCCTAGCGAAGATCTAGCTGCCTGCGCTCGCGTCGTCGATTTAGCCGTCGTTATCGCCGCACGCAACCTTCAAGAACCCGCCCGAGTAACCCAAGCCGGCGGGCGTCCAGTCTTTTGGTGGGGTTCAGATAAACCCGAAGTTGTCCTGCTCTGTCACCTCGATACGGTCTGGCCTATTGATTCTTACCTCCCTCTGTGGAGAGTAGAGGGTGATCAGATTTTCGGTCCTGGCATCTTCGATATGAAGGCAGGCTTCTTACAAGCCATGTATGCCATCAAAGAGATTCCAAACGCCTCTCAGAAGATTGCACTTATCGGCACAACCGATGAAGAGATTGGCTCTCATGCCTCTCGCCAACTCATTGAAGATCTAGCTCGCAGCGCGAAAGCAACCTTGGTCTTTGAATCGTCCATCGATGACACGGTGAAGATTGGTCGAAAAGGTACATCGATGTACCGAATTACTGTTCACGGTCGTGCTGCACATGCAGGGCTAGAACCTGAAAAGGGAATTAACGCTACAACTGAGATTTCAAAGATTGTTCTTGCCATGGCAGCGCTCGAAAATTCTGAGCATGGCACAACAGTCGTTCCAACAGTGATGCAATCTGGTTCCACCACCAATACAGTTCCAGCAACTGCAAGTCTCGATATTGACGCTCGCTCATTTCTCGCTGCAGAGCTTGTGAGAATCGATGAGGCAATCAAGAGTTTGAAGCCTTCTCACCCAGAGGCGCGTATAGAAATTGTTGGTGGGATAAATCGTCCACCGCTTGAGCACGCTGCAACCGCAGAGCTGTATGCGACTATTGAAAAGGTTGCATCCAATTTAGGTATGCCACCTGTTGGACATGTTTCTGTTGGTGGAGCGAGTGATGGCAATATCGCTGCCGCTGTCGGTGGCCGAGTGCTAGATGGCCTTGGCGCATCTGGTTATGGCGCCCACGCCGCTCATGAACATATCTTCGCAAGTCGAATCGAAACTCGGATCGCTCTGATCGCTGGGTTTATTAAGGAATTGATTTAATGGTTGATGGTCCGCTTATCGTTCAAAGCGACAAGACTCTATTGCTCGATATTGATCACCCGAAATCTGATGAATGTAGGCGCGCAATTGCCTCATTTGCCGAACTTGAAAAATCTCCAGAACATATTCATACCTATCGCTTAACTCCGCTAGGGCTTTGGAATGCTCGCGCAGCAGGTCTAGATGCGGAAAAAGTTATCGACACCTTGTTGGAGTATTCACGCTTTGCCGTCCCGCACGCCTTGCTCGTTGATATCGCAGAAACCATGTCACGCTATGGCCGATTGCGTCTTGAAGCTCATCCAGTACATGGCCTAACCCTGGTCTCAAATGATCCCGCAGTACTCCGCGAAGTCACTCGCGGCAAGAAGATTGCTCCCATGCTTGGGCTACAGATAGATGATGAGACGCTCATAGTCCATCCCGGACAACGCGGCTTCCTCAAGCAGGCGCTCTTAAAGCTCGGCTGGCCGGCTGAAGACTTCGCAGGATATGTAGATGGAGAGCATCACGAGATTGCACTTCGCGAGGATGGTTGGTCGATTCGTAAATATCAGGCAATGGCCGCTGAAGGGTTTTGGCATGGTGGCTCTGGTGTTGTTGTACTCCCCTGCGGAGCCGGTAAGACCATCGTTGGAGCTGCAGCCATGGCGCATGCAAAGGCAACAACTTTAATTCTCGTTACCAACACCGTCGCCGCAAGACAATGGCGTGATGAACTACTTCGTCGCACCACACTTAATGAGGATGACATAGGCGAATACTCGGGTGCGAAGAAAGAGATTCGTCCAGTAACAATTGCTACCTATCAAGTGATGACAATGCGTCGCAAAGGCGTCTACTCACATCTAGATCTATTTGATGCCATTGACTGGGGTCTGATCATCTACGACGAGGTGCACCTGCTTCCAGCGCCAATTTTCAGATTCACCGCCGATATCCAATCTCGTCGCCGTCTTGGTCTTACTGCAACTCTCGTCCGTGAAGATGGAATGGAAGGCGAAGTCTTCTCACTCATCGGCCCAAAACGTTTTGATGTGCCATGGAAAGAGATTGAATCCCAGGGTTACATTGCTCCTGCAGATTGCGTAGAAGTTCGAATCACCCTCACTGAAGAGGAGCGACTTAATTATGCAACCGCAGAACAGGAAGATCGTTATCGCTTCTGCTCAACAACACTAACAAAGCGCAAAGTTGCCGTAGCTCTAGCTAGAGCTCATGCCGATGATCAAGTTCTTGTCATTGGGCAGTACCTAGATCAACTAGATGCTCTAGGAGAAGAGTTAGGTGTCCCTGTCATCAAAGGTGACACTCCCGTGAAAGAACGAGAGAGGTTGTTTAATCTCTATCGAGCTGGGGAGATCAAGTGTTTAGTTGTCTCCAAGGTTGCGAACTTCTCTATCGACCTTCCAGATGCCACGATTGCAATTCAAGTATCGGGAACATTCGGATCTCGACAAGAAGAGGCGCAGCGCCTAGGTCGAATCTTGCGACCAAAGGCAGATGGACGAGGAGCGCGCTTCTACTCACTCGTTGCCCGCGACACTGTTGATCAAGATTTCGCGCAGAACCGTCAACGTTTTCTCGCTGAACAGGGTTATGCCTATCGCATCATTGATGCAGATGAGATTCTCTCAAAAGATAATTGATCTACCCATCTATACGCCCTCGTTAATAGCCTTTCGAAAACGAGCGGGGTTGACGGTAAAGAAATCATGAGGCTTTTGATTAATATGAATTACTGGGACCTGCTCACCATATTTATACTCTAACTCGCTATCGCCATCGATAAAGATCTCCTGAATCTCAAAACCCAGTTCTTTCTGCAGGTTTTCTAAGGTTCTTAAGGCATCATCACACAGGTGACAGCCGCGTCTAGAGTAGATCTGAACTTGGCGCATGGTGCCTATCCTCTCAGAGGACTAAGATTTTTTACTATGCGAGCCCGCCTCCCGGTTAAAGTAGTTCTCGCTGCCCTCTCACTTTCACTCCTAACGGGCATAGCTCCCGTTCATGCCCTAACGGTCGATAAAGTTCCGGCGCCTTGGGAGAATTTATACAAGGCCTCCGGATCAACAAACGGTTCCACCAAGGTCACTTCCAGCGCAACTACTCCCCCTGGCAAGAAGGTCGGAACTCTTTCAACTTTTAAAGTGAATTATGTGAACGTCCCCTTAGCTGAACAGTTGGCGGTTCAGGCAGCAATCGATGTCTGGTCTGATAATTGGAGTTCATCCACTCCAGTAAATGTCGTTGCCAATTTTGTTCCAGAAGGAACATCCGGAATTTTGGCTTCAGCCTCTCCTGTTAGCTTCTTTCATAACTTTCCCTCAGCTCCTGACTCCACACTCTGGTACGCCTCTGCAATGGCTAATGCCATTGCCGGAAAAGATCTAGATCCCGCTAGCCCAGAGATTTCAATCAACATCAACTCCACTATGGCTAATGCCTTCTATCTCGGAACTGATGGAAACTGTCCAAGTAATCTCTACGATCTTGAATCAATCATCCTGCACGAAGTTGCACATGGCTTAGGTTTCTTATCAAATGATTCCTACGATCGTTTCTCTGGATACGGAAGTATCGATCAACCAACGCCCTTTGACGCTTATGCGCAGACTCCAGATGGCGGTCGCCTGATGGATATGGCATCTCCTTCCATTGCACTTGGAAAGGCCCTTCAAAATACTCTTGTTTGGTCTGGCAAGAATGGCGTGGCGGCGAACAATGGCATCAAACCAGTTCTCTACACGCCGACACCATATGAGGGTGGCTCATCGGTCAGTCACCTTGATGAGAACACCTACCAAAACAGCGGAGCAAATGCCCTCATGACTCCAGCATGGCCAGGTGGAGGGGTATTTCATACTCCCGGAGCTCTTGTGACCGGAATGCTCGCCGACATGCGTTTAAAGCCACCTGTGGGAATTCCAGTTGGAATTCCAAATGCCCCACGCAATGTCTTTGCAATCGTTGGTGATCGCTCGGCCATCGTCAGCTTTGATCCGCCAGATAATGCTCGTACCTCCCAAGTTACCTCTTACTCAGTTAAGGTGAATGAAACAGGTCTAGAAGTTCAAGCGACATCAAGCCCAGTAAAGATTCTCGGCTTAACGAATGGTTCTCACTACTCCTTCTCTGTAACCGCAAGTAATCAACTTGGTACTTCGCCGGCGCAAAGTAGTAATGCAATTTTTCCGCAGGCACCTTGGAAAGCGACAGTTCTGGATTCAGGCTCTGATGCCAAATTCTTAGCTACCACTACTTTTAGAGGCGTACCCACTGTTCTCTACTCAGATAGCAAGAGCGGACAACTTCGCCTAGCAAGTTGGAATGGCAAGATCTGGGTGAAGAGTGTTGTCGATGGTAATTCGAACGCAGGCGGAAGAACTACAGATAATGTTTCGGGAAATATCTCGGTATGCACCTCTGCGGCAGGTAAGAATCAACGACTTGATGTGGTCTATGCAGATCTAACGAGCAGGCAGTTGCGCTACGCCGGGTACGATGGCAAGAAATGGAAATACAATGTCGTCGATGGCGACGGCAATGCCATCGTCAAATACTCAGATATAAATCGCGTGAAGACCGCGAGTGATGTCAGCGGTGCTAACGCCTGTGTGGATACTCCTGATGGAATTCAGATCTTCTATCGCGATCAGGGCGAAGGAATTATTCTGGCGGCAGTCCAGCTAGGTTCCACTGTCGGCACTTGGTCCTATCAAGTCGTTGATGGAGATAGAACAACTAATGGCAGAACAACTGGCGATGTCGGCTTCCACCTTAAAGCCATCAATGTCGGTCGCTCTGTCTACCTACTTTATGACTCTGTTCTACAAGTGAATCAGCAGAAGCAGGCTCTACAAGGTGAGGTGCGGCTCGCCACTAGGTCGAGCGCTTACCCTGAGGATTGGAAATACTCCGCACTTGATACATACGGTTCAGACATTGCGGTTGCTGGATATGACGTGGCCTTCTCACTCAACGGGAAGGTTCTTAGTGGAGTATGGATGGCCGCGAGCGGAACATCGATTCCTAATCCAAACCAACTTCGTTATATGGATATAACCGATAACGGTGGTGTCGTATCGGCAAGCACTGATATTTATGGAACTCCAAGTGCACCGCTTACAACAGATGGCGCTCACACTTTGTTCAACTGCCAGAATCGTTTATGTGCCATTAATAACTCAGATCAAACAGTCTCACTTGTAACGACCGCCGATCTTTCAACATCACTCGGAGCATCGTGGATCACAATAAATAAGATTCGTTATGCACTCGTCGGTGTTGGCGGAAAGTTACAACTCTTTAAAGCTATCTAGCTTTATTTTGTATGAACTATGGTTAGAAAATAACCTTTACCCTGCGTAAGAAGCACAACTCCGGTTCCACTTTGATATTGAAGTGCCATCGGTGAACCGGTAACTGAGTTAATGGTCTTAAGTGCTTTATCTTTAATTCCATATTTTGCTAGAACTGTTGTCTTCTGGTGCAGTGCAATTCCAATCACTCCCTTGATTGCGACAGATGTGACATAACTCTGCCAACCGTAAAGAGCGCTGGACGTACTCTTAATAATGGAAGCAGCTGGTAACTTTGCAGAACTGTAATTGAGTGAACCAATTTTGGCGGCTGGATTAAGAGTCGCTGCGAAAGTAGCGGAGCCCGCCTTGCTTGTAATTCCCTGGAGAAGGAAGTTTGCTCCCTTGGCTACTATCGAAGTGGGTACATCTGCTTCTGGTACATCTCTGACATAAGTATTAATAAGTTGCCCTGCAGAATTCACCTCCCACACCGTAAGACGATTTAAGCCTGGTGCCGGAGTACTTGCACTCACCGCTGAAGCACCAGCAACCCAAATATTTCCAATGAGATCAACGTAAATCGAGGTAGCTACATCATCTCCGCTAGTTCCAAGCCTTAGATCCCATACGCGGGAACTATTGGTCGATAGAGCAACGAGGAATCCATCACTGCCACCGAGTGTTTGGGAGGTGAGAAGCAGCGGGGTTGCACTCTCCACGGTGCCGGTTAAATAAATTGCTCCTGCTCCTTGGGCCATCGCACTTACTTGATCGCCACCTGTGAAATTAATTGAAAGGGTTGGGGCTAGATTCGTAATTGCTATTGGCGCCTTCGCTTCCGCAGTTGGTGCAGCGAGAATGAGAGCTAGTAATCCAGCGGCGAGGGCTCGCTTCTTCACGCCATATCTCTCGAACGATCAGCGGCTGCTTTCATCGCCTTGGCTACAAGCCCCGGCAAATCTCCCTCGTTAAATATCTTTAGACCCTCGTAGGTGACACCTTTAGGACTCGTCACATTTTCGCGGAGTACCGTCGCACTCTTTCCGCTCTCATCTAACATCTTTGCGGCGCCTACGATGGTTTGCACCACCAAGGTTGTTGCCATCTCCTCTGAAATTCCCATGGCGACTGCGCCAGAGACCATCGCCTCCACAAAGGCGAAGAAATATGCAGGGCCTGATCCACTGGTCGCGGTTGCAGCATCCTGAAGCTCTTCAGCCACTTCAACGCTCTTACCGGCGGCTCTGAGGAAACCAGTCACAAATTCTCTCTGATCATCTCGAACGAGGGCATTACAAGAGAGAATAGACATGCCTACGCCTAGAAGTGTTGGGGTATTGGGCATAACGCGGGCCACGGCAACTTGTCCCAGAGCCTCTTCAAAGGTCGCAATCTTCTTTCCTGCCAAGAATGAAATCACGAGCGCATCGGGATTAAGCAGTGGGGCAACCTGGCTCAAGATTGGAGCAACGTCTTGCGGTTTCACAATAATCATGAGGACTTCACTCGTAGCGGCTAGCTCCTCGATGGTAGCTGGGGTGATGCCATATCTGGCTACAAGTTCTGCTCGACGTTCTGGGCGGCGGACTGCAAATGAGATCTTAGATGTGTCGGCTCCGGCCTTAATGAGAGCGACAAGAAGCGCCTCACCCATATTTCCCACACCAATGAACCCGACCTTGGCGCTACCGATCTCAATCATCTCTACCTCAATCATTCGTCTGGCACTTAGCCTAGTAGGCTCTTGCACTATGCCAGAAGTTAAAGAAGGATTTGCTCGTGACTTTGTAGAGTTTGCAGACCCCGCTAAACCTGAAGAACTCTTCCGTTGCGACCTCACCTGGCTGACCTCTTATTGGCAGTGCATCTACGGAGATGGTTGCTGTGGAATCGATGCCGATAAGCCAGATGCTGGCTGCTGCTCGGATGGTGCTTATTACTCCGATGGCGAAGATGAGGCACGGACGCTCAAGGTTGCGGAGCGCTTGACCCCTGAAATGTGGCAGTTCTATAACGAGGCGCAGCCTAAGAAATCTAAGGGCCTGCTTCGAATCTCTGAAGTTGGATTAGATAACGATCGTAAGACTCGCAAGGTTGAGGACTCATGTATCTTCCTCAATCGCAAGGGATATGAAGCTCCGGGATTCACCGGAAGTTTCGGTTGCGTCTTGCATCACCTGGCGCAAAAAGAAGGTGTGCATTTCGTTGAGACCAAGCCAGATGTCTGTTGGCAACTTCCGATTCGCAGATCTTTTGAAACTCGAGAGTTCGGTGAGCGAGAAATTTCAGTAACCGTTATTGGTGAGTACGAGCGACTTGCCTGGGGAGATGGTGGCGCAGAATTTGCCTGGTACTGCACCGCCAACACTGAAGCTCATGGAGGTCGCGAACCTGTTTATATTTCAAATAGCAATGAGTTGATTGCACTTATGGGTCAACCTGCTTATGACGAGTTGAAGAAGTTTTGTGACGCTCGTATGGAGGCAATCGCTGAATTGGCAAAAGAGAAGAAGAAGCGAGAACTTCCACTTTTCATTATTCATCCAGCAACGCTAGGTGCAAAGAAGTAACACCATGGCTAAAGCCCCTGCAAAAGATCCATTTCGCTGTAGCGAATGTGGTTGGACTTCGACCAAATGGGTTGGACGCTGCGGAGAGTGCCAAGCCTGGGGAAGCGTTGAAGAGATTGCTGCTCCCAAGAAACTCTCTCTCGTGGCAGGTTCAGTCTCGGCCGCAGCAAAACCAATTGGGGATATCAGCGTTGAAACAGCTCGATCACGCACAAGTGGAGTTCCAGAGTTAGATCGCGTTCTTGGCGGCGGCCTCATTCCAGGTGCCGCAATCTTGTTAACTGGTGAACCGGGCGTTGGTAAGTCCACTCTTCTTCTTTCAGTCGCTGCAGAGTCAGCCCGCGCCAAGATGAAAGCGCTCTACGTTAGTGGTGAGGAATCTGCCTCTCAGGTGCGTCTGCGCGCCGATCGACTTAAAGCAATTGATTCGCAACTCTGGTTGGCTGCTGAAAATGATCTCAGTGCAGTAATTGCACATCTTGATTCTGTACAACCTGAACTTTTAGTAATTGATTCAATTCAAACTATCGCAAGTAGCGCAGTTGAAGGTGCTCCCGGCGGCGTGACACAAGTGCGCGAAGTCGCGGCTTCACTTATCCGCATCGCAAAGGAACGAAATATCACTTTGATTTTGGTTGGCCATGTAACCAAGGATGGCTCTATCGCGGGACCAAGAATCTTGGAACATCTCGTTGATGTTGTGCTTAATTTTGAAGGTGAGCGACATTCCAGACTCCGCCTCATCCGTGCCACTAAGAACCGTTTTGGTGCAGCCGATGAAGTCGGTTGCTTTGATATGTCTGAAGTTGGAATTGTCGGAGTCACAGATCCAACAGGACTATTTACAACTCGTCACACCGAGCCAGTACCTGGTACCTGTGTAACTGTTGCACTTGAAGGTCGCAGACCACTTCTTGCAGAGATTCAAGCTTTGGTGGGAGCTCCAGTTGCCGAAGGTCGCGACTTTGGAAATGCTCGCCGCGTAACTTCTGGGCTTGATAATCCCCGCACCGCAATGACCTTGGCTGTGCTTGATTTACGCGCCGGGATTCGCCTATCTGGACGAGATGTTTATGTCGCAACTGTAGGTGGGATGAAGATTGCTGAGCCCGCTGCTGATTTGGCTGTCGCGCTAGCGGTTGCATCTGCAGCTAAAGGCTTGGCTCTTCCTGCTGATCTGGTGGCTATCGGTGAAGTTGGTTTAGCTGGTGAAATCCGCAAGGTAACCGGAGTCCAACAGCGCATTGCTGAGGCTGCCCGCTTAGGTTTTAAGCGCGCCATGGTTCCCGTTGGTTCAGAGCTCAAGATTCCAGGTATTGAAATTCTTGAAGTCTCTCGCATCGAACAAGCGATTGCTAAGGTCAAAATTAACTAGTGAACCAGCAAGTCGTTCTTGATTGGTTTGATGAGAATAAACGCGATCTCCCCTGGCGCAAGAGCACTCCTTGGGGTGTCATGGTGAGCGAATTTATGTTGCAACAGACTCCCGTTAATCGCGTGCTTCCTATTTGGGAACAGTGGATGGAGCGGTGGCCATCACCCTTAGAGCTATCTCGGGCAAAGAAATCAGAGGTAATTACTGCTTGGGGTCGGTTGGGTTATCCGCGTCGGGCGCTGCGTTTACATGAGTCGGCGGGGATTATCGCCAAAGATTTTCATGATGAGGTGCCCAAGGAGATTGATCAGTTGCGCTCTCTCCCGGGAGTCGGTGAATACACCGCTGCAGCAATAGCCGCTTTCGCTTACGGGCAATCAACGCTGGTCTTGGATGTAAATATCCGAAGGCTCTTCGCTCGCGTTATTGATGGAGTAGAACATCCCACCCCTTCACCCTCAAATATGGAGAGAGCGCTCCGCGCAGAATTAATTCCGATCAATGGTGCAAAGTGGGCAGCGGCCACCATGGAGTTTGGCGCACTCATCTGTACATCCAAGAACCCCTCATGCGAACTCTGTCCGATAAAAAGGCAATGCGCTTGGCGCAAATCTGGTTATCCAAAGTCAGAGTTACTTCGCAAGAGTCAAGAATGGCATGGCACGGATCGCCAATGTCGCGGCACCATTGTTCAAGCGCTGCGTGAGAACGAAAAACTTACCGCTGTGAAATTGAAGCGAATGTGGAGTGATGACTCCCAGATTGAAAAGGCTCTAAAAACACTTATTGCCGATGGCCTCATTGAGACCATCGGCAAAAGTTATCGCTTAGCTAATTAATTAGCGCTATGCGCCTCTAGATCACCAGGTGTATCTGGCATTGTAGATTTAACAACTCCGGTGAAGGTGAACTTCTCCTTCTCGTCAACGGTCTCTACATCAACCAAAGTAATCTCCCCCGGCTTTACATCTCCAAAGAGGATCTTCTCTGACAGGACATCTTCAATCTCGCGCTGGATTGTGCGACGCAATGGTCGCGCACCCAAGACAGGGTCATATCCACGCTTTGCAAGAAGTGCCTTCGCGGAAGAGGTGAGTTCGATACCCATATCCTTCGCACGCAGACGCTCGTCGAGGTTAGCAATCATCAGATCAACAATCTGAATAATCTCCGCCTCAGACAACTGGTGGAAGACGACAATGTCATCGATACGGTTGAGGAACTCTGGGCGGAAGTGCTGCTTAAGCTCATCACTTACCTTGCCCTTCATACGCTCATAGTTACCCAAGACATCATCTGAGTTGTGGAATCCAAGACCAAGAGTCTTTGAGATATCGCGAGTTCCAAGGTTTGTGGTCATGATGATGACCGTGTTCTTGAAATCAACGACGCGACCTTGGGAGTCGGTGAGGCGCCCATCTTCAAGAACCTGAAGAAGTGAGTTGAAGATATCTGGGTGAGCCTTCTCGATCTCATCAAAGAGAACTACAGAGAATGGCTTACGACGTACCTTCTCGGTCAACTGACCACCCTCGTCATAACCAACATAACCAGGAGGTGCACCAAAGAGACGTGAAGCGGTGTGCTTCTCGGAGTACTCAGACATATCAAGTTGGATCAAGGCATCTTGATCTCCGAAGAGGAATGCAGCCAAGGTGCGAGATAGTTCGGTCTTACCTACGCCAGAAGGACCGGCAAAGATAAATGAACCACCAGGGCGCTTTGGATCTTTGAGGCCCGCACGAGTACGACGGATGGCTTGTGAGAGTGCACGGATCGCCTGATCTTGTCCGATCACGCGGCGGTGTAACTCATCTTCCATGCGAAGCAGACGAGCAGTCTCTTCCTCGGTCAACTTAAAGACAGGAATTCCGGTGGAGTGTGAGAGCACTTCTGCAATCAACTCTTCATCAACCTCGGCAACGACATCGAGGTCGCCAGCCTTCCAGGTCTTCTCGCGCTCTGACTTCTCAGCGATAAGAGTCTTCTCAGAATCGCGGAATGAAGCAGCCTTCTCAAAATCTTGAGCATCAATCGCAGACTCTTTATCCTTACGAGCCTTTGCGATCTTCTCATCGAACTCACGAAGCTCTGGTGGAGCTGTCATGCGACGGATACGAAGTCTGGAACCAGCTTCATCAATCAGGTCAATTGCCTTATCTGGCAAGAAACGATCTGCGATGTAGCGGTCTGCAAGCGTTGCTGCAGAGACGAGTGCAGAGTCTGAGATAGAAACCTTGTGGTGAGTTTCGTAACGATCGCGAAGTCCCTTAAGGATTTCAATGGTGTGAGTCAGAGTTGGCTCGGCAACTTGAATTGGTTGGAAGCGGCGCTCGAGTGCAGCATCCTTCTCCAAGTGCTTGCGATACTCATCGAGTGTGGTTGCACCGATTGTCTGAAGTTCGCCGCGGGCGAGCATTGGCTTCAAGATGCTTGCAGCATCAATGGCGCCCTCTGCAGCTCCAGCACCAACGAGAGTATGAATCTCATCAATGAAGAGAACTATGTCACCACGAGTGCGAATCTCCTTGAGAACCTTCTTCAAGCGCTCTTCGAAATCTCCACGGTAGCGACTTCCGGCAACAAGTGCGCCGAGGTCGAGTGAGTAAAGTTGCTTATCACGCAGGGTCTCCGGAATATCGCCCTTAACAATTGCTTGGGCCAGACCTTCAACGATTGCGGTCTTTCCGACTCCAGGCTCACCAATCAAGACTGGGTTGTTCTTGGTGCGACGAGAGAGAACCTGCATAACGCGTTCAATCTCTTTTTCGCGGCCAATAACTGGATCAAGCTTGCCTTCACGGGCGGCTTGAGTCAGGTTACGACCAAATTGATCAAGTACTAATGATGTGGTTGGAGTGCCCTCTGCAGGACCACCTTGCGCAACTGCCTCTTTGCCTTGATAGCCAGAGAGAAGTTGAATTACTTGTTGGCGAACGCGATTGAGATCTGCTCCTAGTTTTACAAGAACTTGAGCGGCGACGCCTTCACCTTCGCGGATGAGACCCAAGAGAATGTGCTCGGTTCCGATGTAATTGTGACCGAGTTGAAGAGCCTCGCGAAGTGATAATTCCAAAACCTTCTTGGCGCGGGGCGTAAATGGGATATGACCAGATGGAGCCTGTTGGCCCTGTCCGATGATCTCCTCAACCTGCGAGCGCACGGCCTCAAGTGAGATACCAAGTGCCTCTAGTCCTTTAGCGGCGACGCCTTCACCCTCATGGATTAGACCAAGGAGGATGTGCTCGGTGCCGATGTAATTGTGGTTGAGCATGCGAGCCTCTTCTTGCGCGAGTACTACGACTCGGCGAGCTCTATCTGTAAAGCGCTCAAACATGGGTGGCACCTTCTTTCTGATTACCTTGGATTAGCCTACCTGTAACGCCTATTTGCTGAGATTTATGCCCCTGAGAAGAGCTAGAGAACCCGCAACATTCGGGTATTTCCCAAGGTATTTGGCTTGACCCGCTCTAGATCCAAGAATTCGGCGATTCCCTCGTCATAAGAGCGAAGGAGTTGCTGGTAGACCTCTGGTTCAACTGGGGTGCCCTCGATGACCTCAAAGCCATTTCTGCCGAAGAAATCTGTCTCAAATGTCAGACAGAAAATTCGGGCAACGCCGATCTGATTGGCTCGTTCGACAATATTAGAGATGATGGCATTACCCACACCTTTTCCACGCATCTTCTCCATGACAGCGACGGTGCGAACCTCGGCGAGATCCTCCCAGAGAATGTGTAGTGCGCCGCAGCCAACAACTTCACCTTCATATTCTGCAACTGTAAATTCTTGGACAGTCTCGTAAAGCGTCACGGTCTCTTTTGCAAGCAGGCGACGACCAAGTACATAAGTATCAATAATTGAACGAATCGCCTTGATATCGCTGGTCCGAGCGGGGCGTACTACGAGTTGTGACTCGCTCATTGCTCTTCCGGCTTAACAAGTGGGAAGAGAATCGTTTCGCGAATTCCAAGTCCAGTAAGGGCCATGAGCAAGCGATCGACTCCCATACCCATTCCACCCATTGGCGGAATGCCGTACTCCATGGCACGTAAGAAATCTTCATCAAGGTTCATCGCCTCAACATCGCCCTTTGCACCGAGCGCAGCTTGTTCTACTAAGCGCTCGCGTTGAATAACTGGGTCAATTAACTCTGAGTAACCAGTTGCAAGTTCAAAGCCCTCAACATAGAGATCCCACTTTTCGACCAACCCTGGAGTTGTGCGATGGGCACGGACTAGAGGCGAGGTATCAACTGGATATCCGCGGACGAAGATCGGATCGTTGAGTTGGCCCTCGGTCACATGTTCGAAGATCTCTTCAGCCAATTTTCCAGTAATCCACTTGGGATCAATCTTCATTCCTAGCTTGGTGGCAATTGTTTTTAACTCTTCAAGTGAGCTCTGAGGAGTAACAACTTCGCCTACGCCTTCTGAGATCAAGTCAAAGAGATTCGCCTCGCGCCAAGTACCACCTAGATCAAGTTGGCGACCATCATGGTGCGTTACGACATGTGAACCAAAGACCGTGAATGCCGCTTCTTGAATCAAATCACGCGTGAGGGTCGCAATCGAATCCCAATCTCCATAGGACTGATATGCCTCAATCATCGCGAACTCAGGTGAGTGGCTTGAATCTGCACCTTCATTTCGGAAGTTGCGATTAATTTCAAAGACTCGCTCGAGTCCTCCGACCACGCAACGCTTCAGGAATAACTCTGGCGCGATGCGCAAGAAGAGTTCCATGTCGTAGGCATTGCTATGAGTCTTAAATGGACGTGCTGCTGCGCCACCGTGCATTACCTGCAACATTGGCGTCTCGACCTCAATAAATTCACGATTGTTAAATGATTCACGGAGCGACTTCATTACCTGCGGACGCAGGCGCGCATTAAATCTAGCCTCGGGACGAACGATGAGATCGACATAACGCATGCGCACGCGAGTCTCTTCTGAGAGCGGCTTGTGCTCTACGGGAAGTGGACGGAGAGATTTTGCGGCTAGCTGGTAAGTGTTAGCGAGAATGGATAGCTCTCCACGCTTGGAGGTAATGATCTCGCCTGTAACGCTTACGAGGTCACCAAGATCAATATCGCTCTTCCATTGCTCCAACAACTCTGGACCAACCTTGTCGAGCGAGAACATCGCTTGAAGTTCAGTGCCATCGCCTTCGCGCAAAGTCGCAAAGCAGAGTTTTCCAGTATCGCGTTTGAAGATTACGCGACCTGAGAGGCTCTCTTGAATTCCGGTGGCAACATCAATTTCTAGATCAGCGTGGCGGGTGCGAATCTCTTTAAGTGAGGCGGTGCGAGGAACCGCAACGGGATAAGGCTCTTGCCCCCGAGAGAGGATTGCAGCGCGCTTTTCGCGGCGAATACGTAACTGCTCCGGCAGGTCATCTTCAACTATCAGCTCACTCATAATCGGGTCAGTCTATCGTCTACTGATTAATCCCCGAATTTCGCATTGCGGTCGAAGACCATGGCAAGACCAAGCAGAGTCAGATCTGGTTCGTAGGTGTCAATCAATTCGCTGATACCGACCACGAGCGGGGCTAATCCCCCCGTTGCAATCACAGTGGTTGCGCCGGTATCTGGATAGAGCGCCTCTAACTCCTCAATAATTCGCTTCACCAATCCATCTACCTGTCCAGCAAATCCATAGATAGTTCCAGATTGCAGTGCCTCAACGGTGTTCTTACCAATCACAGATTTTGGCTTAATGAGCTCAACTTTGCGAAGCTGCGCAGCCCTGGCGGCGAGAGCATCAACTGATATTTCAATACCCGGTGCAAGCGCTCCCCCGAGAAACTCTCCCTTGGGTGAGACCACATCGAGATTTGTCGAAGTTCCAAAGTCAACGACGATACATGGTCCACTTGATCCAAAGAGGGTGTGAGCGGCCAAGGTATTTACAATGCGATCTGCGCCGATCTCCTTGGGGTTATCCACTAGGAGGGGTACTCCAGTCTTAATTCCAGGCTCCACAATCGTCACCGGAATTTCGCTGAAATATCGGCTAACCATATTCCGCAATTCACGCAGAGTGGCTGGAACGGTAGAACAAATCGAGAGGCCATCAATTGTGATTCCATCGAGCAGCGCGCGATATTGCAACCAGAGTTCGTCTGCAGTGTCACGAGGATCTGTCTTTACGCGCCATGAGTGGATAAGCGTCTCACCATCAAAGGCTCCAAGAACGGTATTTGTATTTCCCACGTCAATTGCCAGAAGCATTTACTTTCCCATCTTTAGGTCTAAGCCGATATCTAAAACTTTTGCAGAGTGCGTAAGCGCACCAATCGCTAAGTAATTAACGCCAGTCCGCGCATAATCCATCGCATTTTCAATGGAGATACCGCCAGATGCCTCAAGCTTTACTCGCCCTGCGACAATTGCAACTGCCTGCGCACACATCTCTCGAGACATATTGTCGAGCAAGATCAGATCAGGATTTCCAGGCAGCACCTCATGCAATTGTTCCAAGGTATCGACTTCTACCTCAATCTCTTTTCCGGGAAATTGTGCGCGAACACTTTCAAATGCCTTCAATGTTCCGCCAGCGGCCACGATGTGATTGTCTTTAACGAGCGCTGCATCTGAGAGCGATAATCGATGATTCGTACCGCCGCCAGCGAGCACAGCATCCTTCTCTAACTTTCTCCAACCAGGGGTGGTCTTTCGCGTATCCCTAATCTGACATTGAGTACCTTCAATTGCATGTACCCAACTTCTTGTAAGGGTTGCAATTCCACTGAGATGAGTCAGGAAATTGAGGGTAGTGCGCTCAGCCAAAAGAAGTTTTCGAGTATTTCCTCGTGCGGTGAGAATTGTGGTTCCAGCTGCAACGGAATCTCCATCTCGGACTAGAGCGGTGACATCAGTGATCTCTAGGTAATTCAACACGGCAACTGCAACGCTTATGCCCGCGATTACACCTGGGCTGCGCGTAACGAAATCAGCGGTGCTTAGCTGTTCCAGAGGGATAGTGGAGTTGGAAGTTATATCTTCGCCACCATCAAGATCTTCGGTGATAGCTAATTCAATTAGCTTTCTTAGCGCATCACTCATTGTGAAATCTCAATCTTCTTGGAACTCCACTTACCATCGAGATCTAATTGTTGAATGATTCGCTTCTCCCACTCGGCCTTGGTTTCAAGGAAGTCACTACGCCAATGTGAACCTCTCGATTCACTTCGCTCTAGGGCTGAACGGACAATTGCCGTCGCTAAGTAGTAGAGATTGGAGACCTCCCAGGCATCAACTCCTGGCTTCTCGGTCTGCCTCGTACCTAATTGCTGAAGCGTGGCGAGAGTTGCTTTAAGACTCTTCTCAGATCGCATTACGCCGGCACCCTCACTCATGGCTAATTGCAGTGGAATGCGAATTGATGGGTCGAGCAAAGTGCGCGCTTCGTTGGAATCATCTTCTGGCTGAGATTGAGGAAGAAGATGCGTAGCTATATGTTCAGAAATTCTGGCACCAAAGACCAGGCCTTCAAGAAGTGAATTAGAAGCGAGGCGATTTGCACCATGCGCTCCAGTACATGCGCTCTCGCCACATACATATAAGCCCGGAACAGTGCTTTGTCCGTTGAGATCTACGAGGACTCCACCGGAGGCGTAATGCGATGCTGGAGCTACTGGAATCAATTGCTTGAGTGGATCAATTCCATTGGCCAGGCAGGAGGCATAGATGGTTGGGAATCTCTCTGTGAAATCCGCAATCGCTGTCGCGTCCAACCATATATGAGGTACTTGTGCTTCGCGCATCTGACTGAAAATTTCTTTTGCAACAATATCTCGTGGCGCTAGATCAGCCTGCGGGTGAACGGTCGCCATAAATTTCTCGCCCTTATGGTTGAGCAGTATTGCGCCTTCACCTCGTACCGCCTCACTGATAAGCGGTTGCTGCCCTGCTAATGAGGTATCCCGCCAGAGAACTGTGGGATGGAATTGAATAAATTCAACATCGGCAACCGCCGCTCCAGCGCGAAGGGCGAGTGCAACGCCATCGCCAGTTGATACCGAAGGATTTGTTGTCTGCGAGTAAACCTGACCGA
>CAITFY010000020.1 GCA_903891755.1 uncultured Actinomycetes bacterium | reverse complement strand
GAACTGCTTCGCACATATCTATTAGCAGATGTTGAAATCAAAGGATCTATCTCTGCGATAGACATCGCCGGACCAGGATTTCTCAATATCACCCTCGCCAGAGCTGGGCAGGGCACCATCATCGCCGCCATCTTGAGCGAGGGCGATAAGTACGGCCATGGAAGCGCGCTTGCCGGTAAATCAATCAATCTCGAATTCATTAGTGCCAACCCAACTGGACCTCTTCACCTGGGACACACCCGGTGGGCCGCTGTTGGTGACGCCTTAGGCAGAGTTCTCTCTGCAGCGGGCGCAAAGGTCACTCGCGAGTTCTATATCAACGACCGTGGAAATCAGATGGAACTATTTGGCGCATCTATTCGCGCCGCAGCACAAGGACTATCAGTTCCCGAGGATGGATATCACGGCGAGTACATCACTGATTTAGCCGCGCACATCAAAGCTGAACATCCAGAGTTCTTAGAACTTCCGGAGGCGCAAAGTTTTGATGCATTTCGCGATGCAGGATATGCGCTTCAACTCGCCGATCAACAGAGAGTGCTTGCAAACTTTCGTACCAATTTCGATATCTGGTTCTCGGAGAAATCTCTATATGAAAATGATTTCTTTAAGCATTGTTTAGAACGCCTCAAGGAACAAGGTCACGTCTTTGAAGATGGTGGCGCAACGTGGCTTCGCACCACAGATTTCGGTGATGATAAAGATCGCGTCATGATTAAATCAGATGGAGCCTTCGCGTACTTCGCATCTGACTCTGCCTATTACATCAGTAAGCGCGAACGTGGTTTCGATATCTGCATTTACATGCTCGGCGCAGATCATCACGGTTATGTACATCGTCTCAAAGCAATTGCTGCCTGCGCAGGCGATGATCCAAATTACAACATTGATGTGCTTATCGGCCAGATGGTGAAGATCATGGAAAATGGCGAGGAGTTAAAACTCAGCAAGCGCGCCGGAACAATTATCACTTTAGAAGAGCTGGTTGAAAAAGTTGGAGTTGATGCAGCACGCTATACCTTGATTCGCTATCCAGTAGATACCCCTATGGTCATGGACGTTGATGTTCTTCGCAGTCGCACCAACGAAAATCCTGTCTATTATGTTCAATACGCACATGCTCGTATTTGTGCGGTACTCCGTAATACGACTGACCTTGGAATTACCTATGGAGCAGATCAGATTCATCCAGAATTGCTCGAAAATGAACGCGAGAGAGAGCTGATCGGCGCCCTCGCAGAGTTCCCACGGGTTGTCGCAGGGGCAGCGGAATTGCGTGAACCACATCGAATCGCGCGATACGCCGAAGAGCTAGCCGGTATTTATCACCGCTTTTATGCTGATTGCCGCGTTCTTCCTTTAGGAGATGAACCCGCAACAGAGCTCCATAGCGCTCGGGCAACTCTCTGTAGCGCCACCGCAAGAGTCATCGCCAATTCGCTAGCCTTGCTCGGTGTCACCGCTCCAGAAAAGATGTAGCCATGAGCGCATTTGATCCTGCCGTTTTCTCAAGCACCTCGCGCTTTGAATTAGATCATTTAACCATCGGGGGAGTGAGCGCTTCGGATCTCGCTCTGCAATTTGGAACACCGCTCTTTGTTGTCGATGAAGCAGATTTCAAATCCCGAGCACTCGCATGGAAGAGTGCATTAGAAGAGACTTTCGGAAAAAATTCAGGTTCGGTGTATTACGCAGCAAAATCTTTTCTTGCTAAGGAGATTGCGCGCTGGGTTGATGGCGTTGGAATTGGAATTGATGTTTGCACTGGAGGGGAACTTGCGGTTGCAGTAGCGACGAATTTCCCGCCAGCAAGAATTGAGATGCACGGAAACAATAAATCCGAAGAGGAAATCCGAAGTGCGATTTCATATGGTGTTCGCACCATCGTTGTGGATTCATTCTTTGAAATTGAGCGAGTCGCACGAATTGCGCAAGAACTTGGCACGGTTCAAAAAGTTTTGATTCGCGTTACTCCTGGCGTAGAGGCGCATACCCACGAATTTATTTCCACCGCACATGAAGATGTGAAGTTTGGATTTTCACTTGCAAGCGGAGCAGCATGGGATGCAATAAGCGCAATCCACGGTGAACCATCTCTGGAATTACTCGGCCTGCATTCACATATCGGTTCGCAGATTTTCAAGAGCGAGGGGTTTGCTGCTGCTGCAAAGAAGTTGATTACCTTGCTCGCTCGTTATCGCGATACCTATGGAAGGCAGTTGCCGGAGTTAGATCTTGGTGGGGGATACGGAATCGCTTATCTGCCAGGCGAAGTCACCCTTAATCCACTCACCATCATGAGCGAACTCGCTTCAATTGTTAAAGAGCAGTGTGAGCAGAATGGTTTAGCGCTACCAATAATCTCCATTGAGCCAGGTCGCGCGATTGTGGGTCCATCAACTACAACCTTGTACACGGTCGGCACAACCAAGGATGTTGAACTAGATGGTGGAGCATCACGTAAATATGTCGCCGTCGATGGTGGCATGAGCGACAACATTAGGCCGGCACTTTATGGTGCTGAGTACCTAGCGATTGTCGCAAATCGATTACCTCTTGGTCCGACTGCAAGTAGCCGCGTTGTTGGAAAGCATTGCGAGAGCGGAGACATCATCATCCGCGAAATTGCACTCTCGGCCGATGTGCAACCAGGTGATTTATTGGCCATTCCAGCCACTGGCGCATACGGGTACAGCATGGCTTCCAATTACAACCACCTTCCACGCCCGGCTGTAATCGCCGTTATTGATGGATCTGCCCGATTAATCGTGCGACGCGAGCAGATCGCAGATTTATTGGCGCTTGAGATCTAGTTTTTTGAGATACTAAGCACCTTATCCATGGCGGAGAAGCTCATGGAATACGTTAATTAGAGGATGTGAAACGATGAGCAACGATCGCGTATTACGCGTCGGCTTGCTCGGCGCTGGAACGGTTGGCGCTGAAGTTGCCCGCCTTATGGTGGCAAACCAAGTTGACCTCGCCGCTCGCGCTGGCGTTGGCCTAGTCATTACCAAGATCGCCGTTCGAGATCTCACCACCCCTCGCCCCGGCATCGACCCTACTTTGCTCACTACTGATTCAGATTCAATCGTGACCGATCCAGAGATCGATCTGGTCATCGAGGTGATGGGCGGAATCGAGCCAGCCCGTTCTTTAATTCTAAAAGCTATGACACATGGAAAAGCTGTAGTTACCGCTAATAAGGCGCTTCTTGCAAAGCATGGTGCAGAACTCTTCCATGCATCAGATCTCGCCGACGTGGATTTTTATTATGAAGCGGCCGTCGCAGGTGCAATTCCAATCTTGCGCCCGCTCGCAGAAAGTTTGGTCGGAGATCACGTCGAGCGCGTGATGGGAATTATCAACGGAACTACAAATTACATTTTGACCAAGATGCATGAAACTGGTGCCTCCTTCGAAGGCGCACTCCTTGAAGCCCAGGCTCTGGGTTATGCAGAGGCAGACCCAACGGCCGATGTAGATGGTTTTGATGCAGCAGCTAAGGCTGCGATCTTGGCGGGCCTCGCATTTCACACTCAAGTAACCGATGAAGATGTGTATCGCGAAGGTATTCGTGCGATCACCGCAGATGATGTTAGTGTCGCAAAGGCGATGGGCTTTGTTATTAAGTTGCTTGCGATTGCTGAAGCGAATGAATTACATGGAAGTAAAGAGGAAACTATTTCGGTCCGCGTTCATCCAACCATGATTCCTGTGACACATCCCTTGGCCTCAGTCCGCGAAGCTTTTAACGCGGTATTCGTTAAGTGTGAGTCCGCAGGTGAGTTGATGTTCTACGGCCGTGGCGCTGGAGGAACTCCTACTGCATCAGCAATCTTGGGAGATCTCGTAGCAGTTGCTCGAAATCGTAATGAGGGAAGTCTTGGACCAACTGAGACAGATTATGCAGATCTCGATATTGCCCCGATTGGTGTAAGCCGTACTCGCTATTTAATTCGCATGGATGTTGCAGATGTTCCCGGTGTTCTTGCCTCGGTTGCTAGCACTGTTGCGAAGAACGATGTCTCCATCATGACCGTGCGTCAAGAAGGTCGCGGGGGAGATGCCGAACTCGTGGTGCTTACCCACATCGCTACCGAGTCATCACTCGCAAATACTGTTAAGGATTTGCGCGAACTAGAAGTTGTTCAGAAAGTTGTGAGTGTTATTCGCGTCGAAGGGTTGATCTAATGGGAATCTTTTCAAAGCCAGTTACGGGTGCCCATCAGTGGCGCGGTGTTATTGATGAATATCGCGATCGGCTACCTGTTTCTTCAAAGACTCCTGTGGTCTCACTTCGTGAAGGCGGAACTCCATTAGTAGCGGCTTGCGTCCTCTCTGAGATGTTAGGAAATGAGATTTGGCTCAAGGTTGAAGGCGCAAATCCAACCGGTTCATTTAAAGATCGCGGCATGACGATGGCGATCTCCAAGGCAGCAGAAGAGGGTGCCAAGGCAGTTATCTGCGCATCCACTGGAAACACCTCTGCAAGTGCCGCGGCTTATGCGACGAAGGCTGGAATGACTCCGGTGGTCTTGGTGCCACAGGGAAAGATTGCAATGGGCAAGTTAGCGCAAGCGATTGCTCACGGCGCAACCTTGCTTCAAGTAGATGGCAATTTTGATGATTGCTTAACACTTGCTCGCGATCTCGCAAATACCTATCCCGTTGCTCTCGTTAATTCAGTGAACCCTTTTAGAATCGAAGGTCAGAAGACCGCGTCTTTTGAGATCGTAGATATGTTGGGTGATGCTCCGGACTATCACGTACTCCCGGTGGGTAATGCAGGAAACATCACCGCATATTGGAAGGGCTACACCGAGTACTACGCCGATCACATCGCCACTAAGTTGCCACATATGTGGGGCTTTCAAGCCGCTGGTGCTGCTCCGATCGTTCGCGGTGAAATTGTTCAAAATCCGGAGACGATTGCGACGGCAATTCGCATCGGAAATCCCGCATCTTGGCAGCAAGCGATTGATGCAAGAGATAGTTCAGGCGGACTCATTGATTCAGTAACTGATGAAGAGATTTTGAGCGCTTATCGTTTAGTTGCTGCAAAGGAAGGTGTCTTTGTAGAACCTTCTAGCGCCGCTGGAATTGCAGGCTTATTTAAGAAGAAGGATCAGGGGTTGCTGCCGAAGGGTAAG
>CAITFY010000019.1 GCA_903891755.1 uncultured Actinomycetes bacterium | reverse complement strand
TCAATCTGTTCAATGCACTCTGCATAATCAGCACCCGATGCAATCGTTGCTGAAAATGGATACAAGTTAATAACAATCAAATCAAAAGGTGAAATGTCATGTGATGCAATTGCGGCAAGGTGCTCTGCATTGTTCTGGTCGGCCAAGATGCCACCGTGAATGCGCGGGTGCAGAGTCTTTACGCGGCCACCCATCATCTCCGGAAATCCGGTGTAATCCTCAACGGCAATCACTGGGACTCCAGCGGCGGCGAGGGTCTTGGCGGTGGATCCTGTTGAAAGTATTTCAACGCCTGCGGCAGCTAGCGCTTGCCCCAACTCCACCAAACCGGTCTTCTCGTAGACGCTAATTAACGCTCTGCGGATGGGTTTACGAGTGCTCACAGTTTTCCTGTCCGTCCATATTCAGCGAGAACCTCAACAATGAGTGCTCGTTCGACAATCTTAATACGCTCATGCAAAGTGGATTCATCATCTTCGGGCAGTATCTCGACCTGCCGCTGCAAGATAACAGGGCCAGTATCCAACCCTGCATCAACCAGATGGACGCTAGTTCCCGTGACGGTCGCTCCAGCGGCTAGCGCATCTTGCACCGCGTGCGCCCCGGGAAAGAGCGGGAGAAGTGAGGGGTGCGTGTTTATCACCTGAAAGTCAGAGACGAACTGTGGCGCAAGTATGCGCATGAAACCAACACTTACAACCAAATCTGGCTTCAACTCACTCACGGAGTGGTAGATCTGTCGATCCCACTCTGCGCGATCTGAAACCATCGGAATGAAAATTGCAGGCACTTGATGAGAGCGAGCAATTTCAAGTGCCGGAGAATCTTTATCACTGATAAGTCCAACGAAATCAAGATCAATCTCTCCCGCCATAGAAGCAGAGAGAATGGCGGCGGCCAATGAGCCAGTTCCGGAGGCGAGAAGAACCACTCTCTTAGCCACGGTTCACTACCTTTCGGATAAGAGCTGGAAGGTAGAGCGTAAGTAGCGCTGCAATTATAAATGTGACTCCGAGGGTGGCACTGAACTTCCACCAGATCACTCCAACGGGATCGAGGTTATGACGCACTAACTCGCCCGCCGAGAGGTATGCGAAGAGCGCCACTGCGATAAAAATTCGAACTCCCTGAATAATCCAATAACCGGTCAGATGCGCGAGTGAACCGCCTTCACGCGCAATAAAGATAAAGAGAAGGATGAATACGCAAAGCCATGCGCTGGTCGCATAATGCAGAGCTGGGTGCGTACTTTTTGGAAGAGCGGCGACAAATGGAAGAGCTGGAACTTGGCCAAGTGTGAGATGTGTTCCACTTACAACTGATCCGGCACCAAATGAGAAACCTATTCCCGTGAGGTAAGAGATAGAAGCCAGGGCGATATTGGGAAGGTAGAGAAGTTGAATTGCTGTGGTGAGAACTCCCCCGACAATTCCTGAACCAAGTATCACTGAAATGCTCTTGATCTCACTGAAGTTTTCAAATAGCGACCAGGCATACACCAGCGCACCGATGCCAATAGTTATTGCAAATAGGTAGAGAGCAAAATAAAAGGCGCGATGCTTCTTCGTGGCAAATGTAGATGTTGCAATCATTGCAATCGCAAAGGTAAATAACGGCGTTAAATAAAGATTGGCATGAATACCGTGATGAATAGAGATGAGTGCAAGCATCTCACTCAGCAAGGCATACCAGAGCGAGTAAATAATGCGCGCTCCATTGAGTTTGTTAAAGGCGCTCTCAACATTGGGTAAGCCTCGGCGAATTGCCCACATCGGATAGAGCACGGCAAGGAGTGGCAGAACAGTTAACTTCCCGCCCGGGATTGAAAATGGAATTAAGTGAACTCCGAGATAGAGCCAAGCACTAGCCCGCACCGGATCACTTGTATTTCCGGTGGTACTTCCCGCACTCGCCCAGGCGAAAAGGGCTATAAAGGCGAGTGGAAATAGGGTTAAAGCGACGCTTCGAAGGGCCTGCCTAAAGGAGACCCCCAGAGCGCGAGCAATCATTTCTTAG
>CAITFY010000018.1 GCA_903891755.1 uncultured Actinomycetes bacterium | reverse complement strand
TGATCTGAGATCAGAACTTCGTAACGCTCTCCAATTGATGCCTTATTGATCTCTCCCGAGATCTCTTGCTGCAACTTGTGCAACCGTGTGTATCGATCTGCCATCACTTCATCGCCAATTTGATCAGGCATCGTTGCCGCAGGAGTACCCGGACGCTTTGAATATTGGAAGGTGTAAGCGGCTGTGAATCGCGCTTGGCTAACAACATCTAACGTTGCTTGGAAATCTGCTTCAGTTTCTCCAGGAAAACCAACGATGATGTCCGTGGTTATTCCAGCATCGGGCATTGCCTTGCGCACATCTTCAATAATTTTGAGGTAACGGTCAGAACGGTAGGAACGACGCATCGCTTGCAGGATGCGATCAGAGCCAGATTGCAGTGGCATATGAAGATGTGGCATTGCTGCTGGTGTCTCTGCCATCGCATCGATAACGTCCTGCGTGAAATCACGTGGATGTGGAGACATAAAACGCAAGCGCTCCAACCCATCAATCGCGCCAACCTCTTTAATCAATTTTGCGAAGGCTCCGCGTTCACCTAAGTCGACTCCATAGGCATTTACATTCTGACCGAGCAGAGTTATTTCGACTACGCCCTGTTCTACAAGCGCTCTCGCCTCCGTCAAGATATCGGCCTGCGGGCGATCTTTCTCGATTCCGCGAAGTGAGGGAACGATGCAGAAGGTGCAGGTGTTGTTGCAACCGACTGAGATTGATACCCAGGCACTAAATGCTGAGTGGCGGCGCACCGGCAAGGTGGAAGGAAAATGTTCGAGAGATTCTTTAATCTCAACTTGAGAGGCCTCTTCAATTCTTGCTCTCTCCAGGAGCGCAGGGAGTGAACCAATGTTGTGTGTTCCAAAGACCACATCGACATATGGCGCGCGCTTGATTATCGACTCTTGATCCTTCTGAGCCATGCACCCACCCACTGCAATCTGGAAATCTGGATTGCTCTTCTTGAGCGGAGCTAAGAAGCTGAGGTTGCCATAGAGCTTGTTATCAGCGTTCTCGCGGACGGCACATGTATTAAAGACGACGAGATCGGGAGTGCTTCCCTCGAGAGCTGCTTCATAGCCAGCATCTAAGAGAAGGCCGGCGATGCGCTCTGTATCGTGCACATTCATCTGACAGCCGTAAGTTTCTACGACAAAGGTGCGTGCGCTCATGCGTCAATCTTAGGTCTTACGAGGCTAAGAGCTCCTTCAAAATCCGAGTCGTAACCTGGTGGCTAAAACCTTTGCGGGCAAGGAGCGAGTGAACCCTGCGGTAGATAACCATCTCATCGAGGTGAGCACAGGAGCGATATTTGCGTTCGGCGAGGGCATAGGCCATCGCATACTCCTCATCAGGATCTGACTCCTGCATGACCTCGTCGATAATGTCTTGGGCTACGCCCTTGGTGCGAAGTTCTTGAATGATGACTCCGCTACTCAATTTCTTTTGGCGACGGCGAGATTCGCTCCATATTTTGGCGAACTCAAGATCGTTAAGAAGACCCTGTAACTCCAGAGAGTCGAGCACATTGGAAGATACCTCTGGCTCGACCCCACGCTTTAAGAGTTGTGTGTGCAGCTCAGCCCTACTCTTGGCGCGAGGAGCGAGAGCGTATAAGGCCATCGACATCGCATCAGAGTAGGGATCAGCCGCTACATCTGGTTTATGAACCACCTCTTAGAAATCCACCTCTGAAGTTGCCTCATCAATAGCGGCAACCAACTCTGGATCGATAACGACTGGAACATAATGATCGCGAATCTTTGTCTCAATCTCATTTGCGAGATCAGGATTATCAATCAGGAAGTTACGAGAGTTCTCTTTACCCTGTCCGAGTTGATCACCTTCATAGGTGTACCAAGCACCGGACTTCTTAACAACGCCAACTTCAACACCAAGGTCAATCAATGAACCTTCGCGTGAAATTCCGACGCCGTAAATGATGTCGAACTCCGCTTGCTTGAAAGGTGGAGCCATCTTGTTCTTCACAACTTTGACGCGGGTACGGTTACCGACCGCTTCTTGGCCATCCTTGAGGGTCTCAATTCGGCGAACATCCATACGGATAGAGGCGTAGAACTTAAGCGCCTTACCACCAGTGGTTGTCTCAGGAGTTCCAAAGAAGACGCCGATCTTTTCACGCAACTGGTTGATGAAGATTGCAGTTGTGTTTGATTGGTGCAGCGCACCTGTGATTTTACGAAGTGCTTGAGACATCAAACGAGCCTGGAGACCCATATGTGAATCACCCATCTCGCCCTCAATTTCAGCGCGAGGAACAAGTGCTGCAACTGAGTCAACGACGATGATGTCGAGCGCGCCGGAGCGAATCAACATATCCATGATCTCAAGTGCTTGCTCACCAGTATCTGGCTGTGAAACGAGAAGTGCATCAATATCCACGCCAAGCTTCTTTGCATACTCAGGATCAAGCGCATGCTCGGCATCGATAAATGCTGCGATGCCGCCATTCTTCTGAGCATTCGCAATTGCGTGAAGCGCAACTGTGGTCTTACCTGAAGATTCAGGTCCATAAATTTCAACGATACGACCTCGTGGCAATCCGCCAATTCCGAGAGCGATATCAAGAGCGATAGATCCGGTCGGGATTACCTCTTGAACAACTGGGCCGCGATCGCCCATCTTCATTACTGAGCCCTTACCGAACTGACGCTCAATCTGGGCTAGGGCGGTGTCTAGGGCTTTGGTGCGATCAAGCGATTGCTTTTCAGAAGCCTTGTCGGCTTTATCTGATGCCATTTTCTGCCTTTCTCTCTTAACTCAGATGAGTTCATCTGTACGGTCCAGAAGGTACGGAAGACCACCGACGGCGGGAGGCTGGCTCTCGCGGAAGTGTGGAACCGCTCTGGTTGGGTATAGCGAACTGTACCGAACATCTGTTCGAATGGCTAGGACACGCCGTAATCCAAATTCTCTCCTACCTTTCTCCCTCATTTTCGATTGGTTCGAATCGAGCAAAGCTACTTCCTACCCCACCATTTAGCTTTCTATTTTCGCGAATCCTGGCGTGATAACCCGGGGCATAGTGACCACCCAAAATATGTTCGTATTTTGGAACTGTCCCCAGAATCTTGCCCGCTTCGAGCGGATCGCTCAGTTCAACAAAATATTTCATCTGAGCCTTTTGATTGCTAAAAGCTTTGAGAAAAACATGACGGACTTGATTGCGCTCTGGATCAAATTTATTGTGCTTTACATACCAACGGTCCAGAGAGTCATCGTTTATATCCACTTCGACCCCCATCGGGCCAAATTTAAGAACAGCAAGTCGCCATAGCCCGGTCACAAAACCCTTCACATAAAAGTAAGCACCTTTTCTCCTCTTTTTCACGGCCCTGTGCCCTCTCCGACGACTTCAAAATGACTTTTTATCTGCGCGATGTAAATGAAATGGAAATTCCCAAACTCATTCATCTTGTGTGTGATGGCAAGAAGCCAAGCCGCTTTCGCGTTTCGAGGCACACTACCTCCCCAACTTCCTTGGGGTGCCCCCACTCCATTACTACATCGATGTTCACCGATGTAGTTCAGCGATAGGTTTACTTCATTAACCGCGTTCACTTTTATTGGCAGGAGATGCTTGGCTTGGTAATACTTACTAGCTATCTTCGTAAGTGACCTAGTTAAATCACTCGAAACTTTACTATTCAGAATTCGACTGATCCCGCAACTCGGCAAGCTTCTGACTTTTTGCACCCCCGTGGGCAAATTTGAGGAATAGGCCTGAGAAATCGGGGAGAGTAAAAATGTTGCCACAAAGATTGGTGCAAGTATCTTGCTTCTCATTTGGGAAAGTCTAGTTGCGGCGCAACTTGAATGAGCGATAAATATTTCTCGGAAGTTTCCTTGGATGCGCTGGAAATAAGTAACCTCTTATCTCGAGAGAGCTCTCCATGGACGATGGTGAAGTCGCGAGCGCGAAGGTTAAATGCGGCGGCTAATTCTTTGATTACCGCTGCATTGGCTTTGCCATCAACGGCTGGCGCCTGCACTGCTACAACGAGTCTTGGCGGATCCCCGGCGGTGCCACCGACTTTATTGCGCGAAGCATTGGGGCGAACCCGAATTTCGATCAGAAGATCTGCCATCTCATATCGGCTTATCGAAACTTAGCTGGCATCTCAGGATTGTGGGCGACGATCGCTTTCCAAATATCTCCCGCTTCAAATCCACGAGCGAGCGCTTCATTCACGGTGAGGCCACCGAGTTCTGAATGAACAATGTCGCGGGCATAAGTATCAGGATCGCTGAAGTAATCAAAGATTCTGGAACGAAGCTCAGTTATGCGCATCGCCATACGTTAAAGGGCACGCGCTATTTGATCGGCCTGCTTGGCGCTCTCGTCAGGAGTGAGTGGCGAGGCAATCTGTCCAATGAGCCAGCGCAAGACGGTTCCAGATGATTCACCAAAGAGTGAGGCAAGTGAAGTGTTTATGAGTTGCCAGAGCGGGTGATCAGAAACAGTCACAAACTTTGCAATATCAAGTGGGTCGGTTTCCACCATCTTGCGAAGCGCTGGATCTTTTGAAATCTCTATAGAGAGCGCGTAAAGCGCATCTCGTTTGGTTGGTGCCTTTTTACCAACTTCGAAGAGGCGAAGAATCTCTGACTCTACGAGCGAGAGCATCATCTCTTCTTTATCGCTGAAGTGGTTGTAAACCGTAGCTCTAGAGACCTCTGCGCGAGCAGCGATATCGTTCATATTTGATTCGTATGAACCTACTTCAGTGATGACAATCTTTGCACCAGAGAGGATTGCGGTACGAGAACGCTTATTGGTTGCCATGAGGTTTGTGAGCTATCTGTATGGCTCGCGTTGAAACTAATTACGCGGCGTCATCCACAACGGTCAAGGTTGGAGCCTCGTGAGTGCGAACTTGGGTTGCTACCATAAGGAGAACTTCGCCAAGTGAGACATCAAGGGCGTTACAAATTGAGTTCAAGAGCTCGGAAGAAGCCTCTTTCTGCCCGCGCTCTACCTCAGAGAGATAACCCAAGGAGACGCGAGCAGATTTAGCTACATCGCGCAGGGTGCGGCCTTGAGATACGCGGGAGGCGCGCAAGGCAGAACCTATGTGGGAGCGGAGAAGAATCACGGGATAAGGATACGGGTAAAGGTGGCTAATGCGCTCTCTATAGTTGCGTGGCGAATTTGAGCGCGATCTCCCGCGAGAGCGAGCTGAACAGTTGCAGTTCCGGCCTTGGAATCAATGGCAATCCAGACCGTTCCCTTCTTTTGACCATAGGCACGACCTGGGCCGGCTACACCGGTGGTCGCAATTGCAAAATCTGTCTTGAATTGTTCGCGAACCGATTTGGCCATCGCACTCGCGACCTCTTCAGAGACGGCGGTGTACTTAGTGAGGATGCGCTTTGGGATGCCAAGAAACTTTGTCTTACTTACATCGCTGTAAGTAATGAGTCCTCCTTGATAGACCGCAGATGCACCGGCCACTTGTGTGAGCGCCTCGGCTACTCCCCCGGCGGTGATCGATTCCGCGGTAGAAACTGTTAAACCTTTGCGCTTTAAAGCCCTAACAATTCGAGTTGCCTCAGCGTTAACGTCCACTGGTCAGCACCTTCTTAAAGTAATCAAATCCGGTCGTCAACGTGATGGCGATGGTGGCAGCCATGAAGATATCTCTTGGGATATGTAGCCAATGTGGCAGCGGCAGGATATAAAAACCAATTCCAAAACCTTGCATCATGGTTTTAAGTTTTCCGCCCTTGCTGGCTGGAATCACCCCACCTTTGATTACTGCCAAACGAAGGAGCGTGACCGCGATTTCGCGGAACAAAATTACGATCGTGACCCACCACCACAATTTATTTTGAATCGAAAGACCGATCATTGCAGTGCCAATTGCCGCCTTATCAGCGACTGGATCTAAGAAAGTTCCAAAGCTTGTTACCTGATTACGAGACCTTGCTAAGCGACCATCCATCAGGTCCGTTAGCCCAACGAGAAAGAATCCAGTCCAGGCAATTACTCTCCAGAGAGAGTTATCTCCACCATCTTTAAATAAGGCATAGGCGCAGAATGGGAGTGCGAGCAACCGCAGGAGTGTCAACGCATTCGGGAGGTTAAGCGTCTTAGGTGATGAGGTGCTCATTGGTGACATGCTACCTCGCGCCTAGCGAGAAAATAGGTGAAAGCGAGTTACTAAATCGAAATTAGCCTTGAGAAGAGGCTCCTGGGCCAAATTGCAGGTGCACAACCTCGCCACGAGTTCCTGGCGCTCCAGCATCTTTTCCATTTACATTGAGGTTAACCGCTCCAGCATTTCCAATGGTGAGGTTGATCAATTGACTGTCATCGAAGGTTTGTGTTGCGCCATTTGCCAACATTCCGCTAAAGATCTGAGTTCCGGAACTGTCTGTCGCCGCTAGCCATGTGGAGCCAGCACTTGCAGTTACTACTACTGCCACAGGACTGGTCTTTGTTGCGACAGCTGTTGAGTCAGGAATTGAAGTTGTAGTTGTTGATGTGGGCGCTAGATGAGCGAGAGCTGCAGTAGCAGGGCGCTTGACCGCCGGCTTCTTCGCGGAATGAACAAAGGATGCCGCAGTAGGAATTGCGATTACTAACGCCACGATGAGGGCTGCAACTTTTCCAAGAACACCAAAAGAGATTCGAGTCTCGCGTTGGACTGAGGGGGTGACGCTATTTTCACTTAAGAGATCAATCATGGGGCGATTGAAATCTTGATTCATCGAATTAAATTCTTCTACGAGCAATTCGCCATTCGCGTGTAAAACTTTTGCAATGTTTCTAATGTGGCCTCGTGCATAGGCAAGTCCGCCGGAAGATTGAAAATTATCTTCTTCTAAATCGCGAAGAACACTTTTGCGAACACAGGTGAGTTCAGATAGTTCTTCTAGGGACATGCCGGCTGACTCTCTAGCCTGGCGGAGAAGTATTCCTACTGACATCTATGCCTCAATCTTGGGGGAAAGTGAGGAGATAAGGGTAAAGCCACCTATGGAGAGATGCCAAATTAATCTTGCAAATCGGGTGCCTATCTCACGCTTAGAGAGGCTTAGTTCACCTACACGTAACCTTGAATCTCCTCTAGGAGGTCTGGCATCTGTTCAGCAGTGATTAGTACCTCTCGAGCCTTAGAACCCTCTGAGGGGCCGACAATTCCGCGGCTCTCCATCAAATCCATCAAGCGACCAGCCTTTGCAAAACCGACGCGCAATTTTCTTTGCAGCATCGATGTTGAACCAAATTGCGTACCGACAACTAATTGGATTGCTTGCAGCAAGAGATCCATATCATCGCCAATATCATTTTCGATTTGCTTGCTCACTGCAGGTGCATTGATATCGATCTTGAATACTGGTTGAGCTTGTGACTTAACATGATTTACAACTGCTTCAGATTCGCGCTCTGAAACATATGCACCTTGAATTCGCATCGCCTTGCTTGCGCCCATTGGCAAGAACAATCCATCGCCTTGTCCAACCAACTTCTCGGCGCCAGGTGTATCCAAAATAACTCGGGAGTCGGCAAGGCTTGATGTAGCAAATGAGAGACGAGATGGAACGTTCGCCTTGATCAAACCTGTTACAACATCAACGCTTGGACGCTGGGTAGCAATAACAAGGTGGATACCTGCTGCACGAGCCAACTGAGTGATACGGACAATGCTCTCTTCAACTTCGCGAGCCGCCACCATCATTAAGTCGGCAAGCTCGTCAATGATGACCAACAAGTATGGATAAGGCTCGAGAACGCGTTCGCTACCAGCTGGCGCCGAAACCTTCTTGGCTTTAACCGCTCTATTGAAATCATCGATATGTCTAAAACCAAAGTGCGAAAGATCGTCGTAGCGCTGATCCATCTCGCGAACTACCCAAGCGAGAACATCCGCAGCTTTCTTGGGGTTAGTAATGATTGGTGCAATCAGATGCGGAATACCTTCATAACTGGTGAGCTCTACTCGCTTAGGGTCAATCATCACTAAGCGCACTTCATCGGGAGTTGAGCGCATCAAAATGGAGACAATCAAAGAGTTAATCATTGAAGATTTACCAGCGCCTGTGGCACCGGCAACAAGAAGGTGCGGCATCTTGGCTAAGTTAGCGCAGATGAAATTACCTTCTACATCTTTGCCGAGTGCAATCACCATCGGGTGAGTTTCATTTATGGCGGTAGATGATCGAAGCACATCACCCAAAGCAACAATCTCACGATCGGTATTTGGAATCTCGATTCCTACCGCTGACTTTCCAGGGATTGGCGAGAGAATGCGAACATCACCGGAGGCGACTGCATAAGAAATGTTCTTGGAGAGTGCGGTAATTGCTTCGACCTTTACGCCCGCTGCGAGCTCTACCTCGTAGCGAGTAACAGTTGGCCCACGCATAAAGCCTGCGACTCTGGCATCAACTCCGAATTGTTCAAAGACTTGACCGAGGGCTGCAACCACAAGGTCATTCGCTTTGGATTTTGCTTTAGATGAAGGAGCGGTTCGTAAGAGATCCATCGAAGGGAGTACATAAGGCGTATCAGCAGCCAAGATGAGTTGATGCGCTGGAGCGCTCTGAACGGTCTTGGTTACGAAGGTAGGCGCAGGAGGTGGAGTTGGCTCAATGTGTAGAGCCACAGTCTGCTCGGCATCCTCAGCTTCATCTTCTTCAATCTCGGCATGATGGAAATCTTGGACGAGCGGCGTTTCAAAGGGAGGAGTGTCGTTAAGTTCAAACTCTTCCTCAACAAGCTTGGCGGCGCGGCGTCGATTGCCAAACCAGGTGAAGATGCCACGAATCTTGGCGAAGACCTGTGAGACCGGCGTCGCGGTCACAATCAACGCTCCAAAGAAGAAAAAGAGCAACAAGATTGGAATTGCTAATAGAGATGTACCTAGATTTGAGAGCGGACGACCGACTCCATATCCAACGACTCCCCCGGCGCCTTTCACATTGTGAATATCTGAATCTTGGAAGACCTGGGCCAAACCGGTGCTGCTGAGAACGAGGAGCAGGGCACCGATTGTGATGCGGCCATTTGCTCGGCCCTCATCGGGAGCTTTGAACAATCTAAAGGCGAAGTAGATAAAGAGAAGTGGGGTAACAATTGCGATCTTGCCGAAGGAGCCAAGAAGGATGGTGTTCATAAAGCGACCGATTGGATTGTGAAGATGGAACCAACTGCCTGCGGCGCTGAGTAGGGCGAAGATCAGAAGTAGAAAAGCTAGGCCGTCGCGATGGTGAGCAGCATCGAGATCTCGAGCTTCTTTGAAGAGAAAACGAATAGTGCTACCGATTGCCTTTGCAAAAAATCGCCAGGTGCCTACCAAGGCGCGACCGATTAAAGCAAAGATAGATGGGCGGCTCTTTGCCTTTGCGCGCGAGGTACTTTGTTTTTTAGCCATAGCGCTCTAAGCCTAAAGATAAGTAGACACTCGCGCCTAACGGCGCGCCGTTATACCTCAATAACAACAGGGATGATCATTGGTTTGCGACGGTGTTCTTCGCCAACCCAACTACCAACGGTTCTACGAACAACTTGTGCAAGCTGATGCGTTCCATTGATTCCGCCGGCAACTGAGGTTGCAAGCGCCTTCTCAATCATTCCCTTAACCTCGTCGAACAAGGCTTTATCTTCGGTAAATCCGCGAGCATGAATATCAGGACCGGCAACAATCTTTCCGCTTTGCGAATCGACAACCACAACAACGGAGATGAAACCTTCTTCGCCGAGGATGCGACGATCCTTGAGTGAACTCTCGGTGATCTCACCGATGCTCTGACCGTCTACATAAACAAAGCCGACTGGGATTGCGCCAGAAATATCTGCATAACCATCATGAACGTCAACGACTATTCCGTTATCGACAACGATTGTGTTGGTACGTGGAACGCCGGTCTTGATTGCAAGCTCGGCATTGGCACGTAAGTGGCGCCATTCACCGTGAATTGGCATCACATTCTTTGGCTTCACGATGTTGTAGCAATAGAGAAGTTCTCCGGCGGCAGCGTGACCTGATACGTGGACAAGTGCATTGCCTTTGTGTACAACGGTCGCACCAAAGCGTGTGAGCTCATTGATGACTCGGAAGACTGGATTTTCATTTCCTGGAATCAGAGATGAAGCAAGTACAACTGTGTCGCCTTTGCCAACGCGAATCTGGTGTTCGCCATTGGCCATGCGAGATAGCGCAGCCAGTGGCTCACCTTGCGAGCCGGTACAAATAAGTACGACACGATCGCCATGATCCTCGATGTTCTTCGCATCGACAATCTCAAGTCCCGCAGGAACTTCGAGATATCCCAGGTCCTGAGCTAACTTCATATTGCGAACCATGCTGCGTCCAATGAAGGCCACTTTGCGATCATGCTGCGCTGCAATCATCATGATCTGCTGAACGCGGTGTACATGCGATGCGAATGAAGCGACGATTACGCGACGCTCGGTTGCGCGGAAGACGCGATCTAGAGTCGGCATGATGTCGCGCTCTGAAGTAGTAAATCCGGGTACATCCGCATTTGTGGAATCCACCATGAAGAGATCAACGCCCTCTTCACCCAAACGAGCGAAGGCGGCGAGGTCAGTGATGCGACCATCTAATGGAAGTTGATCCATCTTAAAGTCACCTGTAGCAAGAACTAATCCTGCTTCGGTACGAATCGCGATAGCGAGAGCATCTGGAATCGAGTGGTTAACCGCAACGAATTCAAGTTCAAATGGTCCGAAGGTCTGCTTCATTCCTGCTTTAACTTCAATCATGGGAGCGGTAATACGACGCTCCTTTAATTTCGCCTCAGTAAATGCCAAGGTCAATTTGGAACCAACGACCGGAATATCTGAGCGTTCCTTCAAGAGATATGGAACAGCTCCGATGTGATCTTCATGTCCATGTGTCAAAGCGATAGCAACTACGTCCTGCAAACGATCTCTGATGTATGAGAAGTCAGGAAGGATTAAATCAATTCCTGGTTGGCTCTCTTCTGGGAAGAGAACTCCGCAGTCAACAATCAATAACTTTCCAGCAATCTCATAGACGGTCATGTTGCGACCGATTTCACCGAGACCACCAAGAGCCACGATGCGCAGAGTTTTAGGAGCTAACTTCGCTGGATAGGGTAAATCGGGATGTGGGTGATTCATTATTTAAGTACAACTCCGCCTTGTTGAAGGTCCTCCCGCAATTGCGCTATCTGCGCATCGGTGGCATCGACAAGTGGTAAACGAGTAAATCCACCAGGTAGGCCCATCATCGTGAGTGCGGCCTTAGTCAATATCGCACCTTGGGTGCGGAAGGTTCCGGTGAATACCGGTAATAATTCTTGATGTATTTCAAGTGCGCGCACAGAATCTCCTGCAAACCAGGCATCGAGCATCGCTTTGAGTTGATTGCCTACGGTGTGACCGCAGACGGAGACGAAACCAACTGCTCCAACGCTGAGCAGTGGCAGGTTAAGGATGTCATCACCTGAATAAACAGGTAGACCTGTTCGTGAGATCACCCATGATGTTGAAGCGGGATTACCTTTGGCATCTTTAAGAGCCACAATGTTCTTTACTTCAGCCAAGCGGCAGATGGTCTCTTCTTCGATTGCAACACCGGTACGACCAGGAATGTCGTACATCATGATCGGTAGATCGGTTGCTGCAGCTACAGCTTTAAAGTGAGCTTCGATACCAGCCTGAGGAGGCTTGTTGTAATAGGGAGCGACAATCAGAAGTCCATCGACTCCAAGTTCGGCACAACGCTTCGCTTGATCCACGGTGTATGCAGTCTCGTTATCTCCAGCACCAGTGAGAACCTTTACGCGATCTCCGACTGTGCTCTTAACGACGCGAATGACTTCAAGCTTCTCAGAAGTCTTAGTGGTTGGGGCCTCACCCGTTGTTCCATTTACAGCAATTGCATCATGGCCAGTGTTCGCCAAGTGCTCTGCAATCTTCGCCACGCCGTCCCAGTCGATCGCTCCATCTTTTTGAAATGGGGTCACCATTGCGGTGATCAGGCGGCCAAAAGGCGCCTGGATCTGGGTCGTCTGTTTATCAGGCATAGGGAGAAGCCTATCGTGACTAAGGGGCTACTCGCCCTGACTTCTCGAATGCGCCATGCGTAAGAGGCATGAGAGTTGCAAAATATTGCTCCATTTTCTCAGCCACCATCTCAATTTCCCGTTGTGGATAGCTTGGAAAATGCGATCCTTCACGCGACGTACGCAGGGATAAGAAATTCATAAGTGCGCGGGCATTCATCGTCACATACATCGAGGAATAAAGTCCGACAGGCAAGACAGCGCGGGCTACTTCTCGGGCGACCCCTGCGTCCAACATTTTCTTGTAATTATCGTAGGCAACAGTGCAGCTCTCTTTAATTGCAGCGACTGTAATTTCATATTGCTCATCGGTTCCATCAATAAATGTATAAGAACCAGCTTTTCCAATTTGTACTAATTTGCGCTCTTTCGCGGGAACATAAAAGTTAGGACGAAGTTCGCGATAGCGGCCTGACTCTTCGTTGTACGAAGCGATGCGATGGCGCATGAACTCTCTAAATACAAATATTGGGGCAGAGATGAAGAAGGTCATTGAGGTGTGCTCAAATGGGGAACCGTGACGTTCGCGGGCTAGGTAGTTGATCAATCCTTCAGAGCGAGCGGCGTCAGAGTTAACGTCATCGAGCGAGTTCTCGCCTGCTGTAGAAACGCGCGCTGCCCAGATGACATCGGAGTCACTGGCACTTGCCTTCACCAATTCGACTGTTACATCGCTACGGAAATTTATCTCGAAATGCTCTTCGCTCATGTGGCGACCTTATCTATTGGCACCCGAAGGGCTAGGGATTAGGGCACAATATCGGCGTGTCAGTGAAGCGCGATTCCCTCAGTGTTGGCCTGGCGGTAGGGGCAGCGGGGGTCGCATTCGGGGCCGTCGCGGTGGCCGACCACTTCACGGTAGCCCAAGCCTGTTTCCTCTCCCTCGTTCTCTTCTCGGGAGCCTCGCAGTTCTCACTCGTCGCCGTCATGAGCGCAGGCGGAAGCGCTTTGAGCGCAATCGTGACCGGAACATTTCTCGGCGGACGCAACGGCTTGTATGGCGTTCGCATGGCCCAGATCCTCAAACTCAAGGGTTTCAAACGCGCACTCGCAGCGCAGCTCACGATTGATGAATCAACTGGCGTGGCAATCGCACAATCAGAACTCGAAGATCAGAAGACAGCGTTTTGGTACACCGGTTTTGGAGTTTATGTTTTCTGGAATCTCTTCACACTCATTGGCGCACTCGGAGCCAAGGCAATCGGAGATACATCAGCCTGGGGATTAGATGTTGCCTCCCCCGCAATTTTCTGTGCAGTTCTCTTCCCTCGTCTTAAAGAGCGCAAACTCCTGATCGCTTCAGTGCTGGCATTTCTCTGGGCTCTCTCTATAACTGAACTAGTACCAGCGGGTGTACCAATCATTTCCACTGTTGTTATTGCAGCACTTGTGGGGTGGAAATAAATGAACTCCCAGTGGATTGCAGTAATCGTCACAAGCCTGCTCTGTTACGCCCTTAAATTCATCGGCCATGCAATCCCAGAGATCTGGTTAGCCCATCCCCGCGTTCAGAGAATTACTAACTTAATTCCAATTGTCTTGCTTAGCTCATTAGTTGCAATGCAAGCATTTACAGTCAAGACTAAATTTGTTGTTGATCATCGCTTAGCGGGAATTGCTGTTGCATTAATTGCCCTCAAAGCAAAATTGCCATTCCCCGCTGTAGTAGTCGGGGCAATGGCAACTTCTGCGATTGTGTATCGTTTAAAGATTTAAAGAATTGCGAGAGCCTGAAGCTTTGCCTCGAGATCCTTATCTGAAGGCTCTGTCATATGAGTTCCGTCTGGGAACAAGATAACTGGGATTGAGCGTTGTCCGCCGTTGATTTCGATGACCTTATCTGAAGCGCTTTCGTCTGCCTCAACATCGATGTAGTTGTACTCAACATTATGAGAATCTAGGTAAGCCTTCGAGCGACGGCAATCTCCGCACCAAGCAGCGCCGTACATTGTGATTTGAGCTGACATTATTTACTCCTTAGTTGTTGCGAAAAGTCTATTTGAGATCGAGAAAGTGTTCGAGTCCAAATGTGAGTCCAGGGGTAGCGACTACTTTTCTCACGCCGAGGAGTACGCCGGGCATAAATCCGGTGCGGTCAATGCTGTCATGGCGAATGGTAAGTGTTTCTCCTAGATCACCAAGGATGACCTCTTGATGTGCAACAAGTCCACGCAGTCGAACAGAGTGAACTGGAACATCTCCGACCTTTGCGCCGCGGGCACCTGGCAATCCAGATGAGGTCGCATCCGGCATCGCTTCTTTATTAACTGAGGCACGTGCTTCAGTAATAAGTTCTGCAGTGCGTGAGGCCGTGCCTGAAGGAGCATCGGCCTTATTTGGATGGTGCAATTCAATAATCTCAACAGATTCGAAGTACTTCGAAGCTTGTGCAGCGAACTGCATCATCAAGACGGCGCCTAAACCAAAATTAGGTGCCACGAGCGCGCCAACTTTGGGGTGGTTTGCGAGCCATCCTTCGATTGACTTTAACTTCGTTGCATCAAAACCAGTTGTGCCGACGACCACGCAAATATCGTGATTGATCGCGAATTCTAGATTTCCCATCACTGAATCAGGATGAGTGAAATCAACAACGACTTCGGCTCCACTTGTTACAAGAGTGTTGAGGTCATCACCAAGATCAAGGGCTGCAACTAACTCTAAGTCAGCGGCCTCATTGATTGCGCCAACAGTTGTAGCGCCCATTCGCCCTTTTGCGCCAAGCACCGCTACTTTGATTGTCATGCGATTACCTTCTCAAACTTTGTGGCTGATTTAAAGGGACCGACCAGTGCAAGCGTAGAAGGTCTAGGCAAGATCGTGCTGGCAATTGCCTTGATTTCATCAGGTGTTACGCGGGCAATCTGAGCCAAGATTTCATCAAAGCTCATGACTTCGCCGTAAACGAGTTCGCTCTTGCCGATGCGCATCATGCGAGAGCCAGTATCTTCTTGGCTCAAAACGAGGGAACCAGTGACTGCGCCCTTAGCGCGGGTGATTTCTTCATCGGTCAAACCGTTCTGGGCAATATCAAATGAGATATCGCGAATAATCTTGATGACTTCTTCGGTCTTATTTGGTTGGCAACCAGCATAGAAGGACATGGTGCCGGCACCAGAGAATTGTTGTACATACGAGTACACGGAATAAGCCAAGCCGCGCTTTTCGCGGATCTCTTGGAAGAGGCGAGAGGACATTCCGCCGCCCATTGCAGATGCCAGAATGCTTAAGGCAAAGCGGCGCTCATCACTTCGCTCAACACCTTGTACTCCGAGAAGAAGATGTGATTGCTCAGTTTTGCGGTCGATGATTCCAACGGTGCCAGTCCCCCGCGCTTTAACGACGGGTGCATGGCGAAGATTTGGGGTGTTATCGGGTACATCAAGGAAGCCATCACGAGAGATTGCTTGCTCGATAAGTTTTACAACCTTCTTATGGCTGATATTTCCAGCAACTGCAATCACGATATCTTCCGGGCGATAGCGCTTCTTATAATAATTAAAAATTGAGTTCCGTGACATTCCATTAATGGAGTCAGGAGTTCCGAGGATTGAACGGCCAAGTGGAGTATCGCCGTAATAAGTCTCTAAGTAGAGATCGTGAATGAGATCAGAGGGATCATCATCGCGCATCGACATCTCTTCAAGCACAACAGTGCGCTCGGCATCAACATCAGCAGCGGTCACAAGAGAGGATGTGATTAAGTCTGCGATTACATCGACTGCTAGCGGTAGGTCGGTATCAATCACGCGAGCGTAGAAGCAGGTGTATTCCTTGCCGGTGAAGGCATTCATCTCGCCGCCGACTGCTTCAATAGATGAAGAGATAGCCATGGCGTCGCGGCGGGAAGTTCCTTTAAAGAGTAAATGTTCTAGAAAGTGTGAAGCTCCCGCGACGGACAAAGTCTCATCACGGGAGCCCACATTGACCCAAACACCAAACGTTGCAGAGCGAACGGTTGAAACCTCTTCGGTAACAATTCGTAAGCCGCTAGGCAGAATGGTGCGTGCCATTAATTATTCAGCTGGTGCGTCAGTTGGAGTTGTTCCATCAGCAAGAACTGGAACCAAGGAGAACTTGCCCTTTGGATCGATCTCGTTGATCTCAACTTCAATCTTGTCGCCAACCTTCATTACCTCTTCGAGGTTCTCAATGCGCTTTCCACCATGCATCTTGCGGATCTGCGAGATGTGGAGCAAGCCATCTTTACCAGGTACGAGTGAGATAAAGGCACCGAATGTCGCAAGCTTTACAACGCTACCGTTGTAACGCTCTCCGACCTTTGGCACAACCGGATTAGCGATTGCCTCGATCATTGCCTTTGCAGCCTCAGCTTGTGAGCCTTCGATTGCGCCGATGTAGATAGTTCCATCATCTTCAATGGTGATATCTGCGCCGGTCTCATCTTGAATCTGGTTAATCATCTTGCCCTTAGGCCCGATGATTGCACCGATCAAATCAGTTGGAACCTTGATCGAGATGATGCGAGGAGCCAAGAGGCTCATCTCATCTGGCATATCGATTGCTTGGTTCATGATGTCAAGGATGAATAGACGAGCTTCCTTTGCCTGCAACAGTGCTGCTGCAAGTACAGATGCTGGAATTCCATCAAGCTTGGTATCAAGTTGAAGGGCTGTAACAAATTCCTTTGTTCCAGCAACCTTGAAGTCCATATCTCCGAAGGCATCTTCGGCACCCAAGATGTCGGTAAGTGCGACATATTCGGTCTTGCCATCAACGAGATCTGAGATCAGACCCATTGCGATACCTGCTACTGCTGCCTTAAGTGGCACACCAGCGTTGAGCAATGACATGGTTGAAGCACAGACAGAACCCATGGATGTTGATCCATTTGAACCGAGAGCTTCTGAAACCTGACGAATTGCATATGGGAACTCTTCACGAGTTGGAAGAACTGGAAGTAGAGCGCGCTCAGCGAGTGCACCGTGTCCAATTTCGCGGCGCTTTGGTGAACCAACGCGACCGGTCTCTCCAACTGAGTAAGGAGGGAAGTTGTAGTTGTGCATGTAACGCTTGTGGTTCTCAGGGCTCAATGTGTCGAGCTGTTGCTCCATCTTAAGCATGTTAAGAGTTGTGACACCGAGGATCTGAGTCTCTCCACGCTCGAAGATTGCAGAACCGTGAACGCGAGGAATTACCTCGACCTCAGCGGTGATCGCACGGATATCACGAACTCCACGACCATCAATACGGATCTTGTCGCGCAATACACGCTGACGAACTGACTTCTTAGTTACAGAGCGAAGCGCGGCAGAAACTTCCTTCTCGCGTCCTTCGAACTCTGTTGCAAGAGCGAGCTTGGTAGCAGCGTTAACTTCATCAAGCTTGGTTTCACGATCTTGCTTTCCAGCAATTGTGAGAGCCTCTGAAATCTGTGCTGATGCCGCTGCCTCTACTGCTGCATAAACATCATCTTGGTAATCAAGGAAGACAGGGAATTCGCCGGT
>CAITFY010000017.1 GCA_903891755.1 uncultured Actinomycetes bacterium | reverse complement strand
CGGCATCACGATGCCAGTTACAAAACATAATTTCTTGATTACTGATCCGCGCGATATTCCGCGCGCAATTGCGGAGGCTTTTCACATTGCAGGCACTGGTCGCCCAGGTGCAGTCCTAGTTGATATTGCAAAAGATGCGCTCACAACGATGACTGATTTCAATTGGCCAACTTCTCTCGCGCTTCCTGGTTACAACCCAGTGATGGAGCCAACCGCGCAATCAGTGCGTGATGCAGCAGCGCTCATCGCAGAATCTAAGAGCCCAGTTCTCTATGTTGGTGGCGGCATGATTAAGTCCAATGCATCTGCCGAATTAATGAAGCTCGCCGAACTCACTGGCGCACCAGTTGTCACAACTCTTATGGCTCTAGGTTCATTCCCAGATAGCCATCCACAACATCTTGGAATGCCTGGCATGCATGGAACAGTTGCCGCTGTTACATCGCTACAAAAAGCAGATCTACTTATTACTTTGGGTGCACGCTTTGACGATCGCGTTACTGGCAAGCTCTCATCCTTTGCTCCTCATGCAAAGATCATTCACGCTGATATCGATCCAGCAGAGATTGGTAAGAACCGCATTGTTGACGTTGCTCTCGTTGGAGATCTCAAAGCAACTATTAATGCGCTAATTCCAGAGTTACAAAAGCAATTTGCTAAATCAAAGCCGGACCTGACCGCATGGTGGCAGCTGTGTAATAGCTGGCGCGCTAAGTATCCATTGGGCTTTGATGAGCCAACTGATGGAACTGTTTCACCTCAATATGTCATTCAACGTTTAGGTCAGATTGCTGGACCTGATGCGATTTATGTTGCGGGTGTTGGTCAACACCAGATGTGGTCCTCTCAATTTGTTAATTACGAGAAGCCACGCACCTGGATCAACTCTGGTGGGCTTGGAACAATGGGATTCGCTGTTCCCGCCGCTATGGGAGCAAAGGTTGGCGCGCCTGACACCGTGGTTTGGGCAATCGATGGCGATGGATGTTTCCAGATGACAAATCAGGAGTTAGTAACCTGCGCCTTGAATAACATTCCAATCAAGGTTGCAATTATCAATAACGAGTCACTTGGAATGGTTCGCCAATGGCAGACCCTCTTCTACAACCAGCGTTACTCAAATACTGATCTGCATTCCAAGAGAATCCCGGACTTCGCTAAGTTAGCTGAAGCGATGGGTTGCGTTGGTCTTCGTTGTGAGAGCAAGGAAGATGTTGATCGCGTTATCAATGAGGCGATGGCAATTAATGATCGACCTGTAGTTGTTGATTTCAGCGTGCATCGCGATGCGATGGTCTGGCCAATGGTTGCTGCTGGAACATCGAATGATGACATCGTCGTTGCGAAATCAATGGCTCCTATCTGGGATTCACAGGAGTTATAAATGAGCACACATACACTTTCAGTTCTCGTCGAAAACAGCCCAGGAGTCCTGGCAAGAATTGCCTCTCTCTTTGCGCGACGTGGATACAACATTGATTCATTGGCAGTTGGCCCTACCGAAGATCCAAATGTTTCGCGTATGACGATTGTCGTAAATGTAGAAGGCCACGCTCTCTCTCAAGTTATTCAGCAAACTGACAAGCTGATCAATGTATTGAGCATTATTGAGCTCGATCCAATCGCTTCAGTGCAGCGCGAACTTCTGCTCGTGAAGGTGAGCACTTCACCTGAAACTCGCTCACAGGTCTTGGAGACCGTTCAACTTTTCCGTGCCAAGGTCGTTGATGTTGCACAGGATGCAGTCACGATTGAAGCGACAGGAAATAGCGAGAAGATTCAAGCGCTCTTGCGAGTACTTGAGCCGTATGGCATCAAAGAATTGGTTCAATCTGGTCTAGTCGCAATGGAGCGCGGATTGAAGCCAGGAAAATCACAACAACCGGATCACGACTAAGAAAGGCAGACCCTAAAGTGGCTACCCAATATCACGACGAAGATGCAGATCTCTCGATCATTCAATCAAAGAAAGTTGCTGTCATTGGTTATGGCTCACAGGGTCATGCTCACGCGCTCTCACTTCGCGATAGCGGAGTAGATGTACGCATTGGTCTCGCCGATGGTTCTGCGTCACGCGCTAAGGCTGAGGCTGAAGGACTTCGCGTTCTCTCAGTAGCAGATGCCGTTAAAGAGGCAGATGTTGTAATGCTCTTGGCTCCTGATCACGTTCAACGCCACATTTACAACGATTCAATTAAGCCAAACATCAAGCCTGGCTCGGCGCTCTTCTTTGGACACGGCTTCAACATCCGTTTTGGTTACATCAAGCCTGAGGCAAATATCGATGTAGCGATGGTCGCTCCAAAGGGCCCAGGACACCTCGTCCGCCGCGAATATGTCGCTGGCCGCGGAGTGCCTGTTCTTGTAGCAGTTGAGCAAGATGCAACTGGCACCGCATGGCCTTTGACCTTGTCATATGCCAAGGCAATCGGCGGACTTCGCGCCGGTGGAATCTTGACTACCTTTACTGAGGAGTGCGAGACCGATCTCTTCGGTGAGCAGTCAGTTCTCTGTGGTGGTGCATCACAACTCGTTCAATACGGTTTCGAGACTTTGATTGAAGCTGGTTACCAACCAGAAGTTGCATACTTCGAGTGCTTGCACGAATTGAAGTTGATTGTTGACCTCATGTACGAAGGCGGCATTGCAAAGCAACGTTGGTCAGTTTCAGATACTGCTGAATTCGGAGATTACGTTTCAGGTCCTCGCGTTATTGATCCAAGCGTGAAGGAGAATATGAAGGCAGTTCTCGCCGATATTCAAAATGGAACTTTTGCAAAGCGTTTCATTGATGACCAAGAAGCAGGGGCACCTGAGTTCAAGGCATTTCGCGCTAAGGGTGAAGCTCACCCAAT
>CAITFY010000016.1 GCA_903891755.1 uncultured Actinomycetes bacterium | reverse complement strand
TTCTGGAATGGCCCAATGGGAGTCTTCGAGTTCCCTAATTTTGCTAATGGAACCAAGGTTGTTGCAACAAGTCTGACAAAGGTTCAAGGCATCTCAGTTGTTGGTGGAGGAGACTCTGCGGCTGCCGTTCGCGCACTTGGCTTTAAAGATAGCGAATTTGGTTACATCTCAACCGGTGGTGGAGCATCACTTGAATATCTAGAGGGTAAAGCACTACCTGGAATTGAGGTTTTAAATAATGCGTAAACCACTGATTGCTGGAAACTGGAAGATGAACCTCAATCACCTTGAGGCGATTGCAGTTACCCAGAAGCTTTCTTACTCACTTGAGGAGAAGGATTTTGAAGCGGTTGATGTAGCTATCTTCCCGCCATTTACAGATATTCGTTCAGTTCAAACTTTGATTGATGGAGATCGCCTTCGCCTTACATACGGCGCACAAGATCTTTCACCAGAAGCATCTGGTGCCTTTACCGGAGATATCTCTGGCTCCATGCTCAATAAATTGGGATGCACCTATGTGCTGGTTGGTCACTCAGAGCGTCGTGCGATTCATGGCGAGAGCAGCGCAGTAGTTGCTGCAAAGGCCAAGGCTGCCTTAAGTAATGAATTGATTCCTGTCTTGTGTATTGGTGAAGAACTCGCCATTCGCGAATCGGGAGAACATGTGAAATTTGTCGTTGATCAGTTGGCTGCCTCAGTCGCCGGACTTCATAAGCCAGATCTCAAGAAGGTCGTTTTTGCCTATGAACCTGTCTGGGCCATCGGAACTGGCAAGACAGCAACCCCTGCAGATGCCCAAGAGGTATGTGCTGCAATTCGCGTGGCGTTGGCCTCGATTGGTAGCGATGAGATCGCTGCTGGAGCTCGCATCCTCTACGGCGGATCAGTTAAATCTGGAAATATCGTTGAAATCATGCGCGAGAGCGATGTGGACGGCGTTCTAGTCGGTGGAGCGAGCCTTGACCCTGAGGAATTCGCCCGCATCGCTAGGTTCCACCGCGTAGCCTCATAAGACGCTATCCTGTACCCCTGACCCGCGAGGGTCGAAGCCGTATACCTAATCGCACTAATTGCCCGCCTGCTCGCAGGTGAGCCGTGTGAGGAAATAAAAGGAGCCTGACCGTGGTTTTAGCCTTATCAATACTTCAAGCGATTACCAGCGTTTTGATGGTTCTCTTGGTCCTCCTCCATAAGGGCAAGGGCAGCGGACTCTCCGACCTCTTCGGCGGCGGCGTCTCATCCACTTACGGCGGATCATCTGTCGTTGAGAAGAACCTAGATCGCATCACCATCGTCGTAGGTGGTCTCTGGTTCGCTGGAGTAGTTGCCTTGGGTCTCTACCTGAAGTAAGCGCCCTTAGGTTTAAGAGAATTTTCCACGTTTTAGCGTAATTTAGAGGGAGTCAAAATGGCAGGAAGTGCAATCCGCGGTAGTCGCGTTGGTGCTGGCCCAATGGGTGAAGCCGAGCGTGGTGAAGCGATAGCTCGATTCCGCGTCTCCTACTGGTGCGCAAATGGCCATGAAACCCGTCCATCATTCGCCGAAGATGGCACAGTAACCATTCCCAATGAATGGGATTGCCCTCGTTGTGGCTACCCAGCAGG
>CAITFY010000015.1 GCA_903891755.1 uncultured Actinomycetes bacterium | reverse complement strand
GTGGTCACAGTTCCGGTCTTTGGGTTTGGCATCAATCCACGAGGTCCGAGAACCTTTCCGAGACGACCGACCTTACCCATTAATTCTGGTGTTGATACGACAGCGTCGTAATCAAGGCGACCCTTTGAAACTTCTTCAATCAATTCATCTGCGCCAACAATGTCAGCACCAGCTGCGCGTGCCTCTTCGGCGCGCTCTCCACCAGCGAACACCAAGACGCGAGCGGTCTTACCTGTTCCGTGTGGAAGGTTTACTGTTGAACGAATTGCTTGATCAGCTTTCTTTGGATCTACGCCGAGAACAAGAGCTACCTCAACTGATGCGTCGTACTTGGTTACAGAAGTTTCCTTCGCAAGCTTGACTGCAGCTAGTGGTGAGTACAAGTTCTTAGCATCAACCTTGGCTGCTGCTTCGTTATATTTCTTACTGCGCTTCATTTCTTCTCCTTGTGTTGAGTTAATTGGAGTTGTGGTTTGACGGAGCAGCGAGCTCCTCCCACTTCCCAGTTATTAATTGCTTAGTTGGAAACCGTAATTCCCATTGAACGAGCTGTACCTTCGATGATCAAACGTGCAGCATCAATGTCATTTGCATTGAGGTCAGCCATCTTGATCTTTGCGATCTCTTCTGCCTGTGCCTTGGTGATATTTGCAACCTTGGTCTTGTGAGGGATAGCAGAACCCTTTTCGACTCCAGCAGCCTTCAAGATCAAACGTGAAGCTGGTGGGGTCTTTGTGATGAAGGTGAAAGAACGATCCTCGTAGACAGTAATTTCTACTGGGATGATCTGACCCTTTTGTGACTCTGTCTCAGCGTTGTACGCCTTAACGAAGTCCATGATGTTGACACCATGCTGACCGAGGGCTGGACCCACCGGTGGAGCTGGTGTGGCAGCGCCTGCCTGAATCTGCAACTTAATAAGTGCAGTGACCTTCTTCTTTGGTGCCATTTTTTTGGTTTCCTTTTTTCTTTATTTAACTGGGGTTAAATTTTTTGAACTTGGTGGAACGCTAGCTCTACCGGTGTTTCACGACCGAAGATAGATACAAGAACCTTGAGCTTTGCTTGCTCTGGCATGATCTCTGAAATCGATGCAGGCAAGGTCGCAAATGGTCCATCCATAACGGTTACAGACTCGCCGATTTCAAAGTCAACAACCTTGATATCAGCTTTCTCGCCCTTCTTAAGAGGACGAGGAGCAAGAATGTTTTCAACTTCTTGCAAACTCAGTGGTGATGGGTGGTGAGCATTTCCAACGAATCCAGTTACTCCTGGAGTGTTTCGAATACATGACCAAGACTCATCGGTGAGATCCATACGGACGAGAACGTAACCAGGGAAAACATTGCGCTTAACCTGCTTGCGTTGTCCGTTCTTGATCTCGGTGATCTCTTCTTCCGGAACTTCTACCTGGAAGATGAAATCCTCCATGTTGAGAGCCTGCACGCGGTTGGCAAGGTTTCCCTTTACCTTCTTCTCGTAACCGGCATATGAGTGGACTACATACCAATCACCAGCAGCGGTACGAAGAGCGCGACGGAACTCAGCATTGGGATCGTTCTCATCATCGGCATCTTCGCCTTCAGATGAAACTTCCTCATCGATTGCAGCGAGCGCCTCAACACTTCCAACTTCCTCATCAGCTACAACTGTTTCTACAACAGGTGCCTCTTCTGGGGTCGCGGTTAGAGCTGCTTCAAATGCGTCGACTGAAGCGGGAGTTGCGGCAGGTGCTACAGACTCCTCGAAAAATGGATTCTCTACTGACATGTTTATCCCTTACCCAAAGATCCAGAAAACAATTTTGGTGAGAGCGACATCCAGAATAGAAACAACAGCGATGATGAAACCAACGAATACAAATACAACAGCTGTATATGTAGTCAGTTGCTTCTGGGTAGGCCACACAACCTTGCGAAGTTCAGCGACAACCTGACGATAGAACAGGTTGATGCGACCAAAGAGGCCTAGTTTGCCTTCTTCAGTTTCGTGCTTCTCGTCGACCACGTGTCTTACCTCTCTTGTTACATCAACTAATACATTTTTCGAGCGTTACTGCGATGGAACTGTCTTGCAGGGCAGGAGGGACTTGAACCCCCAACCGCCGGTTTTGGAGACCGGAACTCTGGCCAGTTGAGCTACTGCCCTTCGAGCGTTGTTAAGACACGACTAATCGTGACCTAATGCAAGCGCCAGAACGAGGAGTCTAGAGCCCCGCGGGGCTATGAGTAAAACCGTCCCAAGTCCCGTAGATCATTGGGGGAACCAGATGCCCCTGAGGTTTGGCATACTTCCCCATATGAGCGCAGAAAAAGTGGAAAAACCTCGTATCTCAACCCGTATCGCGGCGATTGCTGAATCAGCCACCCTCGCGGTTGATGCGAAGGCAAAGGCCCTAAAAGCCGCCGGCAAGCCAGTTATCGGCTTTGGCGCAGGTGAACCTGATTTCCCAACTCCTGATTACATCGTGCAAGCGGCGATTGAAGCCGCTGCCAAGCCTGCTAACCACCGATACACACCGACCCCGGGTCTTCCAGAGCTTCGCGATGCAATCGTCGCAAAGACGCTCCGCGATTCCAAATATGTAATCACCGCAGATCAAGTGCTCGTAACCAATGGTGGCAAGCAAGCGGTGTACCAAGCATTTGCAACCATCATCAATCCAGGAGATGAAGTAATTCTCCCTGCCCCGTACTGGACCACCTACCCTGAGTGCATCAAGTTGGCTGGCGGCAAAGCGGTTGAAGTTTTCGCCGATGAAACCCAGAACTATCTCGTAAGTGTCGAACAACTCGAAGCAGCTCGCACTGAACACACAAAAGCGCTCTTGTTCTGCTCTCCTTCAAATCCAACTGGCTCTGTCTATTCACATGAGCAAGTTAAAGCGATTGCTGAGTGGGCTCTCGAACATGGCATCTGGATTATTGCTGATGAGATTTACGAACACCTTCTTTATGACGGTGCAACTGCGCCAAGCATTCCAGTCGTTGTTCCAGAGATGGCAGATCGCACAATTATTCTCAATGGCGTTGCCAAGACTTACGCGATGACAGGATGGCGCGTTGGTTGGATGGTCGGACCTAAAGATGTCATTAAGGCCGCAACGAATCTGCAATCACATCTCTCCTCTAACGTCTCAAATGTGTCACAACGCGCAGCTATCGCTGCACTAACAGGTGACCTCACCGCGGTACATGAAATGGGCGTTGCATTTGATCGTCGTCGAAAGTTGATAGTCGGTTTGCTTAACGAGATCCCTGGAGTGGTCTGCCCTACTCCAACTGGCGCCTTCTATGTTTATCCATCAGTTAAAGGTGTTCTCGGAAAAGAGATTCGCGGAAAGAGTCCACAAACTTCAGCAGAGCTTGCGACTCTTATCTTGGAAGAGGCAGAAGTCGCTGCTGTTCCAGGTGAAGCGTTCGGTCCTTCTGGATATCTGCGCTTCTCATATGCCTTAAGCGATGCAGATATCGTTGAGGGAATTGCCCGCGTTAAGAAGTTGTTGTCAGAAGCTATTTAAAGCTCTGCTCCAACAAAACGCACTTCCGGCTCCAAAGTAATTCCGAACTTCTCGAAGACGCGTGCTCGTGCACTGCGCGCTAATTCCAGAATATCTAAGGCGGATGCACTTCCCGCATTCGTGAGCGCAAGCACATGCTGATCTGAAATTTTTGCACCGCTCAGAGTTTCGCCTTTACTCACACCGGCTCGCTCCATTAACCAGGCAGCAGAGGTCTTAATCGAGCCATCCGCCTGCGGCCAGCGTGGAGCATCTTCAGGAAGCGTTGCAGAAATTTCTTTCGAAACGATTGGATTTACGAAGAAAGAACCCGCGGACCAGTTCTGAGTGCTCTCACCGTAGAGCATGCCTTTCTTACCGCGAAGCGTAAGAACTGCAGCACGCAACTCTTGGGTGGGAACTCTTGCTTCTAACTCAACGCCGAGAGCATCGGCCAACTCTCTATATTTAATAGGGAGAGAGAACTCACCGCGACGAAGTTGGAAGGTGACATCAAGAATTACATAACGATCTTTCTCGCGTTTGAAGATTGAATCGCGATACCCAAATTCACATTGATCTGCCGTGAAAGTCTTGATGGCTTGCTCTTTGCGATCAAAGGTTCGCACACGGGCGATTACTTCAGAGACATCATGTCCATAAGCGCCAATATTTTGAATTGGAGCAGCACCGACAGTTCCGGGGATTCCGCTTAATGATTCTAAGTTCGCTAAATTCTTTTCGAGAGTAAAGGCAACGAATTCATCCCAATCAACTCCGGCAGCGACTTGAAGCATTCCTCCGCTACAGGCATCAATCTCATAGGAATTTCCTGAAGTCTCAACGACAATAACAGTTCCATCAAAACCAGAATCACCAACCAGAATATTTGAACCCCCACCGATTACAAGAAGCGGGGTTCCAGATTCATCAGCGCTCTTGATCTCAGAGATCAGGTGTTCCTCCGTTGTGACTCGAACTACTTTGCGCGCAGGACCACCGACATGCAAGGTCGTGAGTTCAGAGAGGTTGGTCATGGGTAAAGGCTAGCGTCGGGCTACCAATATCTCATTCTTACCGCGGAAGCGATCTAGAATCCGATCGTAATTCTTCTTGGATTGCTCATCTCGAAAAGCCGGATTCGTGTCGTAATAGCCATGATGCCTCGCCTGCTCAAGCGGCAAATCCAATTGAACAAGATTGCCACGGGCCTGGCGTAAGCGGAGTGAAAATTCAATATCGGCATTTCGATAATAAATCGCGCGATTATTAAAGCCACCGCATTCGATTGCAGATTCGCGATTGAGCGCGAGAAAATAACTAAAGAGCACATCGACCTCTCCTGCGCCTTTATCTTCAACGCTGCGCCAATCATCTTCAACGTTAACCAAACCACCGCGCCAACCAGCTGCTGCCCACTCCCCTGTTTCCAGAAGGGTCAAGGCTGGCGTAACAGCATCACCTAAGAGATGAGTGGATGGATCCATGATGATGAGGTACGGGGCGGGTGAGAATTTAAGGAGAGCATTTGCCGCCTCTGCCCAACCGACACCTTCTTGTACTTGAGTGATGAAAGTGCGTTCATCAAGTTGAGAGGCGATATCTAAAGTTTCAGGCTTGCCGGAGATAACTACCAGGATTGCACAATCACGTGGAGCAAATTCTTTAATAGCCTTCATTGAAATTATTAAGTCCTCGATAAATCCATCGGCAATCAGCCCTATTGCGCTTGGGAAAGTCTTATCCGTGAACTTACGGAGGTCTCCGATGCGAGAGACAATTGGGAATGGGGATTTAAGTTTAAATTCAAAGCCATCTGCAACATCTAGAACTTCAAAACCAAGTTCTGCAATCTGGTTTCTTAACTGATCGGCAAGTGCCCAATCCTTCGCCGCGCGTGCGGCCAACCTCGCTCTTGCTAACTCGACAACAACCTCGGGGGCGCTCATAGCAATATGACGGCTTTAGTCATTCCTAAGACTTTGACCTCATTGCATGTCGCTGTGATTTCAAGTTTGGCGGTGGCCTCTGTAACTTCGCCAACAACTGCACTGACTACTAACTCAACATCAACATCTGCTGGAACGACCACTGGCTTGGTGAAGCGTGCCGAGAAGTCCTGAACTTTGAAGCTACCACCAGCGATTTCTGCAACATATTGACCTACGAGTCCCATGGTGTACATGCCATGAGCAATAACATTTTCAAGTCCAACAGATTTTGCGAACTCTTCATTCTGGTGAATTGGATTTTGATCGCCACTGGCATTTGCGTACTGCACGAGAGCCGCGCGATTAATTACGAACGTCTTTGCCGGAATCTCTGTTCCAGTAACGAAGGTACTCATGCTCTGAACACCAAGGTTGACCAGCTGGAAACCGCAACTTCACCTGACTCAATCAAATCTGAACGCACGGTGATGATTTCATTTCCACCCATGGAGCGAGCGCTCTCAATCGTGGAGTTGCAAGTAATTTCGGCGCCAGCCTTGAGAGGCTTATTAATAAGGAAACGTTGATCGCCATGGACAACGCGTGACCAATCTAGGCCAGAGTCCACGAGAACCGATTGTGATTGCTCGAGTGAAATTGTGATCGCAAAAGTTGGAGGAGCGACATCGGTATTTGGTTCTCCCAAGGCAAGGGCAAATGCCGCAATTGATTCTTGGGTGATGGTCGTGCTCTTGGTACCTGGGAAGGTACGCCCGACGAGGTCGGGGTTAAGCATTAATTAACGGGTTTCGCGGTGAACCGTTGAAAGTTTGCAACGTGGGCAGAACTTCTTGAGTTCAAGGCGATCTGGATCGTTACGGCGGTTCTTCTTTGTGATGTAGTTACGTTCTTTGCACTCAACACAGGCCATAGTGATCTTAGGGCGGACATCCGCGCTCTTGCTTGCCATGGTCGTGCTCCTTTTTTCTGAAAGTACTACTGAAACGTAAGAGGTGAAGGCTACTTCATCCCTCTCTATTCGTCTAAATCACGCTCATCTCATGCACGATGAGTGCAAAATTGAGCGAGAAATTGGTAGCGGAGGCCGGACTTGAACCGGCGACACTGCGATTATGAGCCGCATGCTCTACCAAGCTGAGCTACCCCGCCAAGGGAATTTTCGAGCCCCCTATCGGAATCGAACCGATGACCTCTTCCTTACCATGGAAGCACTCTACCGACTGAGCTAAGGGGGCGGACCTGCGCCCGCAAGGTTACAGCCATTGGGTATCTCGGGAGAAATCATAAAAAGGTTGTACCTAAGGCAGAGATTCGCAAGGATGGCGTTATGAGGCCTTCCAATATAAATCTCTCCGAATTGCCTCACTGGCATCGCCCTCATGAGGGTGAACGCCGCTGGCCAGTCACCTTTGTAGTGACAGTAGTCATTTTTCTGCAATACCTGCTCCCTAAGAGCCTCTCGCTCAAGAGCCAACCAGAAATCTGCGCTCTTGAAGGATTACTTGCCGTAGCTCTTTTTCTTATAAGCCCAGGACGGATTTCCAAGCACCGCAGATCGACCTGGTGGACTGGGATAGCCCTGACCGGGGTAATGACGACCAGCAACATCGCCTCTGCGGTTCATCTCTTACAGCGTTTGATCGATGGAACCATCAAAAGCCCTGCAAGTTTGTTGGCATTTGGCGGTTCAGTCTGGCTAACCAACATGGTTGTCTTCAGCCTTTGGTACTGGGAGTTTGATCGCGGTGGTCCGGGTGCGCGAGCTGAAGCATTTGATCCATATCCCGATTTTCTCTTTCCGCAGATGACAGATGCGAAGTTTTCTCCACCTGACTGGAAACCTACCTACTTCGACTACTTATTCACCTCGTACACAAATGCGAGTGCATTCAGTCCAACTGATGTCATGCCACTTACGCGTTGGGCAAAGATGTTGATGATGGTACAGAGTGCCACTTCACTTGTAACGGTGGGCTTAGTAATTGCTCGAGCAGTAAATATTCTGCCCTAACATTTAATTTATATTAATAAACGGTAACGCTGAAGGTTATGAGCGTTCCATTGTGATCTAAGGTCACAGTGGTTGAACCCTTCTTCAAAGGTTTAAGTCCGGGATTAGTTGTGTATGTTCCCTGATTTCCGCCAGGTGTAAATGAGACGATAGTTGGATCTGTCACCGTAGCGCTCCACTTATCTGGATCTGGAACGGTAAAGACAACAACATTTGTGAGCGCAACCGTGGCATCTTTAACAATTGTCGGATCAACCAATATAGGAGCTACAACCGTGGTACCGGGAGCGGTATAGCGCGGAACTAGGTGAGAGAAGAGCAGGTTTAACTGAGCGCGCGGAATGCCGACGCTTATTACGACAACTTGAGTGGCAGTTAAATTGCCTGCGCCTGGCTTTGTCACAACGGTCCGTGTTGCTCCACGGATCAACATCATGTTCATGGGACAGATATTTTTGACTGACGACTCAGTGAGCAGAAAGTTCTTCTTTCCGCTTACATAATTGATATTAAGAGCTAAATCGCCGACTCCGCACTTGTGCATACCGAAACTCTTTAAGGTAAGACCAGCGGTGTAACTAGGTTGGTAGACAACATAGTTCAAACCAACTTGCGCATCTTGGTACGGATTGCCACTGCCCATAGCAAGTGCAGGCAGAGTAGATGAAGCCGCAAATCCAAGAGCAGCTACAACGATGGCAATACGTTTTATTCTCATGCGTTGAGCCTACATGCCGCTGCTGAGAAAATTAGAAGGAGCCGCTGAGAATTAACTCATCGAGTGGGAGGCGGCTTCGCGCTGCGATCTCTCGTTCAACAAGTTTTGGATCTCCCAGGGCATCAGCAGGCGCTTGCTTTCCGATAGCCAAGATTGCAATTGGAGTTAGCTCTGGAGCCAGTTTGAAATCACGCTTAACTGCCTCGTGGTCAAAGCCACCAATTTGGTGAACGACCTGTCCGCGGTGATGCGCTTCGACAGTCAAAAGCGAGGCGGCTAATCCAGCATCGTAGAGAGCGCCCTGTCGAATACTCCCATCGGGTTGCGTCGTTACCGCTGTTACCAGAATGAGCGCTGAGGCTTTAGGACTCCACACCTTATTAAATCCACCCATTGAATCGATGAGTTGAGCAAAGCGATGGTCTCCGCGTCTGGCCACTACGAAGCGCCAAGGTTGAGAGTTCATGGATGAAGGAGCCCACCTGGCCGCTTCGAGAATCCCTGTTAAATCGGCGATGGAAATTTCTACATCACCATTGAAGGAACGAGGACTCCAACGTTCAGCCAGAATTGGGTGCATCTCAACTGAACTATCGGCTTTTTTTCTCATATTTTTGGAACAAAAAACATTTATGTTTTATTCCAAATAGTCACGAATCACAACTCTCTAGTAACGTACCTCACATGAGCGATCAGAATCTTCCAGAGTTCCCTGCCCAGATTGATGAGCAGGAACTGAAAGAACGTTTAGATCCGCTCTCGTACGAAGTCCTTCGCAATGCAGCAACCGAGCGTCCCTTTACCGGTGAATACAATGATTCTGACGTTGAAGGTAGTTACCGTTGCAAAGCATGCGGAAATGAACTCTTTCGCAGCGAGACCAAATTCCATTCAGGATGCGGTTGGCCGTCGTTCTACGCTCCAACCAAAGATGATGCCGTTGTTTTAATCGAAGATGCTTCCCTAGCCCCAAGAATTCGCACCGAGGTTCGTTGCGCTAACTGTGGATCGCACCTTGGCCACGTATTTGAAGGCGAGGGGTATGAAGTACCAACCGATCAGCGTTGGTGCATTAATTCTGTAGCGCTAGTTCTTGAGAAGAAGTGAGTTGTAGTCAATCTTGATGCAGCGGTTCTGAACAACTTGTAGTCCATTTTTCACCGCTCTGTTAGCCGAGACATCATCCTTCAATCCCAATTGCAACCACATTGATTTTGCTTTGACTGCAATTGATTCATCTAAGACAGTTGGAATATCTGCGACGTTACGAAAGACATCCACAATATCTACCCATTCAGGAATATCTGCGATTGATGGATAAACCTTGTGGCCAAAGAGGGTTTGTAGTCGAGGGTTTACAAAGAAGAGATCAAAGTGTGAATTATCGAGAAGCCATTGCGATACTCCATATACCGGGCGCTCTGGATTATCAGATGCCCCGACAATCGCAACAGTCTTGGCCTTGCGAAGTAGTTCAGCAATTTCCTCATCAGTAGGTGCCACCCACATAATTGTCATTAAATTGCAGCCATCTCAGTAGCGACATACTTTCCGAAGGCAGCAACTTCGCGCTTGATATCGGCCTTCTTCCACTCCAAGGTTGGAGCAATTAATTCGGCAATTTCTTGCGCAACGCTGAGGCCGTGATCTGAAGTTTCCATGGCTAAACGCAAACGGCGAGCCAAGACATCAACCAGAGTTCTGGCGCCTTCATGCGATACCGCGTAGAGGGCCTCGGCCTTGAGATAGCCCGCACCAGGAAGAATCTCTTCTGCAAGAGATGCATCTTTAGCAATCGTCTGGAAGATATCGCTCACCAAAGATCCATAGCGATTAAGCATTCTTTCGACACATGCAGTAGATACGGAGTAGCTCTGAGCCAATGATGCAATCTGCTTCATCAACGTTGAGTATCCAGCTGCACCAATGAGGGCAATTGATTTCGTTGAAGACTTAGGAGATGACTTATCTAGATCCTTCACCGCTGCATCAACCGCATCGGCGGCCATCACACGATAGGTGGTGTATTTACCACCAGCAATGCTTACAAAACCTTTAACGGGATGGTCGACAGTGTGTTCGCGAGAAATCTTGGTTGTAGAAGAATCTTTAGCGGGAGAGACAAGTGGTCGAAGTCCAGCGTATGTGCTGAGGATTTGTTCCCTGCGAATCTTTGGAAGCAATACTTTGTTCGCCTCATTAAGGATGTAATCGATATCCGCGCTATCAGCTACTGGATATTCGCGATCTCCCGTGTAGTCAGTATCAGTAGTTCCAAGAAGCCATTCATTTCCCCAGGGAATAATAAAGAGAACTGAGAGCGAAGTCTTAATAATGATGCCGGTCTTCGCATCAATCGCATCCTTTGGCAAGATGATGTGAACACCCTTGCTCATCTTGATCTTATAGCCAGGCTTTATTCCAAATTGTTGGTAGAGCTCTTCATTCCAAATACCGGCAGCAGCTACGACTACCTTCGACTTCACATTAAAACTATGGCCATCGACGGCAACAATCGCACCGGTCACTCGGTCTGGAGTTCGTGTAATTTGCGTAACGGTTGCTCCCGTCACGATGTGAGCTCCGTAATCTTTAGCGGTTCGTGCAACCATCACGGTATGACGAGCGTCATCGACTTGAGCATCATAATAAACCAATCCGCCTGTGACGATCTCGGGATTAAGCGATCTCGCTTCATTGCGCATCTCACCAAAGGAGATGTGTTTATGCCATGGGACTGCTCTTAATTTTCCGCGGAGCAAGTCGTACAACATCAGACCAGCACCTACATAAATGCGATCTAAATACTTTTTGTGAAGCGGGTAAACAAAGGAGAGCGGCTTAACCAAGTGAGGTGCTTGCTCAGTAATCATCATCTCGCGCTCATGAAGTGCTTCACGCACCAACTTGAAATCAAATTGCTCGAGGTATCGCAATCCACCATGAATTAATTTGCTTGATCGCGAAGAGGTTCCAGAGGCGAAGTCGTCGCTCTCAACAAGGGCGACTTTCAATCCACGGGCGGCGGCATCGAGAGCGATTCCGCTTCCGACTACTCCCCCGCCGATTACCAAGATGTCGAACTCTTCGCTGGCGAGGAGCTCAATATCTGCCTTGCGTTGTTCTGGATTAAGCAATGATTTATTTGGGGCCACGCGCTTAGAATACGGGTATGTCTTACATTGGGGCGATTGATCAGGGAACCACCAGTACCCGCTTCATGATCTTCGACCAGGCTGGCAAGGTAATTTCAGCGGCCCAGAAAGAGCACACCCAGATCTTGCCCCAGGCTGGCTGGGTTGAACATGATCCTCTGGAAATCCTTCGGGCAACTGAGGCGGTAATTAAAGAGGCGCTTCAGGCAGCCAATCTAAAGGGATCAGACCTTGCTGCGATTGGAATAACCAATCAACGTGAGACCACTGTTGCGTGGAGCGCGCTCTCCGGAGTTCCACTTCATAATGCAATTGTCTGGCAAGACACTCGCAGTCAAGGAATTTTGGATGAGATTGATCCCAATCTCGCCACTCAGATTACGTATAAGAGTGGTCTGCCACTTGCACCATATTTTTCGGCCAGCAAGATGAGCTGGATGATGGAGCACTCTCCAACGGTAAAGAGCGCTATGGATCAACAAGAGTTGCTCTTTGGAACTATCGACTCTTGGTTGGTCTGGAACCTTAGTGAAGAAAATATCCATGTCACTGATGTTTCCAACGCTGGGCGAACCCTGTTGATGAATTTGGAAACCCTACAGTGGGATGATCAACTTCTCTCGGCCTTTGGAGTTCCACGGCAAGCCTTGGCAGAGATCAAGAGTTCTTCTGAAATCTATGGATATACATCTGCTTCGGGAATATTCGGTGCTCGAATTCCAATCGCTGGGATTGTTGGCGATCAACACGCAGCTCTCCTCGGACAACTCTGCTTTGAAAAGGGAGAGTCGAAGACAACGTATGGCACTGGCAACTTTGCACTGATTAATACCGGCACCGACATCGTTCGCTCTAAAAAAGGATTGCTCACCACTCTGGCATTTCAACTCGGAGATGAACCCGCCAAATACGCACTCGAGGGCTCAGTTGCAGTTACAGGTTCTGCGGTGCAATGGCTTCGCGACCAGATGGGAATCATTAACAGCTCTGCAGAGATCGAACCGCTCGCGGCAAGCGTCGCGGATAATGGTGGCGTCTACTTTGTTCCCGCCTTCTCTGGCCTCTTCGCTCCTTACTGGCGTGGGGATGCACGCGGAGTGATCGTCGGTTTAACTCGCGCTGCGACCAAAGCACATTTAGCTCGTGCCACCTTGGAAGCAATCTGTTATCAAACACATGATGTCATCCGCGCGATGGAAGAAGAGACCGGGGTTGCTATCAAGGTTCTTCGTGTTGATGGTGGCGTCACTCAAAATGAACTATGCATGCAGATGCAGGCCGATGTTCTTCAAACAGATGTCTCTCGCCCGGTTGTTGCGGAAACAACTGCGCTCGGCGCAGCTTATGCGGCGGGACTTGCAGTTGGAATATGGAGCAACAAAGAAGAGCTCTTATCCCAGTGGCAAGAGAGTAACCACTGGACACCGAAGATTAGTTCAGAGAGCGCTGCTCATGGTTTAGAGGGTTGGAAGAAAGCGATTGAGCGAACTCTTAATTGGGTATGACCTGCGCGCCATTACTTGGCAATGATGTAAAGAATCGTGGAGCTTTAAATCCTGCATCAGAGAATGCCTTTTGAATTGCGCTCTCACATCGCTTCACTTGATCACTCTTGATGAGTGCGATTGCACTTCCACCAAAACCGCCCCCAACCATGCGAGCACCAAGTGCACCTTGCTGCAAGGCTGTATCAACTGCGAGATTTAACTCAGGGCAAGAGACTGTGTAGTCATCTCGTAATGAGCGATGAGATTGATTTAAGAGATCGCCAAGGCGTGAAAAGTTATTTGCCTTAAGTGCATCTACAGCATCTAAGACGCGCTTCATCTCAGTAACTGCGTGGAAGCCGCGAATATAAGTAACGGGATCTAACTCTGATTGACGCGCCGCATATTCTGCAACGGAGATATCGCGAAGTGAGGTGATACCTAGCGTTGCAACTGCCTTCTCGCATGATGCACGGCGCTCGGCATATCCTCCATCAACTAATTTGTGATGAGCCTGCGTATCAATAATTAAAAGTTCAAGACCTTGCGGTGCAATGAGGAATGGAATGTTCTCTGAACTTAGATCGCGGCAATCCAGAAGGAGCGCTGATCCGGACTTGGCCATCAAGGAGACAGATTGATCCATGATTCCGCATGGAACTCCCACATAATCATTCTCAGCTTTTTGTGATGCCCTCGCCAATTCGGCGAGTGAAAGCCCCTTATTGAAGAGATGATTCACGGCGGTCGCAATGGAACATTCCAAGGCGGCACTTGAGGACAAACCTGCACCCAGTGGGACTCGTCCATCGATAAGTAAATCCACGCCGGTATCAATTTTGAGCACCCAGAGAACACCGAGCGCATATCTCGCCCAACTCTCCCCCGTGAGAGGGATGAGTTCATCAAGTGAAGTTTCAACTATTTCAGTGCTCTTCTGCGCTGAAGCAATACGAATTATCTGATCGTCGCGACGTGAGAGCGCCACAGTGGTGGTGTCAGAAATTGCAAAGGGAAGCACGAAGCCATCGCTGTAATCGATATGTTCACCGATCAAATTCACACGTCCCGGAGCAGCTGCGACTACCTCGGGTTTAGCGCCAAAGACTTCTGTAAAGCGTTTTGATATGTCGAGCACTGTTCCCCTTAAATTTCCATCGCTCACTTGTAGGTGAGCGTGTAGGCCAACGTGTACTTGCCTGGCTTGATCAGATATTGATCAAGTGTGTCAGGACCACAAGAAGCGGTACCGACTCCACGGTGAACCGTATCGATAGCTACAACCGTAACTGATGACTTGAGTTCTACATCGTGTGTGGCTGTCGCAAGTTCATGTGCGCGGAACGGAGTAACCGAGACTTGACCTGGCTTTGCAAGTTCGATGCGGATCGTCTCACCGTGGTTATTTGAGACTTCAACCCAACGAACGTCAGCGTGTCCACCATTTTCCTGAGGTCTGACATATGGAATGTACTGATCGCTTACATCAGATTCAAAGTGATCGATAGGACTCAGATGACGATCTGGGTAAGTCTCATTTGGACCTGTACCGAAGTAACTCATATTTGAGAAACTGCGATCGAGTTCAAATGTGGTGCCTACGCGAGCCACATCGTGAAGCACCTTCGGAAGTGTCGTCTCTTCAACCACGTTAAAGCCGTTTACTACCTCATGAATGATCTGCACTTGCTTGATTTCAATACCAGCACTGGTCTTGTAGATCGAGGAGATCTTGTAACCATTTCCTGATTTTGTAATCTTCACCGCGGTGCGCTCGAGATTATTAATTCCCCACTCGTGCCAACGCTTGGAGATATTGCCAATTCGATCGTTATCGGTTGGAGCGCGGTAGAGGTTGAGTTGTGGATTGAAGGAACCAAAGCCCATATAAATGGAGCCATCTTCGTTGAGCACATTGGCCAGTGCCTTTGGTGTAAGCAACTTAGCCTTTGGCCTTGCCTTTGATGGGAGTTTAAATTGTGCCCAACCAACTTCAGCTGAGGCGCCGGCCCAAGGAGTTTCAGATTTCTTGATAATGCTGAAAGTGATGAAACGTTCACCTGGCTCTGCAGCTGCCTTCAAGAATTTTGAGGTTACCTTGATTGCTCCGGTCGCCTGAGGAGCAATTACTGGCAACTTCACTCGGCCGTAATCAACAACTTCACCCTCGATTGCAATCTTCCAGGTAATTTCATAATCCTTTGTGGTTACGAAGAAGTTCTTGTTCTTGACCTTAAATGCTCCGGCTGCAGCGCTAGTGGCGGTGATGAGAAGTGGGGTCGCAATTGCTTTGAACTCCAACATTGCTGGCTTAGGAGAGCGATCTGGGAAGACCATTCCATCGCAGCAGAAATTGCCATCGTGCTTCTCTTCGCCAAAATCTCCGCCATAGGCAGATCGCTTTGATCCATCGGAGAGGGTCTGTTCAATTCCGTGGTCCCAGAACTCCCAGATAAACCCGCCTTGTAACCCTGGAAGGGTATGAATTGCTTGCCAGTACTCAGCAAGCGTTCCATTGGAGTTACCCATTGCATGTGAGTACTCGCACATGATCAATGGACGAGTTCCGACGTTCGACTTGGCGTACGAGATGATCGCATCGATAGATGGATACATAGGGCATACAACATCGGTGAGAGAAGGATTTGCAGTCCAATATGGACGGATTGCGCCCTCGTAATGGAGTGGACGTGATGGATCAAACTTACGAACATAAGCAGCGGCAGCTTCATGGTTAGAACCTGCGCCGGACTCATTTCCAAGTGACCACATGATGACGCTGGGATGGTGAATATCGCGCTGCACCATACGAGCCACGCGATCCACCCAAGGAGTGAGGTAACGCTGATCATTGCAGAGTGAATCTTGGAAGGCGTGAGACTCGATATTTGCCTCACCAATTACATAGAAGCCAAGTTCATCGGCGAGATCCAAGAATGCAGGATCGTTGGGATAGTGAGAGGTACGCACAGCGTTGAAGTTGAATTTCTTCATCTCCAAGAGATCAGCGCGCATATCTGCAACGCTAACTACGCGACCGGTTTTTCGATTGAAATCATGGCGGTTTACGCCGTAGATAATGACGCGCTTACCATTTACAAGGAAGTTGCGGCCCTTGATCGTGACATCTCTAAAACCAATTTTCTGGGTGAAGGTTTCGATAACGCTTCCCATTGGATCTTTGAGTTCAACTATTAAATGGTAGAGATTTGGCTCTTCAGCAGACCAAGCCTTGATATTTGGGAACTCTGCTGCGAGGTGAATTCCGCCAGGTGTAGGTGGCTCTATCTTGTTGACGACCTCCATGATTGGCGCTGGAACTTTGCCGTCCCAATATGTTCCATGGAAGAAATCTCTAGCGATTGCCTGATATTCAGCAGGCATTTCCGTCCACTCAATTCGAGAAGTTCCGATCACCTTTGCGCTCAAAGTTTTAGCTCTTGCTACACCTTCAACGCGTGCAGAGAGTGAGTAACCCTCAAAGTTTGCATCTTGGGCAGCGGCCACAAATGCGCGAATATCTAGCGTGCCCGTTGTGCCATCAACCTTTAGCCCAGCGGTTGGGTAGAAGCGGGCAATATGAACGCGTGGAGTGATAAATAATTTAACGCTGCGGGTAATTCCGCCGTGCCACCATTGATCTTGATCTTCAATGTAGGTCGCATCAGACCACTTAACAACCTTGATCTGGATTCGATTCTTGCCTGGGTTCACAAAATCGCTAATTTCAAAATCGGCTGCAAGGCGAGAATCTTTCGCCATTCCAACTTCAACGCCATTGACACTCAAGATTGCTACAGATTCAAATCCGCCAATCTGCAGAACAATGCGCTCTCCTACCCAGTTATCGAGAACGGTGAAATCACGTTCGTAGATACCTGCGGGATTTAATGAAGGAACAAAGGGTGGAAGATCATCAAATGGCATCTGCACATT
>CAITFY010000014.1 GCA_903891755.1 uncultured Actinomycetes bacterium | reverse complement strand
CATGTCACAGCCAAGAGTCCTATCCGGAATCCAGCCTACAAATGGCTCCTTTCACCTTGGAAATTACTTGGGTGCTGTTAAGCAGTGGGTTGACCTGCAAGAGAGCCACGATGCTTTCTACTGCGTCGTAGATTTACACGCACTTACCTCTTCTCCTGATCCCAAAGAGCTCCGCCAGAACACGCTCACTTCCATCGCCCAACTCTTGGCACTCGGTGTTGACCCGGAACACTGCACCCTTTTCGTGCAATCTCACGTCCCACAGCACAATCAACTGGGTTGGATCATGGAATGTCTTACCGGCTTTGGTGAGGCGAGCCGAATGACGCAATTTAAAGATAAGACATCGAAGGTTGGCAACGATCGTATTGGCGTCGGAGTCTTCACCTATCCCATGTTGATGGCTGCAGATATTTTGCTCTACCAAGCTGATCAAGTGCCAGTTGGTGAAGATCAACGTCAACACATCGAACTCACACGCGACCTCGCCACTCGATTTAACAGTACCTATGGAGATACCTTCCGAATTCCTGAGGGGTACATCATGAAGGAGGGCGCAAAGATCTATGATCTTCAGGAGCCAACTTCAAAGATGAGTAAATCTGCGGATTCACTCAGCGGGTTAATTGAGATCCTTGATACTCCAGAGGCCAATACCAAGAAGATAAAGAGCGCGGTTACAGATACTGGTCGCGAAGTTAAATTTGATTTTGCAGAGAAACCTGGCATCTCCAATCTGCTCACAATCTTCTCAACCCTGAGCGGCAGAACTGTTTCCAGTATTGAAGCTGACTTTGAGGGTAAGGGCTATGGAGATTTCAAAAGCGCCGTAGCTGAAGCTGTCGTTGAGTATTTGCGCCCGGTTCGAACCAAGACTCTAGAACTCCTTGAGGATAAGGCTCACCTGGCAAGCATCTTGAAAGTTGGTGCCGAGAAGGCCGAGGAAGTTGCTGCCAAGACCCTTGCTGATGTTTATGAACGGATTGGTTTAGTTGCGCGGGGGTAAATTCGCTGCGCTCGTCGCATCGATATCTCTACTCTTTTCTCTTCAAACTATTCCTGCCCATGCGGCGATCTCCATCAAGATTGCGATTGCATATGACATCGGCGGTCGTGGAGATCACGGAATAAATGACTCCGCCGCTAAGGGTGTAGATGCGATTAAGAAGAAGTATGGATTAACAGCTTTATCCGTGCGTGAGATGGTCACAAATGGAACCGAGAGCGACCGTGAATCACGACTGCAATTCTTAGCCGATGCCAAATACAACCTGATTGTGGCGATCGGTCCAGGATATGCCAAGGCGCTAGGCGTTGTTGCAATCGCCAATCCCAATACGCAATTCGCTCTCATCAACGATGCAAGTGTCGGTAACCTCAATCTGAGCGATATGGTCTTTTCAAACTCTGATGGTGCTTATCTGGCGGGAGTTCTTGCTGGTGCTGCAACAAAGAGTAAGAAAGTCGGATTTATAGCTCCGACGCTCTTTGCTCCCTATGTAGCCGCGTTCCAACTTGGACTTAAATCGGTTCAGCCAAAGGCCGTTGTAATAAGTCAGCTAGTTGATTTAGACCCGACGAACGCCACCAAGAGCGCAATCGCTGCGGGAGCGGATATCGTTTTTTCTGAATGGTCTACGGGGCCAGAAGTACAGGACACCGTGGCAAAGCTTTCGACTGCCAAGCACCCGGTTTACCTCATT
>CAITFY010000013.1 GCA_903891755.1 uncultured Actinomycetes bacterium | reverse complement strand
GTATACATATGTCCAAAGATGCCTTCAGCTCCATTGAGAATATCTACGATGCTCTCTCCCTGGATTGCTGAATTCATAACATCGCGGACCGCCACATCAATGTGCTTAGAGACAGCACCGATAAGCACTTTCTGCCCCGCGCTATCTAATAGGAAATATTGATCAGGGTTTACGCCAATGAGGTAAACCGGGTGCTTGGCAGTCGAAAGCTTTGCGACTGTGTCCTGTACTTCTGGCCCCGTAGACCATTCAGAAAAGACGATATCCGCTCCCGCAGCGATTGCGCTCTTGGTGGCGCTCGTCGGGTCTAAATCAACCAGCTGACTTATTACAACGGCCTTCGGCTGTACCGATTTAAGTCCAAGTTGGAAGGCGGCTACATAGGAAGCGAAGAGGGTCGGAGCTATAAATCCCACCTTCTTACTCTTTGTTGCAGCACCAGCAAGCACTCCGGCTAGATATGCACCATCAGAGTTTGAAAAGACCATATCGCTCAGATTGAGGTTTCCAACACTCGCATCGTTGATGAGTGCGAATTGAGTATTGGGATTTGCGATAGCGACAACGCCGAGCGCCTTTGCATATCCTGGACCGATCGCCACAATCAGGTTGTATTTGGCATCGGCTAAGAATTGCAGTCGTGATTCACGATCGCTCTCGGTTCCATTTGTGACCATCTCGCGTACGGATAAAGCTGTTAACCCATATTTTTTCTTAATCGCATCTACGCCTTTAGCAGCTGAATCATTTATCCCGTGATCTCCACGACCACCAATGTCATATGCAATCGCAATCTTGATGGATATCGCCGCATGGGCAGGAAGAGCTTGTAGAGAAAAGATGAGAGATGTCGATGCGATGAGCGCAGCGAATTTACCCCCGCGCAACTAAACCAATCCGTTCATAAACATCAGCGAGGGTCTTGGCAGCCACTTCTTCGGCCTTCTCTGCTCCAACTTTCAGGATGCTTGCCAGGTGCGCCTTATCCTCAAGAAGTTCTAGAGTCTTAGTTCGAACTGGGCGCAGGTACTCCACGACAACCTCAGCTACAGCGCCTTTAAAATCTCCATAACCCTTACCCTCAAAGTCCGCTTCAATACTGGCAACAGTTCTGCCGCTAAGAGTTGAGAAGATTGTGAGCAGATTAGAGATTCCAGGTTTCTCTGCAAAATCAAATTTAACTTCGCGACCAGTATCTGTAACAGCGCTCTTTATCTTCTTGGTATTGGCCTCTGGTGTATCGAGAATCTCAATTAAGCCACTGAGTGAATCTGCAGATTTGCTCATCTTTGAAGTTGGCTCTTGAAGATCGTAGATCTTTGCGCCCTCCTTCATGATGTACCCCTCAGGAATTCGGAAGGTATTTCCATAGGTGCTGTTAAATCGAGTAGCCAGATCGCGTGTGAGTTCGATGTGTTGACGTTGATCTTCACCAACGGGCACTTGATCAGCTTGGTAGAGCAAAATATCTGCAGCCATCAACATGGGATAGGTAAAGACTCCGACGCCAATGCGATCGTTCCCAACTTTCGATGTCTTATCTTTAAATTGCGTCATTCGGCTCGCCTCACCAAAGCCGGTAAGACATTCCATGATCCAACCCAGTTGATTGTGCTGTGGGACATGAGATTGCACGAAGAGGGTGCAGTGCTCTGGGTCAACTCCGAGTGCCAAAAGTTGGGCGATGGAAGTGAGCGTGTTCTGGCGGAGCTCCTTGGGGTCAGGAGAAGAGGTCAGCGCGTGTAAATCTACGACGCAGTAGAAAGCATCGTGGCTCTCTTGCAGGTCAACCCACTGCTTAACAGCACCCAAGTAATTTCCAAGGTGAAAGGAGCCATTTGTAGGCTGGATTCCGGATAGGACTCTTGGCTGTGACATG
>CAITFY010000012.1 GCA_903891755.1 uncultured Actinomycetes bacterium | reverse complement strand
TCGCGCAAATCCCATTGATGGTGTTGTCCTCTTAGGAGGATGCGACAAAACTATTCCAGCACTCCTGATGGCAGCTGCTTCAGTAAATATTCCTGCGATTGTGGTTCCAGGTGGACCAATGCTCTCTGGAACATTTCGCGGAGAGCTCCTCGGCTGCGGTACCGATGTCTGGCGTTTGAGTGAAGAAGTTCGCGGAGGTGAACTCTCACAAGAGCAATTTATGAAATCTGAATCTTCCATGATTCGTAGTAAAGGTCATTGCAACACGATGGGTACCGCTTCGACTATGGCAGTTGTCGCGGAAGCGCTCGGCATGACAATCCCTGGCTTTGCTGGAACTCCCGCACCTGATGCCAGATTGCTGGCGCTCTCACATGAAACTGGTCGTCAGATTGTCTCGATGATTGCAGAAGACCGCAGACCATCAGAGATCATGAAACGCGAATCATTTATTAATGCGATTACAGCTGTTGCAGCTGTCGGTGGATCAACTAACTCTGTTGTTCACTTGCTCGCAATTGCAGGTCGCCTCCGCGTCGATCTGACTCTAGAAGATTTTGATCGCACCGGTCGCGACATTCCGCTCCTTGCAAATCTTGCACCTTCTGGAAAATTCCTAATGGATGATCTCTATCGCGCAGGTGGTTTATTGGCCTTGCTGAGTCAGATCTCTGAGCGCTTCTCCCCTGCTGCAATCACAGTTACCGGAAAACCATTTGTTTCATATCTCTCGGGTCATGACGTATTCGATGAGACAGTAATTGCGAAACCATCAGCACCACTTATGGAGAATGCCGGTATCGCAGTACTCACCGGCAACCTTGCTCCAAAGGGCGCAATCATCAAACCAAGTGCCGCATCCCCTGAACTTCTGACGCACCGCGGACCAGCCATCGTCTTTGACAGCGTCGAAGATCTGCATGCGCGCATTGATGATCCAGCGTTAGAAGTCACGAAAGATTCAGTTCTAGTACTTCGCGGGTGTGGACCTCGCGGCTATCCAGGAATGCCGGAAGTGGGCAATATGCCGCTACCAAAGAAGTTACTTGAGCAAGGTGTCAGGGACATAGTTCGCATTAGCGATGGTCGAATGAGTGGAACCGCCTATGGAACCATCGTTCTCCATGTTTCCCCGGAGGCTGCGGCAGATGGACCTCTCTCTTTGGTGCAAACCGGAGACACCATTGTTTTGGATGTTCCCAACCGTACTTTGAATATTGATATCAGCGATGAAGAACTTAAGGCGAGAAAACCAAGTGCTGCCAGCGTTGCGGCGTATGCAACTCCGGAGCGTGGTTGGTCAAAGCTCTATGTGGATCATGTCCAGGGAGCTGACACTGGAGCCGATATGGACTTCCTCCTCGGTTCAAGTGGAGATGCCGTAAGTCGTGAGTCCCACTAGAACCTCAGATCTTCTCGCTGATTTAATTTCCACCCGCGAGATAGATCGATATCGCATCTCATCCGATGCATCGCATTTCTCGCTTATTCCAAGCGGGGTGGCAACTCCTCGCAACACTGAAGAGATTTCCGAGCTTCTCAGATATGCCTCAAGCGAAGGTAAGAGCATTACCTTTCGAAGTGGCGGGACGAGCCTCTCAGGACAAGCAGTTACCGACGGAATCATCATCGATACTCGAAAACACTTTAGAAAGATTGAAGTTCTAGATGGTGGAGCGAAAGTCAGGGTTCAACCCGGCGCGACAGTTCGCGCAGTTAATGCTCGTTTGGCACGATTTGGAAAGAAGTTAGGTCCTGATCCCGCCAGCGAGATTGCCTGCACCATCGGCGGGGTCATCGCAAATAATTCCAGCGGCATGGCATGTGGCATCACCGATAACGCCTATCAAACTTTAGAGAGCGCAATCATTGTGTTGCACAATGGTTCCACAATCGATACCTCAGACCCAGAATCCGAAATGAAACTTCAGAAAGCGGCTCCAGATCTCTACTCATCCCTCGTTGCAATTAAAGCCGAGATTGAGGCGCGTCCAGATTTAAAGGAATTGATTACAAATCAATATCTCATTAAGAACACGATGGGTTATGGAGTTAACTCACTTATTGACTTCGACTCAATTATCCAAATCCTGCTCCATCTTCTGATTGGTAGCGAAGGAACTCTGGGTTTTGTGGCAGAAGCTGTTTTCAGAACTATTCCGCGACAATCTCATGCTGCGACCACCCTTTTGATCTTCTCTGATTTGTCAGCAGCGACAGGTGCGCTTGAAGCATTGATGGCAACCAATCCGGCAACTATCGAGTTGATGGACTCTGCCTCACTTCGCGCAGGAAAAGTTGACTTAGGCGGTATCGAGTTAAAAGATCACACCGCTCTTCTCGTTGAATACCAAGCTGAGAACGAGCCAGCGCTGCTAGAAATCATGAGTACCGCTGCACAAGTTCATTCCCAACTGGGCGCCGTAAACGAAACAGAGTTAACAACTAATGAGGCAACCAGGGCGAACCTGTGGCATATTCGAAAAGGTTTGTATGCATCGGTAGCAGGCGCACGTAAATCTGGCACTACCGCGCTTCTTGAAGATATTGCCGTGCCGGTGCACAATTTGGCCGCGACCTGTCTCTCGCTTCAAGGACTCTTCGCCAAGCATGGATACGACGATGCAGTGATATTTGGCCATGCTAAAGATGGAAATATCCACTTCCTGGTTAATGAGGATTTCAAAGATCCCATCAAGGTGGAGCGCTACCGCCTCTTCACTGAGGAGATGGTGGAGTTAGTTCTCTCCAAAAAAGGCTCGCTCAAAGCGGAGCATGGAACCGGACGCATGATGGCTCCCTTTGTCTCCCGCCAATTTGGTTCTGAGCTTTACAAGATCATGGTTCGAATCAAATCTGCCTTTGATCCAAAGAATATTCTCAATCCTGGCGTTCTCATCTCAGAGGACTCACTCGCACACCTACACAACATTAAATTCCATCCCACAATTAACGCTATCGCCGATAACTGCGTTGAATGCGGATATTGCGAACCGGCCTGCCCCAGTAAGGATCTCACCACTACTCCCCGCCAGCGAATTGTTATTCAGCGTGCAATTGCTGGTGCAAAGTTAGAGAACGATTCCGCTCTCCTCAAAGAGTTGCGTGCATCTGCACAATACGATGTCGAAGAAACCTGCGCCGTGGATGGTCTCTGCGAGAGCGCCTGCCCTCTCGGCATTAATACCGGGTCGCTTGTTACATCACTACGCGCCGATCGAAACTCTGGGTTATTTGCCAACCTTGGAGAGATTGCCGCAGATCATTGGAGCGCTGCTACAAAAACCATCAGCTCTATTCTCAATCTGACCAACCTTCTTCCAGAACAAATTGTTAGCCCGATTAACACAGTGCTTCGCGACCTAGTGGGAACTGAACGCCTGCCGCTCTGGAGCTCTAGCCTTCCTAAGGGCGGCAAAGTAAGAGTCGGCAAAAGCGATTCGAAAGCGGAGTTCGTACTCTTCTCCTCCTGTCTTGAATCACTCTTTAAATCAGAGACCAATCAATCATTGCAATCCTTGGCGAAGAAAGCGGGGGTTGCCTTTACGGTCCCAGAGCAGATTGGGGACTTGTGCTGTGGAACACCGTGGAAATCCAAAGGGTTAACAGGTGGCTACAAGAGTGCAATTGGCAGAACTATTGAAGCCCTTAAGGTGGCAAGTGATAACGGGCGAATTCCAATCGTCTGCGAAAACTCTTCATGCTCAGAAGGTCTCATCAAAGCGTTGAAATCTGAACTTCCAGTAATTGATGCAGTGGATTATGCGGCGCAGTACCTACTTCCAAAGCTCACTATTTCAAAGAAACTCAAATCCGTGGCTCTCCACCCAACATGTTCCAGTACGTTGCTCGGGAGCAATAAGAATCTTGAACTCTTAGCTAACGCCATTGCAGAGCAAGTATCAATTCCAGATGAATGGGGTTGCTGCGCATTTGCTGGCGATCGAGGAATGCTGCATCCAGAGTTAACGGCCAGTGCAACTCGAGCAGAAGTAAGTTCGCTCGGAAAAATGAGATTCGATGCTTACCTCTCAACTAATCTCACTTGCGAGATTGGGATGTCGAAGGCTTCGGGTTACACCTACGAACATATCCTCTGCAAGCTCAATGAATTGACGGCCAAATAACTCTATTTTTCCTTCTCTTCGCCAGATTCCAATCGCTCTCCGCAGTCAGGGCAGAATTTCCAGACGGATGCAATCTTCTTGTTGCACGATGGGCAGAGAATGAATACGGGAGACATCACTACAACCATTTCAACTCAGGAATAGATACTTTCGTATTGTTATCCAGAGGCGATTAAAAATTTAGAGATTTTTATTGAATGACTGGTCGGACTTTTACTTAATTCGAGGCAGATTCCATTCAAACTTAATTGAAAGTTCTCTGACCACGATTACAACTAATCCCCCAATAATCGCCGAGAGTGCGTGATCAAGATGGAAGTGATCCAAAATTACATAGAGAACAGAACCTGCGAGCGCAGATGTTCCGATGGTTTCCCGGTGCAGCAGAACTGGTTCGGTCTGCGAGAGCACATCTCGCAACAATCCCCCAGTAACTGCGCCTGTAACTCCGAGGATGACGGCAACCACCGCTGTCGTGTGAAATCCCAGCGCGAAGTTGGTACTTGAAACTGTCGCGACTGCTAATCCGAAGGTATCAAGTGCTAGAAGGAAACGACCGACCGGTTGCGCGCTCTTGCGGACGATGGTGATGAGTACGGCTGCCAGAACCGAGAGAAAGAGCCAAGGGTTGAGTACCCAAGCAGGCTCATGGACGAGGAAGAGATTTCTAAAAGTTCCCCCGGCGAGGGATGAGACACCAGCGATGAGGATCAACCCGCCGTAATCCATACCCTTAGCGGCAGCCACGCGGGCTCCAACTGTTGCAAAGGCGAAGGTGGCAATGAGGTCGCAGATATTGACGAGAGATGACCACTGCATGGGTATCTCTCCAGTCTTAGCGCGGAAGTGGTAGCCCCGAAGGGATTCGAACCCTCGTAGCTGACTTGAGAAGCCAGAGTCCTAGGCCACTAGACGACGGGGCCGCGCTATTTATTTGTACATCGGTGGTGCTAGTGGTGCTTTTACTGCGCTGGGGTACCAGGACTCGAACCTAGACACGCTGAACCAGAATCAGCAGGGCTGCCAATTACCCCATACCCCAATTACCCGAAACTGCCTGACCTTTTACGGCCAGAGGAGAAGGATAACCTGAAATTCGAGCGCAAGATTACATCAGAGAGCCAGGGCGGCCTTAATCCGATCCAGGCTCTTGGCCGACCCGAGAAGCTCCATCGACTCAAAGAGAGGCGGTGAAATATGGCTTCCGGTGACGGCAATTCGAACGGCACCGAAGGCGATACGTGGCTTGAGCCCCAACTCTTCAATCAGTGCGGAACGAAGCACGCCCTCAATGGAGTCGTGGTTCCACTCTGAGAGGCCAGTAAGGCGATCGAGTGAGACCTGTAGGACCTTCTTGCTCTGCTCATCCGTTATCTTCGCAACTGAATCAGCATCAACGGAGAAATCCTGGGTAAATAGGAATTTAAGCATCGGAGGAATCTCAGCCAGGGTCGTGATGCGCTCCTGGATGATTGGCAGAGCCTTCTTCACAAGTTCAATCTCATCGTCGCTGCCAGTAATAACATTGGCGCCGGTCAAGAATGGAAGTGCCCATCCGAGGAATGCCTCTGGAGTCAGCGCGCGAATCTTGTCGCCGTTGATTGCCTCGAGCTTCTTCATATCAAAACGCGCTGGACTTGAGTGAACTCGCTCAACTTTAAAGAGTTCGACCAACTCCTTCATCGTCACATCTTCGCGGTCCTCCCCTGGAGACCAACCGAGAAGCGCTAGATAGTTACAGATTGCCTCAGGCAGGTAACCCTGCTCGCGATACCAGGCAATTGAAACTTCGCCATTGCGCTTTGAAAGCTTTGCATTGTCTTGACCCATCACAAATGGAAGGTGAGCAAAGAGTGGGTAATCCTCTGGAGCAACACCCATCGCCTGATAAACGCGGATCTGGCGAGGTGTTGATGAGAGCAGATCTTCACCACGTAGGACGTGAGTAATCTTCATCAGAACATCATCGACTGCTACCGCCAAGGTGTAGAGCGGAGAACCATCGTTGCGCACCAATACGAAATCTGGAACGAAGTTGTGATCGAAACTCACTTCTCCGCGAATCAGATCGGTAAATGTTGTGCTTCCCTCTGGCATAAGCATGCGGACGACCGGCTTGCGCCCTTCAGCTACATAAGCAGCTACCTGCTCAGAAGTGAGATTGCGGCAATGCCCGTTGTAACCAGGTGCAACATTTGCAGCGCGTTGCGCTTCGCGTACCGCTTCTAGCTCTTCGGCAGAGCAGTAGCAATGGTAAGCAAAACCGGTTTCGAGAAATTGCTTCGCGTACTTTGCATAAATATCGAGGCGTTGTGACTGTAAGTATGGACCATTAGGGCCGCCAACTTCAGGACCCTCATCCCAATCAAGTCCGAGCCAACGCAAAGTGCCCAGTGCAGCTTGAATGTATTCATCCGTTACTCGCTCGGTATCGGTGTCTTCAATACGAAAGACGAACTTGCCTCCGGTATGACGAGCGTAAGCCCAATCAAAGAGTGCGGTGCGAATATTTCCGACATGCAACTCACCAGTTGGGGATGGTGCAAAACGAACTCTTACCTCTTTAGTGCTAGACATTTTTCGAACTCACCTTATTTGTTAGAGAACCAATTCCTTCGATACTTACAACAACTGTCGATCCTGCATCCATCGGACCAATTCCTGCCGGTGTTCCAGTCAGGATTACATCTCCTGGGAGCAAAGTCATCACTTGAGAGACAAAAGCGATGATCTCTGGGATCTTGAAAATCATTGAGCTCAGCGGTTCAGATTGACGGACCTCACCATTGACGCTGGTCTGCAAAACTTGAGCATCTGGGGTGTAATCAGTTTCGATCCAAGGCCCGATTGGACAGAAGGTGTCAAAGCCCTTGGCGCGGGTCCACTGACCATCCTTCTTCTGTAGATCACGAGCAGTGACATCGTTTGCGATGGTGTAACCAAAGATCACATCGCTAAAGCGTTCCTTCGGAACGTCCTTGCAAATACGGCCGATAACGATGGCGAGCTCGCCTTCGAAATCCACGCGATCAGACATGCGTGGCCATTGGATGGTGTCGTTTGGTCCGATGACTGAAGTATTTGGCTTCAAGAAAATGATTGGCTCTTCTGGGACTTTGGAATCCATCTCAGCTGCATGGTCGGCATAGTTCTTCCCGATACAGACGACCTTGCTCCTTGGGATGATTGGTGCCAAGAGTTTCACTTCGGCGAGTTCAACCTTGGTCTCGGTAGGGATGATTCCTCCGAAGAGTGGATCGCCCTTGAGGACCAGGATCTGATCCTTCTCGTTGATGACTCCAAAGTGAGGATCGGTGCCGATGCCGACTGATTCATTCGGCGTAAATCGAACAATACGCATAGCCCCACTCTACCCGCTTATGCGAGAGGGCCTTATTTTCGCCTTACTTTGCTTCAGCCTCGACCAAAGTTGGCTGCGCTCGAGTCGCTAAAACAGTGGCAATTCGGTGTCTGCGTCCAACTGGTCGCTCGGCAACCAAGGTCCATCCATCAACAGTTATTTCGCTGCCGGGAATCGGTACACGACCGAGTTCTTTAGCGAGAAGTCCCCCAACGCTATCGACATCCTCGCGGGCATCATCTTCTAGCTCCACCTTAAATGCATCCGCAAAGTCATCAATATTTAAGCGAGCAGATAATCGCGCAGAGGAATCAGAGAGCCATTCAATCTCATCGGCTTCATCGTCATATTCATCGGCGATTTCTCCGACAATCTCTTCCAAGATATCTTCAATCGTGATGAGTCCGGCGGTTCCGCCATATTCATCAATAACTACGGCCATGTGAATCTGATCGCGCTGCATCTCTTTGAGGAGATCTGCAGCAGTTTTATTCTCTGGAACAAAAGTGGCAGGGCGTAGATGTTCAGCAACTGTTTCACTTTGCTCTGACTCATGATGTTCGTGAACACGACGTGCCAAATCTTTTACATAAGCAATTCCGATGATGTCATCAAGGTTCTCCGCGATGACAGGAATGCGCGTGAAACCAGAGCGAAGAGCGAGTGAAAGCCCCTGCCTTAAAGTTCTATTTCCTTCAATCCAAACGATATCGGTGCGCGGAACCATGAGTTCACGAACCAAGGTCTCACCAAGATCCAAAACAGATTGCATCATCTCGCGCTGGGAGTCAGCGATGATGGAACGCTCCCCTGCTTGATCAATGAGTTTACGAAGATCCGCCTCATCGTTGAATATCGTCGGCAATGTGATGCCGTAGCGCTTGAGTTGGATTAAGACTTTATTAATCATTATCTCGCCTGCCATTGCGCCAGAATTGACTCCTGAAGTTCAAACATAACTTTCTGCTCAACTGACTCAGCGTGGTCGTATCCCAAGCAATGTAAGACGCCGTGGATGGTGAGAAGAGCTAACTCTGACTCCAGACCATTCTTCGCCTGAGCTGCTGCGAATTGTGGACAGAGGACGATATCTCCCACGATTCCGGGATTGATGTCATGAGGCTTCATCTCATCCATCGGAAAGGAGAGCACATCGGTGGGACCAGGAAGATCCATCCATTCTTCGTGCAGTTCGCTCATCCGGGATTCATCCACGATGCTAATCGCGAGATCGCAATCCTCATTAAGACCCATATGTTGCATCGCATATTCGGCCACACTGACGAGGCCAGCCTCATCTACTGTGACGCCTGATTCATTCGAAAGTTCTATATTCATGAGGTGCGCAGGGGTCTGAAATTGGCAGGTTTTGCCGCATCGAAACGACCGTAAGCGCTCACGATCTCGCCCACCAGGCGATTTCGCACAACATCTTCTGCAGTCAGGTGCATAAAGCAGATGTCATCGACACCTTCCAGAATTTCACCTACAACTTTAAGACCTGATGGAGTTCCATTGGGAAGATCAACCTGAGTCACATCGCCTGTAATAACCATCTTTGAACCAAAGCCCAAGCGGGTGAGGAACATCTTCATCTGCTCAGCGGAAGTATTTTGCGCCTCATCCAAAATAACAAAAGCATCATTGAGTGTGCGACCGCGCATGTATGCGAGAGGAGCAATTTCGATAATTCCAGATTGCATCAGACGTGGAATTGATTCTTGATCAATCATGTCGTGTAGCGCATCAAAGAGCGGACGAAGGTATGGATCAATCTTCTCCTGCAAGGTGCCAGGCAAGAATCCCAGACGCTCTCCTGCTTCTACGGCAGGACGAGTCAAGATAATGCGATTAACTTCCTTCGCCTGCAATGATTGAATTGCTTTAGCCATCGCCAGATAAGTCTTACCAGTACCGGCTGGTCCAACTCCAAAGGTAATTGTGTTCTCATCGATTGCTTCCACATAACGCTTTTGATTGGCGGTCTTTGGACGAATCGTCTTGCCGCGGTTGCTCAAAATGTTGAGTGAGAGAACTTCTGCGGGGTGATCAACTGGTACATGCTTAACCATGCCGATGGCATGATGAATCGCATCTAGGCTCAGTGATTGTCCGGCGCGAATAAGCACCAATAACTCTTTGACCAGAACTTCAAATTGTGAGCTCTCTTGAACATCGCCCTTTACAAAGATCTCATTGCCACGGAAGGTGATGAGAAGTCCTGGGAAGGTAGATTCAAAGATGCGAAGGTATGAGTCTTGCGGTCCAGTGAGCGCGACCATGGGAATGGCGGCTGGGACGATAATCAAAGGATGGTCCATTACTTCCAAATCCTACGGTTAACCTGGCGGCCAGGCGAATGCTCGCCCGCCCAGAAGATGAAGATGGGCGTGAAAGACGCTCTGACCTGCGCTTGCTCCAGTATTAAAAGTCAGGCGGTAACCATCTAGACCCAGCGTGGATGCGAGTTCGCGAGCAGCGCCAAAGAGTTCTGACATCGTGGCGGAATCAGCTGCGGCAAGTTCAGCTGCATTCTCAAAGTGAGCCCGCGGAATAATCAAGACGTGCGCAGGCGCTTGCGGATCGAGATCATTGAATGCAACAACGTTCGAGCTTTCATATAAAAAGTGCGTGGGAATCTCGCCAGCGGCAATCTTGCAGAAGATGCACATAAATAAAGCCTATTACTACCAGCGACCGATGAGGGCGGAAATTGCTGAGATCGCGGCGAAGCCAGCGTGCGCTGATCGCAAAACTTCCGTGCCTAAGAGAGTTACTTTTCCGCCAGCGGCAGAAAGTTCACCAATCTCTTCACCCGATAGCCCGCCTTCAGGTCCGATGACAAAAACAATCGGGCCATCGATGAGTGATTGGGTAATTTCTGACAGCTTCGTTGTTGCTCCTTCATGTAAGACAATCAGGTTAGCCCTCTCAGCAAATCTCCGAGCGATCTGTGCGGTTGAAATTGGAGGTTCGATAACAGGAAGAATCAATCGACGAGATTGTTTGGAAGCAGTGATGGAGGTTGCAAGCCACTTCTCCCCCAAATCAGATTGCCACTTTGCGATAGATCGAGCGGATTGCCATGGAATGATCGTGGAAGCTCCAGCGACAGTTAATAATTCAATTGCTTCTTTAGCGCGATCGGATTTCATCAGCGCTTGAATCACGATGATCTCTGGAGTTTGAGGTTTTTGAAGACCTCGCTCTAGAACCTCAACCTGAAATTCTTTCTTGCCAACGCCTGAAACTTTTCCGCGGGCGTAAGCGCCACTGCCATCTGCAAGCACAATCTCTTCTCCAACTTCAGTGCGTAAAACTTTTATTGCGTGGTGAGCTTCGTCCCCGCCTACCTCGATGTGACTACCCGAACCCAAATCAGGAACGAAGAAGAGAGTCAACATGGGTTAGCGATTGAAGGCATCGCGGACTTTGCCGAAGAGTCCATCATGATGTTTGGAGCGGTGGTGAACCTCAAAACTGCTGAGTTTTTCACCGCGAGAAAGGGCGAATTTCCGAAGGATATCTTGCTCTTCTTTGGAGAGTTTCTGAGGAGTTTCAACTTCTACGTGGACGATCAAATCTCCGCGACCATTCGCTCGAAATTTGGTAACACCAAAGCCACGCAGAGTTACAGCATCAGCAGATTGAATTCCAGGCTTAATCTCAACTTGTTGCTTCCCATCCAAGGTATCAACTTCAACCACGGTTCCAAGTGCAGCCGCAACCATTGAGATAGCGATGGAGAAATGCAGATCTTTGCCATCGCGAATTAAGAACTCATGTGGCTTCTCAATGATCTCAACGTAGAGATCACCTGCAGGACCTCCGCCGGGACCAACTTCTCCCTGACCCGCTAAGTGGATGCGGTTTCCGCCCTCAACGCCTGCTGGAACTTTCACGCTAATGGTGTGGCGAGAGCGCACACGACCATCGCCGGCACACTCACTACACGGAGATGGAATAACAGTTCCGTAACCACTGCAGTTGTTGCAGGGACGGGAGGTCATTACATTTCCAATAAATGATCGAGTGACTTGTTGAATCTCACCGCGACCCTTACAGATGCCGCAGGTCTGAGGCTTGGAGTTATCGGCGCACCCGGTGCCACCGCACTTATCGCAGCGAACCGCTGTCTCTACGGTGAGCTCGCGCTCGGTACCAAAACAGATCTCTTCTAAATCAAGTTCTACGCCGATGAGGGCATCTTGTCCTGCGCGGGCGCGAGAACGTGGACCACGTGAACCGCCTCCCCCAAAGAAGGCATCCATGATGTCGCCAAAGCCGAAATTCTGTGCGCCACCGCCAAATTGAGAGAACGGATCTCCGCCCAAGTCATACTTCTGACGTTTGGATGGATCGCTCAATACCTCATAGGCAGCCGTAATGTCCTTGAACTTATCCTTCACAGATGGATCTGGATTTACATCAGGGTGATACTCGCGAGCCAATTTTCGATATGCCTTTTTGATCTCATCAAAGGATGAGTCCCTATGCACACCAAGAACCTCGTACAAATCAGCCATGCGAGCTTCCCCCTAAAAACTGTCCAATGTAACGAGCAACAGCATTAACTGTGGCGATCGTTTGCGCATAATCCATACGCGTTGGTCCAATTACTCCCAGCGCACCAGAGGATTGTCCTTCAATTCCATAGCCAACGCTAATTAAAGAGGTGGTCTGCAAGTTCTTCTCTGATTGCTCATCACCGATACGCACTTGAACGTGCGTGTTGGCATCAGCAAGAAGCCTTAATAGAACAACTTGTTCTTCCAAAGCTTCAAGGATTGGAAAGATTGAGGCTGCGGTCTCTTGAGCACTACTGCGGGCAAGATTTGCCGTTCCAGCGAGAACAACTTTATCTTCATCAGGATGTTGAATAACCGCTACCTGCTTTGTGAGCTGTGCCAATAATTTAGCGGTGCGAACCATCAAGTCTTCGCGATCATTGGAGTGCGAAAGAAAAGTTTCAATTGCGCGTCGCTCTGCATCAGAGAGTGGTTTTACTTGCGCCAATTTATCGACGAAGAGTCGGTAACCAGTATTTGTAGGAATTCGGCCAGCACTCGTATGCGGCTGAGTGATAAGGCCCGCATCTTCCAAGATCGCCATCTCATTGCGAATTGTGGCGGGTGAGACTCCGAGCGGATGGCGCTCTGCAATGGCCTTTGATCCCACAGGCTCTTGGGTCGCGACATACTCGTCAACGATGGCGCGAAGTATCTCTAACTGGCGTTCCTGCATGATTTTCTAAATCTACTACACGAGGATTTCGCGCACGATTCGATCTGCCATGAGTCGTCCAGTTTGGCTTAAGACAACCTGTCCGTTCTCCCAGGCAGTGGGCAATAGATAGCCCTCAGCGAGAAAGATAGGCAGCGATTTCGCTTCGCTCTCAGAGAGCGCGCTTCTGGATAAGCCAGTTGCGAGGCGAATTTGCAGCATGATCTCTTCGCTTCGCGCCTCATCTGAGGTCAATATCTCTTGGTCGTGCATGGGATTTCCAGATTCGATCACCTTCTGCGTGTAAGCGGCAGGGTGCTTCACATTCCAGAAGCGGCGCCCATCAACGTGCGAGTGCGCTCCTGCTCCAAGCCCCCACCAGTTATCGCCATTCCAGTAGGCAAGATTGTGTCGGCATTCCGAACCTTTTTTCGACCAATTACTCAGTTCATACCAATCAAAACCAGCCTTAATGAATTTCTCATCAGCGAGCAGATACTTATCAGCTGTCTCATCATCATCGGGCATTGTGACTTCACCGCGCTTTACTTGTGCGCCGAGTTTTGTTCCGCTCTCCACGATCAACGCGTAAGCGGAAATGTGTGAAATCGGTAGTGAGAGCGCGGTATCGATTGTTAGCTCCCAATCGGTGAGTGACTCCCCCGCTGTTCCGTAAATTAAATCAACGCTTACTTCATTAAATCCAACTTCACGTGCCCAGGTCGTTGCTTTAAGAACATTCTCGGGATTATGAGTGCGGTCGAGAGATTTCAGGACATGAGGAACCGCGGATTGCATTCCAAAGGAGATTCGATTAAATCCGGCCTCGCGCAGTGATGCGAGCTTCTCTTTGGTTACGGTATCGGGATTCGCTTCAGTGGTGATCTCTGCATTTGGGGCTAATTCGTAATGGCTCGAGATTGTGCTGATGACTCGTCCAAGATCAGTGCTCTCCATGAGAGTTGGCGTTCCTCCGCCAAAGAAGATGGTTGGAACTATTGCAGAACCAGTTGTCTGGTGCGCGAATTCCAACTCCTTGATGAGGAGATCAATGTAGGAACGTGAAGTCTCGGTGAGATCGTTACTGATTGAGAGTTCTGCGGGAGTGTAAGTGTTGAAATCGCAATAACCACAACGCCTTACGCAGTACGGGATATGTACATAGAAGGCGAGGTTATTCATTCGCGCTCTTTAGCTTTTGCCTTTGCCTTATCAATATCAGCATCGGTGGTGAGAGCAGCGACGAATGCTTCCTGTGGAACCTCAACGCGGCCCACCATCTTCATGCGCTTCTTACCCTCTTTCTGCTTCTCGAGCAGTTTGCGCTTACGAGAGATATCTCCGCCGTAACACTTGGCAAGAACATCTTTACGGATTGCGCGAATACTTTCGCGAGCGATGATGCGACCGCCGATGGCAGCCTGAATAGGAATTTCGAATTGTTGCCTTGGGATGAGCTCGCGCAACTTGCCAGTCATCATGGTGCCGTAGGCATACGCCTTATCTTTGTGAACGATGGCGCTAAATGCATCAACCTTCTCGCCTTGTAACAAGATATCGACCTTTACGAGATCACCCTCAGCTTCACCGATTGGTTCGTAATCAAGTGATGCATAGCCACGTGTGCGGCTCTTGAGTTGGTCGAAGAAGTCAAAGACAATTTCAGCCAGTGGCAAGGTGTAGCGAATCTCTACGCGATCTTCAGAGAGATAGTCCATGCCGAGTAGGATTCCACGGCGCTCTTGGCAGAGCTCCATGATTGTTCCGATGAACTCTGATGGCGCAAGCACGGTTGCGCGAACGATTGGCTCTTCAACCTTCTCGATCTTGCCATCTGGATATTCTGATGGGTTGGTAACTGTAAGTAACTTGTTATCACCGGTTGTGACTGTGTACACCACGTTCGGTGCGGTTGAGATAAGTGTGAGATTTGATTCGCGCTCAAGACGCTCACGGACAATCTCCATGTGAAGCAGGCCGAGGAAGCCACAACGGAAACCAAAGCCGAGTGCTGCAGAACTTTCTGGTTCATAGACAAGCGCTGCATCGTTGAGTTGTAATTTATCAAGAGCTTCACGAAGCAATGGGAAATCTGCGCCATCGATTGGGAAGAGACCTGAGAAGACCATCGGGCGTGGATCTTTATATCCAGCTAGAGCAACCTTTGCTGGGTTGTTGTATGTGGTGATGGTGTCACCAACACGAGATTGACGAACATCTTTTACGCCAGTGATTACATAACCTACTTCGCCAACGCCGAGTCCCTTGGAGACAACAGGCTCTGGTGAGATAACGCCAACTTCCAACATCTCGTGGCGTACACCAGTTGAGAACATTTGGATCTGATCGCGAGTAGAGAGATGTCCATCAATTACGCGAACGTAGGTGACTACGCCACGATAGGTGTCATAGACCGAGTCAAAGATAAGTGCGCGAGTAGCAGCATCTGCATCCCCAACTGGAGCAGGGATCTGAAGAACAATCTGATCGAGCAATTCTGTAACGCCGGCGCCGGTCTTACCCGAGACGCGCAAACAATCTTCTGGCTGACAGCCAATGAGCTTTGCGAGCTCCTCTGCGAACTTCTCTGGTTGCGCAGCAGGTAGATCAATCTTGTTAAGCACAGGAATGATGGTGAGGTTGTTCTCCATCGCTAAGTACAAGTTAGCGAGGGTCTGCGCTTCGATTCCTTGTGCGCAATCCACGAGTAGCACTGCGCCTTCACAAGCAGCGAGCGAGCGCGAAACTTCGTAGGTAAAGTCAACGTGACCAGGTGTATCGATCATGTTGAGGATATATTCCTGGTTATCTAAACCAGAGCGCCATGGCAGACGAACCGCCTGGGATTTAATGGTGATTCCGCGCTCACGTTCAATATCCATGCGATCGAGATATTGCGCGCGCATATTGCGTTGCTCGACAACTTCGGTAATTCCGAGCATGCGATCGGCAAGTGTTGATTTACCGTGATCGATGTGGGCGATGATGCAAAAGTTACGAATCTGCGCAGGGTTAGTCTGCGAAGGTTGTGGCGCTTTTGCTAGTGGTATCGCTGGCATGGCTTAGCCGTTACCGCTGAGAGGTGTAAAAGTTATTTAGCTGAAGTCTTGTTGGCAGCTTTTGCCATTGCAGACTTCTTGTTAGCTGCAGCATTGGCGTGAATTACGCCCTTTGAAACTGCTACGTCGAGTGCCTTTGAAGCGGCGCGAAGTTCTGCAGCAGTTGTAGCAACATCTCCGGTAGCAGCAGCATCCTTGAAACGACGGATGGCAGTCTTGATCGATGAGCGGACAGACTTGTTACGAGCCTGAGACTTCTCATTGGTCTTGATGCGCTTAATCTGAGACTTAATGTTTGCCACTTATTTGACTGCTTTCTTCTTTAATAAATCTTATTTAGGCCAGCCACGGTGGCGACTAGCAGGGGTGAAGGCTACCAGCCAGCGCGCTCTAGGCTCAAATGGAGAGATCCGAGCAGGAGTAAGCACTAGTGGCGCGCTTTTGAACCAGAAATGGCGATGATGGAGCGCTCCAGAGCGTAAATCGGATCTGAGGAGGCTCCTTTGATATCAGCATCAGCCTGAGCCAAGGTGATAACTGCGGCTGAGAGGGTCGAGGGGGTCCATCCCTGAAGTTGGCGCCTAGCCTTATCGATCTGCCACGGAGAAAGCCCAAGTTGGCCGGCTAACTCGAAGGATTTAGTGCCGCGATTGGCACCAGAGACCTTGGCCAAAGCTCGGACTGAGCCCGCGAGGGCTGAGACGATCATGACTGGGTCTACCCCAGTTTCTAGCGCTTGGCGGAGTGAGACCAGGGCTTCATCGGTCTTTCCATCTAAGACAGCGTCAGCAACATCAAAGCCAGTGGTCTCAACTCGGCCTTGCTGGAACTTTGCGACATCTTCTTCGGTGATTGTGGCCCCAGCCGTAACATCAGCGGCTAGTTGGGAGCAGACTCCCGAGAGTTCGCGCATATCTGAACCGAGCGCCGCAACAATTGCGACGACGGCGGATGGTGCGATCTTGCGACCGAGTCTTGAAAATTCTGCGCGAACAAAATCAGCTTTATCGCTCTCCTTCTTGATTGCTTCAGCAGTAATCAGAGCTGGCTTTGCTTTCTTAATCTTCTCGAGGAGCGCTTTCCCCTTCACTCCCCCTTTGTGCCAGAGCACAAGATGAACATTCTCATCTGGGTTCTCAATGTAGGTCGCAATCTCATCGCTCAGGTCAGCGGCCAAATCTTGAATATCTTTAATGATGATCAAGCGCGCATCTCCGAATAGGGATGGGGCGAGCGAGTCGGTGATCTGACCAAGTTCTAAAGTCTCAGCGCTTAAGTGGGTCGCAGTTGCACCTTTACTTTGTGTAACTGCCTCCGAGATCGCGCGATCGGCAAGTAGCTCTTCAGCCCCTTGAATCAGCGTGATCCCCATGAGCGCCATCTTAAAGCGATCCACCCACAAACCAAGACCAATAACGCGATCGCCCCACCGCCAAATCCTTTTTCAAGTGGAATCACTGGCACTTTGGCGAAGGTATCTGCCACCCAGACGATCAGAGCCGCCAAAGGTTTCTGCGTGAGCGCCAGGATGTACGCGAAACCTGGGAGCAGCGGTGAAATCAACGCAGCAATAAATCCGATGATGGTGATTGGGGCGACCACCGGTTCGACGAGGAAATTGCTCGGCAATGACATCAACGAGAGTTGTCCAGAGATCGCAACTACAAGTGGAGTGCAGATGATGTTTGCGGAGATCGAGATTGCGAGTAGATCAGAGATCGCTTTGAAGCGAATGATTTGTTGCAACCACCTTGAGACGGGATCGAAGAGCAACAAGATTCCTGCTGTCGCCGCAACGGAGAGTGCAAAGCCAGGATCGGTAGCTTCAAAAGGATCAAGCAAGATTAAGAACGAGATTGCCAGGCCGAGTGCTGCTAGCGGTGAGGCGCGAGAACCGCGCGACTTTGCGAGGAGTAAAACGCTGACCATTACGGTGGCGCGAAGTACCGATGGTGATGGTCGCACCAGGAAGATAAATCCGAGAAGTACGAGAGCGCTAATGAATAAACGCGCGCGGAGGTTTGGAATCACCCATTGCAAGGCCCAGAGAATGAATGCGGCGATCACCGCAAAGTTCTCACCGCTTACCGCGGTCAAGTGAGTCAGGCCAGCCAACTGCATTGATTGAATAAAAGAGTGCGACTCGAGTGAGGTGTCACCCAAAACTAAACCAGGGATAAGCGCGCCACTTAGTCCCCCAACGCGCACTGCGATCTCTCGAAAATCGCTACGAATGCGACCTGTTATGCGGCCAATTAGCCCAGGACCATGGATCAACGAGATTGCGCCGTGTTCTGCAAATAATCCTGCGACTCGCCTCTCGGCGGTTGAGTAAAGAATCCCAGAACACTCGATGACAGAACCTGGAAGCGCATCGAAGTGTTGCGCCGTCGTTATGCGAAGCGGGACATGTGATGTATAGATGCGATGAGATATCTCGATAGAGATAAGACTGATGAGCGCTGTAGTTGTTGCAGGTTTTACATAACCCGGCATCTGTTTAGGTTCGCCCAACTTGGGATCAGTTCGCACTGCAGCGATGATCCGAACCGAAATCTTCTTATCAAGAAGTGGGGCGACAATGCTGGTTTCGAGAGAGCGAATGTGAATCGCCATGAGTAGCGCTCCGACAAGCAGGGCAATTATCAACGTTGATGCAGTCGCCCGGTGCCATCCGATGAGCCAGATAAAGAATGGAAGGAAGAGAAGTAGCCAGATTCGATTGATCAATCCAATGCTTGCAGCCCCAATCCAGATGGATGAACCAAGGAGAAGGAGAGTTAGATCCGCACGAAGCTTTTGAGGTTGGCGAATTTGCTCTTGCCCATTCCGCTCACCTTTGTCAGATCATCTATCGTTGCAAAGGGGCCATGCGCAGTTCGATAGGCAAAGATGCGCGCGGCCATCACCGCCCCGACTCCCGGGAGTTGCTCAAACTGCGCCACCGTTGCCGAGTTGATGCTGATGGTTCCCTTAGTAATTTTTCCCTTGCTAGCGCCCCCGCTCTTTGATTTCGCAGAAGTCACGACGGGAGGCGCCCCCACGATTATTTGCTGTCCATCAACCAAAACCTGTGCCAAGTTGATATCGGTTAAGGAGACTCCGCGAAGTTGCTTTCCCGCTGCTTTAATCGCATCGATTGCCCGCGATCCAGTCTTCAGTTTGTAGACACCAGGGTGCAAAACTTTGCCTGCAACATCGACCACAATCAAAGTTGGTATCTCGACGGGAATAGGGATTGGCGAATAACTCGGAGTTGCTGCAGTACCGGGCAAGTTAATGCTTGCGGCGTTGGTGTGGGCGAGTGAAAAGAAGATTGCGCCGACTGCCAGCGCCATCCCCAACACTAAGTAAATGGCTCTGCGTTGAATCTGACTTATCTCTGGAAATTCAAACATGGCGCAAGGCTATGTATCGCCTTGCGCCACGTCACGAAATAGTTTGAGCCTTGTGGATTAAATAACGATGTTGACGAGCTTTGGTGCCACGGTGATGATCTTCTTGATTGTGGCTCCGGCAATCTCTGCCTTGATGACATCATTATTAAGCGCAAGTGCTTCTAGATCGCTCTGCGAAATATCTGGAGAAACCTCGATGCGCTCCTTAATCTTGCCGCTGATCTGCAAGACAACGGTGACGTTATCTGCCTTCAGCAGCGATTCATCAATCGTTGGCCATCCAGCAAGTGCAACTGCAGGCTTGTGACCCAAGCGCTCCCACATATCTTCGGCTGTATATGGAGCAACCAGTGAAAGTGAAATCGCAATCGCCTCTGCAGCTTCACGCACAGCAGGGTCTGCTCCCCCGCAACCAGAATCAATCGCCTTGCGAGTCGCGTTAACGAGTTCCATGACGCGGGCAACCGCAACGTTGAATCGGAAAGATTCCACCGCAAATGAGATATCGAACAAGCTCTTGGCAGTTACCTTGCGAAGTGCGAGATCACCCTGTGTGAAATCAACACCGGGCTCACTGGTGACATCACCAGAGACGCGCCACGCACGGTTCAAGAACTTGAAAGAACCACTCGGTGAAACATCTGCCCAGTCGATGTCATCTTCTGGAGGACCAGCGAAGACCATCGAGAGCCGAATCGCATCGACACCGTGAGTAGCGAGCTCATCAGATAGGCGCACGAGATTTCCGCGCGACTTAGACATCGCAGATCCATCCATCTGCACCATGCCTTGGTTTAGCAAACGAGTAAATGGCTCTTCAAAATCAAGATGTCCGAGGTCATGCAAGACCTTGGTGAAGAAGCGTGAGTAGAGCAGGTGCAAGATTGCGTGGGTTACGCCGCCGACATATTGATCAACGGGCAACCAGGTCTTGACTGCCTCGCGATCGAAAGCGCGATCATCAAATTGCACGCTGGTGTAGCGCAAGAAGTACCAGCTGGAGTCAAAGAAGGTATCCATGGTGTCGGCATCGCGCTTGGCATCGATTCCGCAGTTAGGACACGGAACGTTGACCCAATCTTCTGCTGCTCCAAGTGGAGATGAACCCTTCGGCTTCAAATCCAATCCAGCAGCATCAGGCAACTCCACAGGGAGTTGGTTTTCAGGAACTGGAACTTCACCACAGTTTGGGCAGTGAATGATTGGAATAGGTGTTCCCCAGAAACGTTGACGGGAGATCAACCAATCCCGTAAACGATAATTCTTCGCAGACTTACCTAGGTTCTTAGCGGCAAGCTCTTCAATAATCTTTGCGATCGCATCATCTTTAGCAAGACCGTTGAGTGAACCAGAGTTAATTAACTTTCCATCCCCTGCGGTTGCTATGCCAGTCGCCGAAGGATCTTCTTCTCCCGTTTCAAGGACAACGCGAACGGGCAAGTTCATTGCGCGCGCGAAATCTAAGTCACGTTGATCGTGGGCAGGGACGGCCATGATTGCGCCAGTTCCATAATCTGCCAATACATAATCAGATGCCCAGATAGGAAGCTTCTCCCCGTTTACTGGATTGATTGCGTAACGCTCAAGGAAGACACCGCTCTTAGGGCGGTCGGTTGCAAGACGATCGATATCGCTTGCTGCTTTGGTCTTCTCTAAATATTCGTTAAATGAAGATTCAACTGCGCCACCTGCCGAAAGCTCGGCAGCGAGCGCACTATCGACAGCTACAACCATAAAAGTTGCGCCATACAAAGTGTCAGGACGGGTTGTGTAAATGGTGATTGGTTCCGCGCGACCTTCGATTTCGAAAATGACTTCAGCGCCTTGTGAGCGGCCAATCCAGTTGCGCTGCATCTGCAGCACCTTCTCTGGCCAAGCGCCTTCAAGGTCCTTCATGTCATCGAGCAAACGATCTGCGTAATCAGTAATCTTTAAATACCACTGGTTCAACTTCTTTTTAGTGACGGGTGTATCGCAACGCTCGCACAGCCCAGCGACTACTTGCTCGTTAGCGAGCACCGTCTGATCTTTGGGACACCAGTTGACTGCAGAATCCTTGCGATAGGCAAGACCCTTTTTATACATCTCAAGGAAGAGCCACTGGTTCCACTTGTAGTACTCAGGATCAGATGTGTGAAGTACGCGGTCCCAGTCGAAGGAACATGCGTAACGACGCATAGAAGACTTCTGAACTTCGATGTTCTCATAGGTCCAGGCGCGAGGATCAGTGCCGCGCTTGATAGCAGCATTCTCCGCTGGAAGTCCAAATGAGTCCCACCCGATTGGGTGCATGACGTTAAATCCCTTTTGAATCCAGTAGCGGGAGATCACGTCTCCCAAGGCATAGGCCTCGGCATGGCCCATATGAAGATCCCCTGATGGGTAAGGGAACATATCCAGGACATACTTCTTAGGGCGTGGGTCATCTGGGCGACCAGATTTAAATGGTTCTATCTGATCCCAGACCGGGAGCCACTTCTCTTGGATTCCTTGGACGTCATAAGCCTCATGCATGAGGCGCATTCTCCCATGCCACGCCAGTCAACTCTTCCGATACCTGCCAGAGAGAGGTTGCCAGCTGTTGGTCATAAGCCAGAGCCTTGCCGTGGGTGAACTTTGGTGAGCCTTTGAGTTCAAATAATCCATCAGGTCCAAGGAATGCGGTGTGGTTAATTCCCTCAAGAACCGCAGCGCAAAGGAGTGGAAGTGCGCCTTCTGCCGCGCTCTGCGCGAACTTATTGGCGGTGAGGTCGCTCAACTTGGAGACCAGGTCTTTGCTCTTTTCAACGCCAAAGAGATTGGTTCTCGACCAACCCGGGTGGGCAGCGATCGGAATCGCGCCATGTCCACGCGCCAAACGCCTCCGCTCTAGCTCATTTACAAAGAGCAGATTGGCTAACTTGGAATCACCGTAGGAGATCCAGGGCGAATATTTTCCTACTCCGAGGCAGCGATTCTTGATGGTCTCTTTGGATTGATTTCCAAAGTTGCCCATCCGGTGAGCAAAACTCGATGTAACCACCCATCGCTCTTTTACAAAGCGCTCAATCAAACCTGCGAAAGCGAAGTGACCAAGGTGATTGGTTCCCATCTGAGATTCAAAGCCATCTACTGTTTTGGAGAAAGGCGGAACCATGATGCCTGCATTCAAAAACACAACATCGTATGGCTCGGTAATTTTTGTTGCCGCTTCACGAATAGAAGATAGATCGGCGAGGTCGAGAAGAAGGGCTTCTTGCGCGCCGGTATCGAGCATCGCAGTGGCGCCTTTGAGTTCGCTGCGCGCCGTGACAGTTACATGAGCACCTTTTGCAACGAGAGCCTTAGCAGCTTGCAATCCGAGGCCACTATTAGCGCCGGTGATCAGGTATCGCTTACCGGTCTGATCTGGAATGCGCGAGGTGTTCCAACCCGCGGGAAGGTGAGGCTGTGATTGCATCTGCTTCTTCTCTCTAACTATTCATACGCTTGCCGGCAAGAATCTTGTCGGCATACTTCTCAACACGGGAAATCCGAGTCTCTTCCTTTTTAGCTCCATCAAAGTAGAGCATGTACTCACGTTGGGCACTTGGAGTTAATTTCTTAAAGGCAACAGTTAACCCAGAAATCTTCTTCATGGCGGCGGCAATATCTTTGGGAATCTCTGCAGCAACCGGCTTCTTCATCGGAACTTCAAGTCCCGCTTCTTCAACTGCAATCGCCTCATTCATATAAGCCTTGATGACTTTCTTGGCCTTAACAATCTCTTCTAAACTCTTAAAACGTAGTTGGCGGCCAGCCTGCACATTGGGAGTCTGTTGAATCAAGATGCCTTTGGGATCTTTCATGATTGCGCCTTTATGGAAGAAGACGGCGATGTACTCCTTGAAGGAATGGAGGAGGAAGACATTCTTATCGTTAAGGGTGTAGCAGGGATGCATCCACTTTAGGTCTTCGGTGAGATCGGTACTCAAGGAGATCTCTCGCAGCAAGGCGTACTCCTCTTGCCACTTGGTCTGCTTCTTCATAAAGACATCGACGCGATGGTTCATGTCTAGGAGTTTACAGGCGGCACATATTGAACTGCTTTACCTCTAGATTAATCGCCTAATTTCGGCTACCTTCTCGGAATACCTTCCAAACGCGGTGGAAAGTGAGAGTTGCCATGCCTCGGGACATGAATCGCGCTGTTTCAGCGCTTCGCCTCAATTTTTTTATGATGGGTGTTCTGTTGGGAGGGTGGTCTACGCGAATTCCAGAGATAAAAACCGCTTTACACATGAGCGATGGAACACTGGGAAGAACTCTCATCGGCGCCGCCGTTGGCTCTCTTATTAGTTCTCAAATTATCGGAAAACTTATTCGAGAACTAGGCACCAAAAAGGTCTTCTACATGGGGACAGTAATATTTCCAGTTGGATACTTGACCCTGGCATTTGCCCCAAATCCATACTTTATTTTTATTGGAATCACCTTATTTTGCACCGGATATCTTTTTCTCGATAACCCACTGACAATTATCACTCAGGACCTTGAAACTAAAGCTGATAGGAAATTTCTCTCAGGCTTTCACGGCTTTTGGTCCATAGGGACTCTTTGCGCGGCCTTCATTGGCTCATTTCTAATTGGGCATGTCCGTTACTCAATCCATCTCACAAGTATTGCCGTCATAGCATTTACCGTCCTTGTAATTTCTGCGCAGTCCCTAGAAGATCACAAAGACGTGGAAGCGAAAAAGAAAGCTGTCCGGCTTCCGTGGAAGGGAAGCGTTGGTTTTATTGTCCTCGTTGTCGGAATCGGAATGCTCTTTTCTCAAGGCGCAGAATTTGGCGCCACCGACTGGTCCGCTCTATTCCTAAGAGATGTACTTTCTGTTACAGGACAATTTTACGTTGGAGCGTATATCGCCTTTGAGGCTGGAATGATTCTCAGTAGATTGCAGGGCGACAAATACATTCATAAATATGGCCCGGAGTTGGTGGTACGCCTCTGTGGTTTTGCAGGATCTTCACTCTGGTTGATCTCTATGTTGGCTGGCGTAAGTTTGCATAGTTCTCACAAAGTAATCGCGTACATCATCATCTTGATTGGATACTTCTTCGCTGGAGCAGGAGTTGGTCCGCTCTTCCCTGGATTCATAACTATCTTGGGCAAGGTACCTAACATAGATATGGGAGTAGCTCTTTCTAGAGCTTTTTTAATTGCGATTGCAGGGTTTGCAGTTGTTCCGGCCGCTATCGGAGCAATATCGGATTTAACTTCATTAACCACAGGAATGTTGATTCCAATTATTTTGTTAGCTGGCGCGGGAGTGCTCTCTCGAGTTGGACGATACTCTGAGAAGGTTCATTCTAAATAGAGTGGAGCTGAGGGGATTTGAACCCCTGACCCCTTGCATGCCATGCAAGTGCGCTACCAGCTGCGCCACAGCCCCAATTTTCTTACTTTGGCGGGGTTTAGCCCGCCGAAGGTCTTATCTTAATTCAACGAGTTCTAAAGGCAAACGCGGGCAGTCATTCCAGAGACGATCGAGCATGTAGTAACTGCGCAGCTCCTGGGACTGGATGTGGACTACGAGATCTGAGTAATCAAGAAGAACCCATTGACCCTTGCCCTCTTTGCGAATTGGCTTCTCGCCAATCTCTGCCAACTTCTTGAAAACTTCATCGGCAATAGCGTCTACTTGACGCTCATTTGCGGCGGTTGCGATAAGAAAAACTTCTGAGAGAAGCATCTGGTCTGTCATATCCATTGCGACGATATCTTGACCGAGCTTTTCGTTGATTGCTTCAGCGGCCTTCTGCGTTAACGCTCGAACTTGCTCACTTGCTGCCATAGAGGCCACGCTCCTTGATATAGGTTAAAACTGAGTCGGTGAGAAACTCTTTTGGATCTCCACCTGATTCAATAATCTCTCGAACTCTTGTTGCAGAAATATCTAACGCGTCAATCTCAACTTCTGGGAAGCCGGATTTTGCACTCTTCTCTGAAGGGCGGCGAACAACGAGAACTTCAACCATTTTCTTGAGTGCATCTGCCTTATGCCACTTATCAAAGTTGGCCGCTGCGTCGCTTCCGAGAATTAAGGTGAAAGAATCTTTTGGAAAAAACGGCTTGAGTTGAGAGATGGTGTCGATAGCGTAAGTTGGACCTTCGCGGCGAACTTCAAGATCAGTAAGAACAACTTTTTCCTGAAGTGCATCGGATAAATCATCAAGGGCGAGTGTCGCCATTTCGATGCGATCAAATCCAGAAGCCTCTGGCTTCTCGCTGCGCATATAAGGGTTGCCTGCCGGTACGACCATGATGGAATCAAAGCGATCAGCTAATGACTCAATGATGTGCAGATGTCCACGATGAATGGGATCGAAGGTCCCACCCAGAATTCCTACATTTGCGATTGTGTTAGTCCCGATCTAGACGGAGAACCAAGAAGAGCAAGAGTGACAAGATCACGAAAGCTGTGATTCCAAAGAAGACAGGAGAGGCTGGAAGTGGGCGGACAATTGAATGTGCCTCACGAGATAAAAGGTGCTTCAGCATGGCGCTACTTTAACCCATCGGGGCCGTGGGCGAGCAATTCCTTAAATTGCGCCTCATTGAGCATGCGAACCCCAAGTTCTGCAGCCTTTGTCGCCTTGGAACCAGGTGAATCCCCCACCACTACGAAGCTTGTCTTCTTGGAGACGCTGCCAGAACTCTTGCCACCGTGCAGGGTGATGACTTCATCAACGCCATCACGAGTGAAGGATTCAAGAGATCCAGTCACCACCAAGGTCAGACCTGCGAGTGTTTGCGGATTTGTATTAACAAAAGTTTCGACCATGGAAACGCCAGCAGCACTCCATTTACGAATAATCTCTTGATGCCAATCGACATCAAACCATTCGAGTACGGACTGAGCGATGATCTCTCCAACGCCATCAACGCCTGCTAGCTCTTGAACACTCGCCTTGGAGATTGCTTCAATGGAACCGAATGATTTTGCAAGACTTTGTGCTGCCGTCGGACCAACATGACGGATTGAAAGAGCAACAAGCACGCGCCAGAGCGGGCGGGACTTCGCGCCTTCGAGTGCGGTGAGAAATTTTTCGGCGTTGGCGCCAAGAGTGCCGTCCTTCTTTGTGAAGAACTCAGATTTGATGAGGTCATCAACGGTAAGCGAGAAGAGATCGCCTTCATCAACAATCAATCCACTTGAAAGCAAAGCGACTGCGGCTTCAAAGCCGAGAACATCAATATCGAGTGCTGCGCGTGAACCGATGTAGAAAATGCGTTCACGCAATTGGGCAGGACAAGATTGGGTGTTAGGACAGCGAATATCAACATCGCCAGATGAGATCGCCTTGAGCTTGGTTCCGCAATCAGGACATTTCGTTGGCATGGCAAATGCTCGCTCTGAACCATCACGCTTCTCAACCACCGGACCAAGAACTTCGGGGATTACATCTCCTGCTTTGCGAATCACGACTGTGTCGCCGATCAGAATTCCCTTGCGAAGAACTTCCTCTTGGTTATGAAGAGTCGCATTGGAAACCGTGGATCCCGCTACGACAACTGGCTCCATGTAAGCGAAGGGGGTGACGCGACCTGTGCGCCCAACACTTACCTTGATATCCAAGAGTTTGGTTGTTACCTCAACCGGCGGATACTTGTAAGCAATCGCCCACTTAGGTGCGCGTGAGGTGAAGCCCAGAAGATTTTGGTACTCAATTTCGTTTACCTTGATGACAACGCCATCAATCTCGTGCTCTACATCGTGGCGGTGAGTGTTGTAGTACTCAATATATTTCTCAACATCTTTGCGAGTCTTAACAACTTTGAAGCGATCACTTGTCGGCAATCCCCAAGACTTTAAGAGTTCGTATGCTTCTGATTGGCTGGCGAATGATGCGCCTTCGATTGCGCCGATTCCATGCACAACCATTGAAAGCGGACGGCTTGCAGTAACACGCGGATCTTTCTGTCGAAGTGAACCGGCTGCAGCGTTGCGCGGATTAGCAAAAGCCACCTTGCCTGACTCTTGAATCTCTTCATTGAATTCGTTGAATGCTTTGATCGGGAAGAAGACTTCACCGCGAACTTCCAGAAGCACGGGGATGTTCTTACCTTTGAGCTCGTGCGGAATAACAGAAATAGTTTTTACATTAAGAGTGACATCTTCACCCGTCACACCGTTACCGCGAGTGAGCGCCTGGACTAACTTTCCTTCGCGATAGAGCAAGTTGATTGCGAGTCCATCAACCTTAACCTCGCAGAGCCAGGTGTTCTTTACCTCTGACTTCTCGATGCGATCGAGCCATGTGGCGAGTTCATCTAAACCAAAGACATTGTCGAGTGAGGTCATCTTCTGGATGTGATCGCGTGCCTCAAATCCAGTTGCAAATCCCCCGCCGACAATCTGGGTTGGAGATTCTGCGGAGCGATATTGCGGATACTTATTCTCTAGGGCTTCAAGTTCCTTAAGTTTTGCATCGAACTCGGCATCGCTAATGATTGGCTTATCGAGAACGTAGTAACGAAATTGGTGGTCACGCAGCTCTTCGGCGAGTGCCGCAATTTTCTCTGCTATCTGCGCTGACATATGCCAAAACTACAAGGTTGCGCTGACGGTTGCCGAGCCGACAACCCGATCACCATCATAAATAACAAGTCCCTGACCGGTAGCGAGCCCAAGCAATGGCTCATCAAGAACGGCGGTGATTGAATTCTCCGTCGTTGTGTAGGTGCAAGGAAGCGCTGCTCCGTGCGCGCGAATCTGCGCGAAGCCACGATGAGCAATCTCAGTTACGGGTGGGACTCCGCACCAAATTGGCTTCTCACCTGTAATGGTGGAAATCGCTAGCGCGTCCTTTGTTCCCACTACGACAGTGTTTGTCTTCGGTTCAATCTTTAATACGTAGCGAGGAACTCCGCCTTCAGCAGGAACACTTAAACCTAAACCGCGACGTTGTCCGATTGTGTAGGTGTATGCACCCTGGTGTTCACCGACTTGCTTGCCATCTTCATCGACGATCGGACCAGCTTCACTTCCCAAACGATCGCGCAACCAGCCTGCATTGTTTCCAGATGGAATAAAGCAGATGTCATGGCTATCAGGTTTATTTGCAACGTAGAGTCCGCGCGCTTTAGCTTCCTTGCGCACATCCTCCTTCTTGGTATCCCCCAGAGGAAACATTGCGCCCGCAATCTGCTTGGAGTTAAGTACTGCCAATACATAAGACTGATCTTTGAGTGGATCAACGGCGCGATGCATGGTGCGACCCTGCTCGCCATCTTTCATAATTGCATAGTGACCAGTTGCTACCGCGTCATATCCAAGCGCACTTGCGCGATCTAGTACTGCCTCAAATTTAATCTTCTCGTTACAACGCAAGCAAGGATTTGGTGTGCGACCTTGTGCGTACTCTTCAATGAAGTTCTCGACTACGCCGGCATGAAATTCCTCGGCCATATCCCATATATAAAAAGGAATACCGATCATGTCTGCGGCGCGACGAGCATCATGTGAATCTTCAATAGTGCAACATCCGCGAGCGCCGGAGCGATACTTCTGCGGATTGCTAGATAAGGCAAGGTGAACGCCGATGACATCGTGGCCAGCATCAACCGCGCGTGCGGCAGCGACAGCAGAGTCCACGCCTCCGCTCATCGCAGCAATAACTCTCACAACTACCCCTTTAAGCCTTGTATGCGGCGCGAACTTGCGCGACCACTCCAGCGATTACTTCTCCGACTTGATCAACCTCATTTTGCGTCGTTGAGGTTCCAAGAGAGAAGCGTAACGAAGCGCGGACTTCCCGCTCTTCCAATCCCATCGCAAGCAGCACATGGCTTGGACGCTGCACGCCTGCGCTACATGCCGAGCCGGTCGAGGTGGCAATCCCTGCGTTATCGAGCATTAATAATAAGGAATCACTCTCTGTGCCCGGGAAGGTGATGTTGAGGATTCCAGGCAACATCTCAAGTGAGCTTCCATTGACTCTTGAATCCGGAACTGCCTCCAACACCTTCTTGGCAAGGAGCGAGCGCAACCCAGAGATTCTCGAGTAATTCTCTTCGCGATGTTCGCATGACCATTTAGCTGCAACTGCGAATGCCACGATGGATGGTGAGTTAAGAGTGCCGCTTCGCAGATCGCGCTCTTGTCCCCCGCCGTGTAAAACCGGAGTGATATCAATTCCGCGCTTCAAGATAAGAGCCGCTACTCCGAGTGGTCCACCAATTTTGTGCGCGCTGATGGTTGCCGATGTAGCCCCGAGCACTGCGAAATCAAAGGGAACCTTGCCAAAGCTTTGGACGGCATCTGTGTGCACTGGAATATTTCCGGCGAGTGCGACGACTTCTGCAATCGGCTGAATAGTGCCAATCTCGTTATTGGAGTGCATTACGCAGATCAGCGCAATGTGTTCGCGCTCGGCCTTGATGATTTCAGCCAGAGCGTCGAGATCAATCAATCCGTGATCAGAGATCGGAACATGAATAACGATCGCGCCCTCATGCTCCTCAAGCCATTCGACGGGCTCCAAGGTCGCGTGGTGCTCAAAAGCGGCAACCACGATCACGTTCTTGAGGAGATCTTCTTGAACGGCCTTCCAATAAAAACCCTTGATTGCCAAGTTGTTGGCTTCAGTACCGCTGCCAGTGAAGATGATTTCCCCCGGCTGACAGCCAACGAGAGCGGCAATAGTTTCGCGCGACTCCTCGACCTTCTTGCGGACGGCACGACCTGCCGAGTGCAGGCTGGAGGCATTTCCAAACTCTTTGATCTGGGTGGTGAGGGCATCTAAGGCCTCAGGGATCATCGGCGTAGTCGCCGCGTGATCGAGGTAGATATCCATGGGCTAAGTCTATGAAGTTCCGCGCTTTATGAGTTCACCTGACCTTCAGCAACCCTTTACCTCAGGGGCGACTTTAGGCTTG
>CAITFY010000011.1 GCA_903891755.1 uncultured Actinomycetes bacterium | reverse complement strand
CGATTCCAACCATGAGCGATGAAGATATGCAGATTGTGCGCAAGTTAATTAAGCACGATCTCGAACAAGATTCACTCGGATATTTTGCAACGCGTCGCGACAAGAGCGTCATTTGGGCCGGTAATAAGAAGGCTGGAATCGCCTATCGGGTACAAGGTGGAGTCATGCTTGCCAGTGGTGACCCATTCGGTGAGTACAGCTTGTGGCCCGACGCGATTGCAGAATTTGTGAAGGTGGCAGAAGAGCACGCGTGGACTCCGGCCGTTATGGGCTGTAGTGATCGAGGCGGAGAAGTTTGGGTAGAGCACGCTGGAATGATTGCAATTGATATTGGCGATGAAGCAATCATCTCCGTTAAGGACTTCACTCTTGAGGGTCGCCCCATGGCCAATGTCCGACAGATGGTTAACCGGATTAAGCGAAAGGGCTACTCCTGCACGACCCATAAATGGTCTGATCTCGAAGAATCCACACGTGTTCAGCTCAGAAAACTGGCCCACGAATGGCGTTACGGGGTAGCGGAGCGCGGTTTCTCAATGTCGATGGATCGCTTCGGTGACGATGAAGATCCAGATACCTATATAACTATCGCTTGGCTCGAGGGTGAGATTAAGGGACTTCTCTATTACGTTCCTTGGACCACAAACGCGCTCTCACTCGACCGCATGCAACGCGAACGCGGCACTGATGCTGGCGTGAATGAGTTAATGATCGCCGAAACCGTGGAGTGGGCGAGAACCAACGATAAGGCCTATGTATCGCTTAATTTCGCCGCCTTTCGCTCTCTCTTCGAGAGGGCTGACAAGATCAGTGCTGGACCAATCACTCGTGGAATGCGAAACCTGATTCGCTTCTCATCTAACTTTTTCCAAGTGGAATCTCTCTACCGCTTCAATGCAAAGTTTCAACCGGGTTGGGAGACGCGTTATGTCCTATATCCACGAGCATCTGATCTTCCGCGAGTTGGTTGGGCAGCGCTTCGCGCTGAGAAATTTATCTCTGGCTTCCGCTCTCGCTAGTTTTACTTTGAGTGAGTTGGGGTCGGAGCTGGTTGGATGATTGGAGTCGCTAGATCGTTAGCGCCACTAATCCATAGGAATCCACTTGCTATAAATGGTTTCCATACTTTGATGTTGTGCCCACCTGTAGGAATTGGAATGTACTTAATCGGAATCAATGAGTTGGCGCTCTGCAAGAATTTTTGAGCGGCGTTATTTGCAAATCGATCTTTTACAGAAGCAATAATCATGAGCTTGGTATTGCGCGGACCATGAGATAGATGAGAAATTAAGTCATATTTAGCAAGCAGGTAACTCTTTTCGCGCTTGGAAAGACCCACAGATAAAAGTGGTTTGAAATATCCTGCAAGTGATACGCCTTGTGAGTATTGCTCTTGATGCAGAACTGCAACTTCGGCCGCACACCACCCTCCTGTGGAGTATCCAAATGAGGACCAGAGTCGATTATCAATTCCCATAAATGTCTGCATGAAAGTTTTCATATCTTTTGTAACCCAGGTTTCAACGTGAGCACCAAAAGCGAAGTCCATGCACTCGGTATCGTGACCAGGCTGCACGTTAATTGCTGGAATTACCGCAATTGTGGGTGGAATTTTTCCACTATTTTCGAGCTCTTCCATTGTGGTGATTCCATCCAAGGTCCCAATCCACGTCTGTGGAACTCCCGGAGTTCCAGGGAAAAGCTCCACTACTTGATATGAATTACCGATGGAGTGCCCTGAACTCTCGAGGGATACGGCAATCTTTGGAGAAGCAACGACATAAACCACATTGGAGATACCGGATGATGCGCCCTTAATTACCTTGCGGAATATAAGGCTCCCACCCTTGGTGTGATCTGCTGAGAGAATTTCCTTGAGGTTAATTTGGGAGAGCGCGCTCGGACTTAAAGCAATCTTTTGATACTGACCCTGCGCTCCAAATAAATCAGACCACGACGAATAGAACTCTCCCGAGCGATTGATGGTGATACCCATCGAGGCGAGAGCGAGCACTTGAATAAGAATTATCGTGGAAAATCTCGCGGTGATTGTCTTCCAATTATGTATCGCAAATTTGTGCCAGAAGATGACCGTGAGTACCAAAAGCGCAAGAGTAAGAAACCAGAAGAAGATTTCCGTGGAGAGCGATAAGAGCGGCAACATAGTTATTGCAGTTTACTGAACTCTAATTAATCAATCTCGCGAGGTGGATCATTTGAGTCATCGTACGGCTCCTGTGGTTCAGAGAGTTTCCAGTACATGTAGTAGATAAAGACACCAAAGAATGGCCACTCCATTACATAGACCCAGCTCAGGTGATTTCCGCTCAGCGCCCGATTGAATTCGAGAACTCCCATCAGCCCACAAAGGGGTAAACCCCAGAGGATCCATTTACGCTTTGGATCGGGCTTTAGCTCGGGAATCTCTTGATTATTCATCTTCCGCTTCCGATAGAAGTTGCTCGTTAGCAAACCAATCTTTAGCCGCCAACACAATCCAGATGGTATCTATCAACATGCCCATCGCCCACATAATGGCTCCCCCTTGGTGCTGATCTGCCAGCCCCATCTTCATGGAGGTTGTAGCGGGAAGAGAGTGGAGCACTCGGTTTCCGGAGTAAAGGAAGAAACCAACCATGGTTTCTGGGAGCATCATGGCGAAGAGCGAAATAACCCGAAGTGAGTATGGAACAAAGAATGGGTGAGGGTTTCCCTCCATCACTGGGTAGTAATAGATGAAGCCGCCAACGAGAAAGAGAGTTAACTCGAAGCAATGTGCATTCGGGTTGGTCATTCCAAGGTTGGCCAAAGGTGAGAAGTGTGTCCCAATCAAAATTAGTAAAAATATGGCGAAGCCAACCTGAGGCTTAAAGAGCTGTCGAATGACGAAGTTGTGGCCGATTGAGCGAATCTTTGATTGAATCCGAGGACGCTTGGATGCGAGCGCAACAGTGATTGGCGCACCTAAGACGAGCAGAGGGCTGATCAACATCATGAGGCCAATGTGTTGAATCATATGAACCCAGAAGATCCTGATCGCGTAATGAGGGACGGGGCCTACAAGTAGAGCGAAGGAGAGGGTTAGTCCAGAGATAAATGAGATCTGGCGAAAGATGGAAATTCTTTGGCGAGCTGCACCTTCGCTGAGATACAAGTACCCAGTGCCAAGTAAAAGGATCGCAAAGAAGAGATCCCACAGTGGGTTTAGTCCCATTCTCAGCAACCTCTCAAGTGAATCTGACTTTTGGAAATCTTCCCTTGGTGAGTGCTATCACTCACGATTGCCAAACTTTTATATAAATTACTTGTTGCAATCAATCCGCACGTGCTTGTTCCGTAAATCACATTTCAAGCGTACTCTCCATCTATTCATTCTCAGACACCCCACACTTACCCTCACGAAAGGATGTCCGTGGAAACAGCCACACCCTCAAAGTCGAGGACCGCGATAGGGGCACTCATCGCAGTTGCACTCGGAATCGCCGTCGTTGCCGGAGTTGGCTTTACTCTTCACAAAGTATCAGCCGACCCACAACCAAAACTCTACGCAACAAAGGTAGGAACAATCGTCGCCGCCGATGGAAAGACATACAACCACTACACAATTGCAGACGGTGTTTATGCCGATCCAATTAACTCCAAGGCGCATGGCACATGTGCAACATGCGACGGAGGACACCCAAGCTGGCCT
>CAITFY010000010.1 GCA_903891755.1 uncultured Actinomycetes bacterium | reverse complement strand
ATCGGTGAGCGTTGCCTGCTTGGCGCTAACTCAGGTCTTGGAATTTCACTTGGAAATGATTGCGTCATTGAGTCAGGCACTTACATCACAGCAGGATCAAAGATTACATTGCCCGATGGTCAGGTAGTAAAAGCTCGTGAACTTTCCGGCGCAAGTAATTTAATTTTCCGCCGCAACTCTCAAACTGGAAATCTTGAAGTAGTTCCAAAGGTGGGTGGTTGGGAAGGTCTGAACTCAATCCTTCACGCCAACTAGCATTTCAAAGCAAAAGACCCGAGAAGAATCTCGGGTCTTTTCTGTTGCTCGGCTTACACCGACCTGACTAACTCTGATGTTACTCCACAACTCTTTTCTTTGCACACCAGTTCCCGTGAATCTCTTTTCACCTTTGCAATAAATATAGATTCGCCATACGCCTCTGTAGCTCAATGGATCGAGCATCGACCTGACTAATCGAAGGATGTGGGTTCGAATCCCATCAGGGGCAGATAAGAGGAGGGGTCTCACTATTGGTCAAGGTGGGACCCCTTTTATAAGTTAGGTGCAATCTCAAACCACGAAGATGGCAATTTCAATTTCGTTTTGAAATCTCCGACAGCTAATTGTTCGTTCGCGCCATTACTTGAAGTAGCAGTAATCTGAGTTGCGCTATTGGAAACTGTTCTACCGGTTATTGCTAGGCTCACAACATCTGGCAAATTAAATGCCGCTGCAACATCCTTCTGAATTAATACACGTTGCCAGTGTGCATATTGTGGATTTAGAAAGATATCTAAACTCCAGGGATCTGGAACGTTGGTGAGATATGGAAATGATGTTCCCCATACATCCAGGCTCTGCTGAGTCTGACCGCCATCTGAGGAGAAGAAGTAGACATTGATTGGCTTACCAAGATAATAGATTGCTTGCGCATTACTCGGGTCAAGCTCTGTGGCGGTAACCGCTGCTACCCACTGCGAACCTACTCGTGCCTCAGATTCTTTGGCATATCCAATATAAGCCTGGTCATACTTGGTGTTATAAACATTGCAATCACAGGCGCTTCTATTTGAGAGATGTGCCAATGCATATGTACGCGAAGCAATTGCTTGTGCCTGTAAGGCAGCCTCTGGCCAACTAGAAGGCATCTCGCTAATACCAAGTAGGTACTGCTCGAGAGTCATGGTTGCAGTTATCTCAATCTTGGAGCCAACCATCTTGAGCTGTACTTGACCATATTTCAATTGAATAGAACCGGTAGCCGATGTAACCTTCACAACCGTAAATGGTTCGGGTTTTGGGCCAGTCAATCCACCTGCTGGTGATGGAAATGCTGTCGTGCCCGTCCAATACATGTTCCACAATGATTGGCCAGCAAAGGGAAGAGTTGCCAATCCCTTATTGCTGAGGGATGCCGCAATCTTCTTTCCGACAATAGAGAATCTGTAAATGCTCGCTGCTGTACCTAGCCCTCCATTATTCAGTGAGCCATCGGGGTTCGAGGAGAGATCAATATTTCCACGTGATTGGGAGTTTGCGAGTGAAATAGTTGCGGAGGAAACTTGATGCCCGATGTTTACGCGGATGAGCTGTGTGTCTGGGACGGAAAGGATTTCAGTACCTGGAAACCAATAATTAAGTATGTATTGCGGGGTTTGGCCTTCTAGTGCCTGACCTTCCGCGCCAATCTGACTCATTCCAACTCCGTGACCGAAGCCCGAACCGGTTAAGACAAAGTGTGGTGGAATTGTTGCTGCAGAAGCAGAGGTTGGAACTAACGCAAGTATCAAACCAAGAATTATCTTTTTCATTTCTAAATCAACTTCTTAGGCGAGGTAATGAAACCAACCCCCCACGAGAAATGCATCGTCGCAAGAATTGCAGGCAACATGATCTTCTCTTTTATATCTTTTCCAATTACGAGTGAGCCGACCAGGTTTCCAAGAATATAAAGACCGACCGGCAGAAAGAGAAATGAATTAACTGTTGCACCCAAAATTATTGAGAGTACTGAAATCGCAACGGTTACCGGTGGAGCGAGATAGCGAAAGTTAATTGTGCCTTTATGGTTACGAGATACCGCTCGGCGCCAACGACCATATTCGAAATATTGTTTAGAGAGAGTCCTTAAATTAGGACGTGGGCGATAGGTCACCACGAGATTGGGATCAAACCAGATCACGCCTCCAGCTTGGCGAAGTCGAAAATTTAACTCCCAATCTTGCGCGCGAGTAAACCTTTCGTCGTATCCCCCAACGGAAAGCAGCGCCTCTTTATTGAATACACCAAGATAAACGGTGTCAGCAGGTCCTGCTTTCCCACCGACGTGGAACCTGGCGGCACCAACGCCAAGTGGCGAGCGCATCGCGGTTGCCACAGCTCTCTCAAATGCACCCACGCCTGATGCCGCCATGATTCCGCCAACGTTTACTGCTTTGGTTTCATCCATTACATGCACTGCATCAGATATATAAGTATCAGAAATTTCGGCATGGCCATCTATCCGACAAATTATCGAATACTGCGAGGCGGCGATTGCTCGGTTAAGTGCCGCGGCAGTTCGGCCAGAAGGGTTTTCCACCAAGTGGACCCGAGAATCTTGCGCCGCTAACTGTGCGGCAATCTCATTGGTCTTATCTTTAGAAGGCCCCAGAGCGAGAATGACCTCAAGCGGCCCTTCATAACGCTGAGCCAAGATCGCGTTTATGGCATCGAAGAGATAGCGCTCCTCGTTCAAGATAGGCAGGACAACAGAAACTCCTGGTCGTTCGGTCTTAGGAGTTTGCTTTGAATTTACATTGCCACCGCTCATAGAGCGCTCACGCTACCCTTTCGGAGCGTTACTATCGGCGTAATGACTCTAAAAATCTCTGTGATTGGTACCGGGTATCTCGGTGCCACCCATGCCGCTTGCATGTCACACCTCGGATTCGAGGTTGTCGGCGTAGATATTGACCCGGCAAAAATAGCGAGCTTGGCTGCGGGCACAATTCCATTTTATGAGCCTGGGCTCCAGGAATTGCTACAGAGTGAATTAGCTACCGGTCGCCTCTCATTCTCTTCAGATCTCTCAGCAATCTCTGATTGCGATGTGCATTTTATCTGCGTAGGAACACCACAGGTGGCTGATGGTTTAGCTGCCGACCTTACCTATGTCTTCTCATCGTTGAACGCGATCGCCCCCATCATTAAGCCTGGTTCATTAGTTGTAGGTAAATCCACTGTCCCTGTTGGAACTGCAGCGAAGATGCGCGAACAACTCCTTGCTATCAATCCAGATACCGACCTCGCTTGGAACCCAGAGTTCTTGCGAGAAGGTTTTGCAGTCGAAGATACCCTCAAGCCCAACCGCCTGGTCGTTGGAGTTACAAATAGCAAAACCGAGGAAATTCTGCGTCAGGTTTATGCAAAGAATCTCGCCGAAGAAACTCCATGGGTAGTTGCTGACCTACCTACAGCAGAATTAGTAAAAGTTTCAGCGAATGCATTTCTGGCAACCAAGATCTCCTTCATTAATGCGATGGCTGAGATCTGCGAAGCTGCGGGCGGAGATGTGACTGTTCTCGCTAAGGCGATTGGTTATGACCCTCGTATCGGAAATCGATTCTTGCAGGCAGGAATTGGATTTGGCGGCGGTTGCTTGCCAAAGGATTTACGTGCATTTATTGCACGCTCGAAAGAGCTTGGCGCAGATCAAGCGTTGGAGTTCTTGCGCGATATCGATTCCATTAATTTGCGCGCTCGTACCCGCATGATTGAACTTGTTCGCAAAGATCTCTCAGAAGATCTTCGTGGCAAAAAGATTGCAGTACTTGGCGCGGCCTTCAAGCCAGATAGCGATGACGTCCGCGACTCCCCAGCCCTCGATATCTCCGCACAAATTCAAGCTGCAGGTGCAACCGTCACCGTGCACGACCCTAAAGCGATTTCCAATGCTCAGAAGCGTTTTCCAGCACTTAACTACTCAGATTCCATTGAAGAGTGCGTCAAAGAAGCCGATCTTGTTCTGCACTTAACAGAGTGGAAGTTGTATCGCGAGATTGATCCAGTCCAACTTCATTCCTTGGTGGCACAACCCATCATGATTGATGGTCGTAACGCGCTAGACCGAGATAAGTGGCGTGCCGCAGGCTGGAAATTTAGGGCGTTAGGCAGAAGCGAAAACTAAAAACCAGTTCTGGAATTTCGCTTTGAATTAAGGCTCTTCCCTTTTTCGAGAGATGCCAGGCGAGCAGATTCCATCGCCTCACCAATCTTCGCAGAAACGACTGAATCACTAGCGCCTAAAATTCGTGCAGCTAGTAACCCAGCGTTCTTAGAATTTCCAACTCCTACAGTTGCAACAGGAATACCTGCTGGCATCTGCACGATAGAAAGTAGGGAATCCATTCCATCTAGAACTTTGAGTGGAACAGGAACTCCAATAACAGGAAGTGTTGTCGCAGCTGCAAGCATTCCAGGAAGGTGAGCAGCGCCGCCTGCGCCGGCAATAATTACTTTGTAACCAGCGCTCTTCGCACCTGTTGCAAATGCCAACATCTCATGAGGTGTGCGATGTGCACTCACTACGTCGACGTCATATCCGATACCGAATTCGTCGAGAACAGTTGCGGCCTCTTGCATGGTTGGCCAATCAGAGTCTGACCCCATAACAATGGCAACATCTTTACTCATCGATCGCTCCGCTCAAATAATCAACCGCGTGGCTTACCTCTGACCTTAAGTGTAGAAGATTGGAACCCAAAAGAGTGACATGGCCAACCTTGCGACCAGGACGTAGCTCTTTCATATATTGATGAACCTTCAGTCCGGGAATGCGTGCCATCAAGTGCAGATATGGGCGGTAGAGATCCTTGCTCTTATCTGTCTCAATTCCAATGACATTTCCCATCACGGCATATTCCGCTACCAGCGAAGTATCCCCGAGAGGAAGATCGAGAACCGCTCTCAGATGCTGCTCAAATTGGCTGGTTACCGAACCTTCAATGCTCCAGTGGCCAGAGTTATGCGGGCGCAGGGCTAGTTCATTAATAATGAGGTGATCGCCCACCACGAAAATTTCAACGGCCATTACACCGACCAGATCAATACCTTGCGCGATTTTTAGAGCAATCTGCGTGACCTCTGTCGCTAAGGCTTCCGATAGATCTGGAACGGGAGTAATTGTTTGCGTACAAATTCCATCACGCTGCACCGTGAGGGTAGGAGCCCATGTCGCAGCTTGGCCGTGAGGAGATCTTGCAACCATCACCGCGATTTCATAATCAAAAGTCAATTTCTCTTCAATCAATAGGTTTGCGCCGCTTCGCTCCCGCAAACCCTGCAACTCTTCTAAATCTTGAACAACAAATACTCCACGTCCGTCATACCCACCAGCGATGCTCTTGGCGATAAGTGGAAATTCAATTTCGCATGAAGTTCCATCAAACTCTTCCCACTTTGGATTTGGAAGTCCGAGCTCTTCCATTTTGCGACGCATTGCCAATTTATTTTGACTGTAAATAAAAGATTCTGCGCTTGGGAAAACTTTTACCCCACTTTGCGCGATTGCAGCGATGAGTTCTTGTGAAATTAACTCATGCTCAAAAGTCACCACATCGCATTTAGATGCCCACTCAAGTACGGCTTCAGTATCTGAGAGAGAACCCACAATATGTGGTGCAACTTGAGCTCCACTTTCCTGACTTGAACCAGCGAATAATGAGAGTGAGATTCCTAAGTCAACTGCGGGTGGAACCATCATGCGAGCGAGTTGCCCAGCACCAATGACTCCAACTCTTGGAAAACTCATAGCGAGAAGTCTACCTAAGGTGAACTACATCCCCGACGCTAACTAATTCACCGCTCTCTAACTTCAAGCGACCCTCAGTATCTACGCCGATTGCAATCCCGGTGCGCTCTGAAGAATCCGGCGCAATAACGCGGACCTCTAATCCGATGGTCTGGGAGAGCGCGCGATAGCTAGAGGTTAGATCTTCACCGCTATCCCATCGCTCGAAGAGTTCTTGAAACTCAGCGAGTAGAGCGGCTAAAAGCTGATTTCGATCTAGTTCTATGCCGCTTTCGATGAAGATTGAGGATGCACTCTCGACGGGAAGTTCATCAACTTGGGTAGAAACATTTACTCCGATTCCTACGATGATTCCAGCTTTATATCGCTCGCAGAGAACTCCCGAAACTTTTCCACTTGCAGCAAGAACATCATTGGGCCATTTGGTGAGAAAGCTGTTGCTCTGACTCTGCTTATTGAGAGTTCTCGCAACTGCGGTTCCAGCGATTAATGGGATCCACCCCCATGCATCAACTCGCAGTGGCTCGATATAGACGGAGAAAAGGAGTGCAACATGTGGAGCCGAATCAAATTTTCTATCGAGACGTCCACGACCTGCGCTTTGAAATTCTGCGACAACGCAATCACCATTACTCACCAGTTCGGTTTTTAAGATCTCTTGAGTTGAAGTTACCTCGGGGAGAACGCGTACCCGCCAGTAATTGCTAGCCAAATGTGTAGAAATTACCTCTTCATCAAGGAATGCACGTATCACAGAAGCCCGCTCGCCTAGTAAAGTGTGGATGTGACTGATGCGATAAATACTACTGCCGGCAAGATTAAAGACTTAACAGCGCGCCTAGAGAGTGCCGCACAAAGTGGAACTCCCGCGGCGATTGAGAAGCGACATGCAGCTGGTAAGTACACAGCTCGCGAACGCATTATGAAGTTGGTCGATGAAGGTTCTTTCGTCGAATTCGATGCATTCAGCACTCACCATGCCGACCGATTCGGAATGGATAAGTCACACCCTTACGGTGACGGCGTCATCACGGGTTACGCAACTATTGATGGTCGCACCGTTGCACTCTCATCTCAAGACTTCATGATCTTCGGTGGATCACTCGGTGAGACGATGGGTAAGAAGATCGTCAAAGTTATGGATTTCGCATTGAAGTCAGGTATTCCAATGATTGGGCTCAACGATTCAGGTGGAGCTCGTATCCAAGAGGGAGTTGCATCGCTAAGTCAGTACGGCGAAATCTTTAAGCGCAATGTTCGCTCTTCCGGCGTGATTCCACAAATTTCAGTAATTCTCGGCCCTTGCGCAGGTGGCGCTGTTTATTCACCCGCAATTACTGATTTCACCATCATGGTGAATGAGACATCGCATATGTTCATCACTGGCCCTGATGTTATTAAAGCTGTTACAGGTGAAGAAGTTGCCATGGAGGAACTCGGTGGCGCAGCCACACACAACACCAAGACAGGTAACTCTCATTACCTAGCCGAGAATGAAGATGCCGCCCTTGACTATGTCAAAGCGCTGCTCTCATTCTTGCCAAGCAATAATCTCGACGATGCACCGGTTCTGCGTCCAACTGAGTCCGATGGAATTGCTCCATCCGATCGCGCACTTGACTCTTTAATTCCAGATAATCCAAATAAGCCATATGACATGCGGGTGATTATCGAAGCAATCCTTGATGAGGCTGACTTCTTAGAGGTGCACGCTCTCTTTGCACCAAATATTTTGGTGGGCTTTGGTCGTATCGAAGGCCGTTCAGTTGGAATCATTGCAAACCAGCCACAGAGTTTCGCTGGAACGCTTGATATTGATGCCTCTGAGAAGGCTGCTCGCTTCCTTCGCACCTGCGATGCCTTTGGTATTCCAGTTGTAACTCTGGTGGATGTTCCCGGCTTCCTGCCTGGTACTGAACAAGAGTGGAACGGAATTATTCGCCGTGGAGCTAAGTTGCTCTACGCATATGGCGAGGCTTCCATTCCGCTGGTAACTGTTATCACGCGCAAGGCTTATGGCGGCGCTTACATCGTCATGGGATCAAAGCATCTCGGTGCCGATATCAACCTCGCTTGGCCGACTGCTCAAATCGCAGTTATGGGAGCGCAAGGCGCGGTAAACATTCTCTACCGTAAAGAGATCGCCGAAAATCCAGAACGCTCTCCTGAACTCATCAACGAGTATGAGGAACAACTTCTCAATCCTTACATTGCAGCGGACCGTGGCTTTATTGATGCAGTCATTGAGCCACACCAGACTCGAAGCCAAATCACCAAGGCGCTTCGGGCTCTGGCTAATAAGAGAGTGGATCTTCCAACTCGTAAGCATGGAAATATTCCTCTCTAATGCCACATAGCAATGATTTTCCGCGCGAATTTCGCAAGCTTGGATTCACCATCCACTCTGGCACTCCAACTCAAGAAGAGTTACTTGCTCTGACGCGCGCTGTAGATGAGATTGAAAAGAACGCGCACCCACCCAAGAAATACCGTAGCTCCTGGGCCCGTCTGAAGATTCAGAACTCACTGCCTCGTAAATTTGGAACAACCGCCTCATGAGAAAACAGATTGTTCTCGCCTCAGCATCTCCATCTCGCAAGAGATTATTAGAGTCCATTGGCATCGAGCCTGTTATTAAAGTCAGCGGCGTTGATGAAGAAACTCCCGAGCTTCTCGCTCTTAAACCTTCAGAACTGGTGATTGCTTTAGCCATTCTTAAAGCGCATACGGTTCGACAGAACTTTCCCGAACTAACTAACTCATTAATCATAGGTTGCGACTCCACCTTTGAATTTCAAGGAGAATCGCTCGGTAAGCCAGGTACACCTGAACTCGCAATAGAGCGCGCTCATTTACTCAGCGGCAAGACCGGCTACCTTCACACCGGACATTCTGTGATTGATACCGATCAAGGCATTGAGGTTTCAGATATTTCAACATCAAAAGTTACCTTTGCGCATATGACTGACGCTGAAATCGAAAATTATGTGGCGACCGGTGAACCAATACAGGTTGCTGGCGGATTCACTTTAGATGGCCACTCTGCGCCATTTATTACCCATATCGAGGGAGATCCCAGCGGAATCATCGGGCTCTCGCTTCCGACTCTTCGCAAGATAATCATCAATCTAGGTTTGGAATGGTCTGCCGTTGTACCTGTTGGAGTTTCACAATTAGGAGTGTCGAAATGACGAAGATTTCATCTGTACTCATTGCTAACCGCGGAGAGATTGCAGTTCGCGTCGCTCGTGCCTGCCGTGACCATGGCGTGAAATCAATTGCCATTTACTCTGATGAGGATCGCAACTCTCTCCACGTTGCTACTGCCGATGAGGCATTCGCGCTCTATGGATTGTCAGCAGCAGAGACATATCTCGATCAGAGCAAGATTCTTGCCATCGCCAAGGAATCTGGCGCAGATGCGATTCACCCTGGTTATGGATTCCTCTCCGAGAACGCGCAATTTGCCGAACGCGTTATTGAAGCCGGTCTGATCTGGATTGGACCTCCACCAGCAGCAATTCGCGAACTTGGTGACAAGGTTTCAGCTCGAAAGATCGCCGCGAAGGTAGGTGCACCACTCGTTGCAGGAACTGCAGATCCAGTGGACTCCCCAGATGAAGTTATTGCCTTCGCAAAGGAACATGGGCTTCCTGTTGCAATTAAGGCGGCACACGGTGGCGGTGGACGCGGACTCAAAGTCGCATTCACCATGGAGGAAATTCCCGAACTATTCGCGTCTGCTGTTCGTGAGGCAATCACCGGTTTTGGTCGCGGTGAATGTTTTGTTGAGCGCTATTTAGATAAGCCTCGCCACGTTGAGACACAATGCTTGGTCGATATGCATGGCAACGCAGTTGTTGTTAGTACTCGCGACTGCTCACTTCAACGTCGCCACCAGAAGCTTGTCGAAGAGGCGCCAGCACCATTTCTTACTGAAGCTCAGATCGAACAGCTTTACACCTCATCGAAAGCGATTATGCGCGAGGTTGGATATGTTGGAGCAGGTACCTGCGAATTCTTGGTTGGTAAAGATGGCACCATCTCATTCCTCGAGGTAAATACTCGTTTGCAAGTAGAGCACCCAGTGAGTGAAGAGGTCACCGGCCTTGATTTAGTACGCGAACAACTTCGCATCGCATCAGGTGAAGCAATCTCCCCTATTGATCCAATCATTCGTGGTCACAGTTTGGAATTTCGTATCAATGGTGAGGATCCTGGAAATGGCTTTCTCCCATCACTGGGAACTATTACCCAGTGGGAAGTTCCATCTGGCCCGGGTGTACGTATTGATGCTGGGTTTGACCACGGACACACCATCGGATCGCACTTTGACTCTCTCCTTGCCAAATTAATCGTCACCGGCGCAACTCGTAAGGAAGCGATTGAGCGTGCACGTCGCGCCCTTCGTGAATTTGAAATTGGTGGATTAGCGACAGCACTTCCATTCCATCGCGCAATCGTCAACGATCCGAATTTCACTGAGGAATTCAAGGTTTACACCAGCTACATTGAAAATGAATTTAACAATCAGATTCCAGCATTTGATTTCAAAGCAGGAGTTGCTGCATCAAAGGTCGCATCCCAAAAAGTTGTCGCCGAGGTCAATGGCCATCGCTTTGAAGTTGTACTCCACTCCCAGGCACCTGCGGAGAAGCGCCATCGCATCAAGAGCAACAGCGTCGCTAAAACCTCCGGAAACTCAGTCATTAGCCCTATGCAAGGCACTGTTGTGAAAATTGTTAAGGCAAATGGTGATCGCGTCGAAGTTGGCGATCTCATCGTGGTTTTAGAAGCGATGAAGATGGAACAACCACTCTTGGCTCAAAAGGCTGGAGTTATTGCCCAACTTGGCGTTGGTGCAGGACAAACTGTTTCAAGCGGTCAGCTGCTCTGCGTCATTGAAGATTAAGGAAGCTTGATCTTTCCACTCTTCAGAGTGGCAACGGCGGCTGCAACTTTCACTGAGTAAGGCGCGCCAAGTTTTGTCAGCGCCATCGATTCTCCGCCATCTTTGACGGTATACATATGTCCAAAGATGCCTTCAGCTCCATTGAGAATATCTACGATGCTCT
>CAITFY010000009.1 GCA_903891755.1 uncultured Actinomycetes bacterium | reverse complement strand
TTAAAGCTCTAGGAGATGACGTCATCATCGCCTCCAACACGGCCGGAATCCTGGGTGGCGTTCGCGCCTGGGAGCTGCAAGGTGATACAAAATGAGGACCCTGCTTAGGATCTTTAAGAACGAGACTTTTTCGGCATACATTCTTATTCCCATCGCACTACTCGCGATTGCGCTGGGAAGTCATTTTGATTCACATTTCTTGGAGCAGACGCGAACGATTGCGGGATGGCATTTCACGATTCGTGAATTCACCCTCGACTATCTGCTCGGATTCTTCTTCTATAGCGTGGGTCTCCAACTTCGCTTTGAGCTAGTCCAAGGTTCACTCGTCGATCGCAAAGTTTTGATAGTCAGCGCCTTCTCAGCAGGTATGGGAATGGCAACTCCCGCGCTTCTCTTCTTTCTCTACAACCGAATTAATGGCACCCCCACCACCGGTTGGGGAATCACCATGGCAACGGACCTGCCATTTGTGCTTGCCATGTTGGTCGTCTTAAAGCGCGCAAATCTCAAGGGTTTTGTTCTCGCTCTCGCCACTATCGATGACATTGGCTCAGTCATAGTTCTCTCCATAATTTTCAAGGTGAAGATCGATCTCGCAGCGTTCTTGCTGATGTTTGCGGTTCTTGCGCTTTACTACCTAATCAGTCGCTACCTCAATTCCCGTGTGCTACTGGTCTTGCTCTTCATTGTTGGTCTCGCCTTCGGACACCAATCGGGGATTCAAACTTCACTTGTTGCTGTTCTATTCGGCCTCATCACATCGCGCCACCAGGAGTCCACCCGTGGCTTTCAAGAGCGGATGCTCAACCTCGCCGAACCAATCTCCGCCTTCGTAGTTATTCCGGTATTTGTCTTCATCACGCTCTTTCGTCGCTATGGATTCTCCTGGCACGCCACCACATCGACCCTGGTTCTCTCTCTCATTATTTTGAGGTTGATTGGAAAACCGCTGGGTATTTTCTTAGGAGCCTGGCTTGCCAAGAGCGCGATTCGATTCACTCTTCCATTCTCGCTCCGAGAACTATTACTAATTGGTGCACTTGGAACTCTTGGTCTAGATGTATCACTTATTTTTGCGCAGAAGGATTTCTTCAGCGGTTATCAGAACCTAGCAATCATGGGCATCCTCTTCACCATTCCATTTGCCGTAGTGCTTTCAGTCATGGTGCATCTGCTTTCACCCAAGGAGAAAACTCTGTAAGTTTCGCCCATGGGTGAGATGAACGAGCGTGAGAAGTTATCGTATGAAGAGTTCGGCGTTGCAGTCCGCGAACTAGGACGAACCATTCTCTTATCTGATTTCAAGCCAGACATCATTCTTTCGATCGCTAGAGGCGGTTTCTTCCTAGGAGCTGGACTCGGTTACGCCATTGATGTGAAGAACTCGTTCACTCTCAGCGTTGAGTTCTACACCGGTATAGATGAGCGCCTGCCGATGCCAATCGTTCTGCCCCCAGTTCCAAACCGAGTAGACCTGACAGGAGCCAAAGTTTTGGTTGCAGATGATGTTGCGGATACCGGTGAAACCTTAAAACTCGTTAAAGAATTCTTAGAAGGATATGTAGCGGAAGTTCGCTTTGCCGTTCTTTATGAGAAGGCCACCACGGTTGTTAAGCCGGATTATGCCTGGCGCCACACTGATAAGTGGATCGAATTTCCTTGGTCAGTCCAAGGTAAAGTAGAGGTATGAAAACTTCCCTTAGAACGCTTGCGCTCTCATTGACTCTTGTTGCATCTTCTTTTGTTGCGCTTACTCCTGTACACGCCACCACAATTTCGTATTACAACGAGTGCGGTTTAGCAGGAGTAGTAAAGCCAAAGTCCGTTACTCAATTTTGTGGTGACGGAGGAGCTGGTGTCACCAATATTAAATGGTCCACGTGGGGTAGTAGTTCGGCAAAGGGAACCGGAACTTATTACATCAATGGATGTGATCCTGATTGTGCCGATGGGAAAATTTCATATTCAAAGGTCAACGTATCTCTCTCCGGACTAGCTAAGACGCACGGCAAGAATTATTTGATGAAGGTTACTGTCACGCCGCTTGCGGGTAAGAAGTTTGTATGGCCACCATCCATGAAACCAGTACCAACTCAAGTCACATGGGTGACGGATTATTGGCAGGGCTAGCCCTCAATACATTAAGTACATTTCGCAAAAACCAATGTGATGCGCCCCTTTGAGGGCTAGCCCCAGGTTTCGGGCGATACATATTTCCACTGCGGTAGCAGTATTGCGCTGTCTAGAAAAGAGGCGCGATGTTTCAGGTAAGAATTCACGGACGCGGTGGTCAAGGCGTGGTTACCGCAGCCGAACTATTAGCAGTCGCTGTATTTGAAGGCGGCAAACATGCACAGGCTTTTCCTAGTTTTGGATCAGAGCGAACAGGTGCACCGGTCGTTGCATACTGCCGTATCTCTGAACACGAAATTCGTGCACGCGAACCCATCATGGAACCAGATGTTTTGATCATTCAAGACGCGAGTTTGATTAAGCAGATCGATGTATTTGCAGGCCTTAAGCCACATGGCTTTGTCATCATCAACTCTATGGAGACCGCTGAAGAGTTGCAGTTGGATGAGAAGATCAAAGTGCCTCACACCTTGGCAATCTTGCCCGCCACGGAAATAGCAATGACACACCTCGGACGCCCAGTTCCAAACGCAGTACTTCTCGGCGCCTTTAGTGCTCTCACCAAGGTTGTGCCATTAGAGGCTGTTACCAAAGCAATCACAGAAAAATTCAAGCCAAAAATTGCTGCTGGCAATGTCGCTGCAGCTACAGCGGCTTACGAACATGTCATGAATCAGGTGGCCACACATGCTTAGACAAGTAGAAGGATCAAAAGCAGTAGCTGACGCGGTTGCTGCGTGCGCACCAGAAGTTATCTGCGCTTATCCAATCAGCCCACAAACTCATATTGTTGAGGGACTTAGCCAACTCGTTAAATCAGGAGAGCTCAAGAATTGTGAGTTCATCAACGTCGAGTCGGAGTTCGCCGCGATGTCCGTCGCCATCGGTTCTAGTGCTACAGGTGCTCGTACTTACACAGCCACCGCAAGCCAAGGTTTGCTCTATATGGTCGAAGCGGTCTACAACGCATCAGGTCTCGGTCTTCCAATCGTGATGACAGTTGCCAACCGCGCAATCGGTGGTCCAATCAATATTTGGAACGATCACAGTGACTCCATGTCACAACGTGATTCTGGATGGCTGCAGCTTTATGCGGAGAACAACCAGGAGGCCGTGGATCTGCACATCCAAGCCTTCAAGATTGCCG
>CAITFY010000008.1 GCA_903891755.1 uncultured Actinomycetes bacterium | reverse complement strand
GCGATTTTTGGTGATCCCATTCTGCAGAGTGAGGCGATTCTCATTGAACGTCCCGCTGTTACACGTTCTGTTGAAGTGGAAACGCTGCTTCGGAGGCTTCAAGGTGTAGTTATTGCCCGCCAATATGTTCTGGTTGATTACGATGTTAAATCTGAGTTCCTGGATGCAGCTTGCGCGCTCACACCTGGCATTGAATCTCCAACTATCTCGCCCTTACAGCGAAGTGATTGGAATGCAGTACGAGCTATGGTCAAAAGAAGCGATATAAATCGCATCATGGATGATTTATGGCGAGTGGGAGCTAGAGGAATCCTGGTTACAGATATCCACGCTTGTCGTCTTTAAAATTCTTATGCAATAAGTTGCAAAACCCTAGCAAGGTTGCCATCGTCAATTCTGGCTTTTGCGAAATCTCGGACGATTGGTTTCGCATTAAAAGCAATGCTCATGCCTGCGATTTCCATCATCCCTAAATCATTCGCACCATCGCCAATTGCAACACTTTGGATAAGTGGGATATCGAGCTTTTCCGCTAACTCTCGAAGATAATCTGCCTTTGCTTGGCGACCAATAATTTGACCAACCGTCTTTCCAGTCAATTCTCCGTTAATCACCTCTAATGTATTTGCTTTGAAATAATCGACTTTCTCCTGCACCAAGAGAGGAGCGATTACATTTTCAAATCCACCTGAAACTATTGCTACTACGTGACCGTGAGAATGAAGACCTGCAATCATTTCTTGAGCCCCAAGGGAGAGGGTAATTTCCTCTCGCACCTCATCAAAAATGGTTTCAGGTAGACCCGCTAAAAGAGCAACTCGCTCGGTCAGCGACTCTTTGAAATCAATTTCACCGCGCATTGATCGCTCCGTTATCGCAGCTACCTCAGCACCAACTCCAGCATGGTTGGCGAGGAGATCTATAACTTCCTGTTGGATAAAGGTGGAATCCATATCCAGCAAAATCAGTTTGCGATCTGAAGCCACTAATGTATTTCCGTCTCTGAGTAATCGATTGCAACATCCACACCTTGCTGGCTTCCAAATTCAACAAGATCTGCTTCGATTGCCAGAACATGGGCTGGGTCACAAGAGATCAAAATTCCTAATATAAGGCGGCCACGCAGAGCAATCTTCTGCTTCTCTTCGATAGTTAATGTGAAAGGCGTTAAAACGTTCAATAATGCCTCTTCCAAGCCTTCGCGCTCTGCAGCTGAGAGGAGGATTAGAGTCGTAAATTTTGATTGATCGTGAGCCATGTAGCGAAGATTAGCGTCTAGGTAGGGATTAACGGGTATCTTTCACCCTTGTGAAGCCGGTATTGGATATTAAGAACGCTTCGGTAGTGCGCGGGGATAGAACTATTTTAGGTCCTCTTACCTGGTCGGTTCTGGTTGGTGAACGCTGGATCGTTCTCGGTCCCAATGGCGCCGGAAAGAGCACACTCTTCTCACTTGTTGGTTCCTTGATTCATCCAACCCAAGGTACAGTTGAAATATTGGAATCTCAGATGGGTAAGACAGATGTCTTTGAACTTCGACCAAGAATTGGCATGACATCTACAAGCATTGTCGAATTAATTCCAGAAGATGAAACAGTTCTAGATGTAGTCATGACCTCTGCTTATGCGATTGTTGGACGTTGGCAAGAGGAGTACGACCTTTGGGATGAATCTCGGGCTTTGAGTTTGCTCACCATCCTCGGAGTTCGGGAGTTGAAAGATCGCACCTTCGGGACACTTAGCGAGGGGGAGAAGAAGCGTGTTCAAATAGCACGAGCTCTGATGCCAAACCCTGAGTTGCTTCTCCTAGATGAACCAGCTGCGGGGCTAGATTTGGGTGGGCGCGAAGATCTCTTGCGCCGACTTAACAATTTGGCAATTGATCCCCAAAGTCCGGCGACGATTATCGTCACTCATCACGTTGAAGAGATTCCCCAAGGCAGTACACATTGTTTGCTGCTCAATGACGGTCTGGCGGTTGCGCAGGGACCGATCGACGAAGTGTTGACCTCTGAAAATCTCTCTTTGGCTTATGGAATTGGTGTACAGATTCAAAAGGAAAGCGGGAGATATTTCGCCCGCGCCAACGAGCGGTAGGGGAAACCATGTTTCATTTCACATTTTTGCAAGCGGGTATTACGGGATTAATACAAGGAATCACCGAACTCTTTCCCATTTCTAGTCTTGGGCACTCAGTGCTCGTTCCGGCTTGGCTCGGGGGATCTTGGCGCGCCTTCTCCGATACCCCTCAATATCTTCTCGTCGCCGTAGCGATGCACCTTGCAAGCGCGATTGCTCTCTTTATTGTATTTGCACCGCGTTGGTTTGAAATTTTAAAGTCCGTTCTCTCATGGAAGAAGAACTCTTCGGCCTTTAGAATCTTTTGGTTACTTGTACTTGGAACAATTCCAGTTGCACTTATCGGTCTTGCTTTCAGTAATTTCTTTCAGAAGAACTTCCAAAAGCCACTGAGCGCTGCAATCTTTCTTACAATCAATGGCGTCATTCTTCTTGGAACAGAACGCTTAACATCGCATAGGCACTCACATTCAGTACCCAACGATCAAAACCTGGCAATCGTAGAACGTGTATCTCCAGGTCAAGCGGTAGTGATTGGCGTTGGTCAAAGTGCTGCGCTTTTCGCAGGAATAAGCCGTTTCGGAGTAACTGTCTCTTTTGGAATGTTGCGCGGACTTTCAAGATCTGTAGCAGCGGACTTTGCTTTCTTGCTCTCATTCCCGGTTATCTTGGGTGCATCAATCGTTAAACTTCCTAAACTCGGTCATGGAGCTCTTGCGGGCTCTTATGGAGCGCTCACCTTTGGAGCGGCGGTAGCGTTTGTCGCCACAATCTTCTCGGTTCGAGTGCTTACTCGTTGGTTTAAGACAAACTCACTACGTCCCTTTGCCTATTACTGTCTCCTCGTTGGAGTAATTTCGATCATTAAGTTTGGTCTCATTAACTAATGTTCGTTGGTATTGGCACGGTAATAAATGTTGCGACCATCGTCTTTGGTTCTTCACTTGGAATGCTTGGGGGAGCCCGCTTTCCTGAAAAATTGCGGATATTAATCACTGATGTTTTGGGCTGTATCACCCTCATAAATGCCGCAGATAATCTGCGAAGCGTTTGGGCTCACTCCTTTGTTAGCGCAGTTCCTAAAGGGTGGACCACCTTGGGAACGCTGGCCGCACTCATCCTCGGGGGAGTTGTGGGTTATCTCCTAAAGATAGAACTCAGACTCGAAGGTTTCGGCTCTGCAATCAAAAAGAGATTTGGCTCCCGAGATAAAGGATCTTTTCTTGAAGGCTTTATGGCCGCTTCATTGCTCTTTGCAATTGGTCCTCTAGCAATTCTAGGAAGCATAAGCGATGGAATGCATACGGGTATCCAACAATTAGTTCTCAAATCAACTCTTGATGGATTCGCCGCAATGGCATTTGCCACAACATTTGGTTGGGGAGTTGCCTTCTCAGCTATTCCAGTAGCCATCTATCAATTCACGTGGACTGGAATTGGATACTTTTTAGGAAATATCTTGACTGCCTACCAAGTTCAATCATTGACTGCTGTAGGTGGAGTGATGCTCTTTGGAATCGGACTTCGATTACTAAATATCAAGTTCATCTCAATCGGGGATCTGCTACCTGCGTTGATCTTTGCGCCGTTAGTTGCCCTAGCGGCGCATCAATTCATTTAGCCTTAAAAGGTTGAAGCATCAATTACGAAACGATATTTCACATCACTTGAGACGGTGCGATCATAAGCCTCGTTGATGTAATCAGCTTTGATTACTTCCACGTCGCTCACAATGTTCTTCTCGGCACAGAAATCCAACATCTCTTGAATTTCAGGTAGCCCGCCAATCATTGAGCCAGCAAGTGAACGACGAAGACGGAGCAAGTTAAATGCTGTGACTTCGTAAGGTTTGCCAGGTAGGCCAATAACTACCAAAGTTCCATCGAGTTTCAAAAGCCCCAAGTATTGATTGATATCAAGTTCAGCAGATACCGTGTTAAGAATCAGATCAAAGGATTCAGCGTTATCTGTAAATACCTGTGGATCCTTCGTAACAACGAAGTGAGTTGCTCCCATAGCCTTTGCATCTGCTTCTTTGTTAGCAGAATGCGAGAAGACGGTTACTTCAGCACCCATAGCTGCGGCGAACTTAACTCCCATATGGCCTAAGCCGCCCAGACCAATAACGCCTACCTTCATGCCAGGTCCGGCCTTCCAATGGCGTAGAGGGGAGTAGAGGGTGATTCCAGCACAGAGCAGTGGTGCGACTCCTGTGAGTTCAAGAGAGGCTGGGACTTTAAGCGCATAATCCTGATCGATAACAAACTTGTTTGAGTAACCACCCATGGCAACTGTTGTGCCATCTCTCTCATAGCCGTTGTAGGTGCCTGTCATACCCTTAAGGCAGTACTGCTGTTGACCGGCAAGGCAATTTTCACATTCGCGGCAGGAATCAATGAAGACGCCAACGCCCACGGTGTCACCCACGGCGAACTTAGTAACCCCTGAACCGATGGCTGTTACAACACCGACAATTTCATGCCCAGGCACCATAGGGAATATTGCTCCGCCCCATTCTTCGCGGGCTTGGTGGATATCTGAATGGCAGATTCCGGCATATTTGATGTCAAAGGCGATATCTCCTGAGCGGAGATCGCGACGGTTAAATGTGTAAGGAACGAGCGGTGCTTTAGCTTCCAGCACTGCATATCCACGAGTTTCAGTATCAAAATTATCCATGAGGCGAAAAGTACCTTACTTGTGTCCGAGAAGGGAGTTGAACCCTCAAGCCCTTGCGGGCACTAACACCTCAAGCTAGCGCGTCTGCCAATTCCGCCACCCGGACCGGTGCAGCCATTGGCCCAAGGGCCGGCTGAGTGACCAAGGATACCAATACAAATGACCTGCTCGAGCCAATGTTTCGTGGCGAGAGGCGGGCGGTTACGGCAGAATGAGGATATGGAAACCGCTGACTTAATCTCCCTCGAAGATGACTGTATTCAACTCCTCCAAGAGTTGATCCGAATCCCTAGCGTCAATTTCGGAGAGGGTAAGGGCGATGAAGAAGCAGTTGCCAAATTTGTGGTGGTCAAGTTGGCGGAAGTTGGCATTGAATCTGAGTTGATCGAGACCGGTCCAAAACGCTTCAACGTTGTTGCTCGCATCGCTGGAGCCGATACAACTCGACCTGGACTAGTTGTTCACGGTCACCTAGATGTTGTTCCGGCCAATGCTGCTGATTGGAGTTTTGATCCATTTGTTGGAGATATCAAGGATGGTTATGTACGGGGCCGTGGCGCTGTAGATATGAAAGATGGCGATGCCATGTTCCTTGCTATCGCGCGTTCTTGGGCTCGCACTGGGTATGTACCACCGCGCAATATTCTCCTCGTCTTCTTTGCTGACGAAGAGGCGGGAAGTACTTTCGGTTCACGTTGGATGGTCGCAAACCGTCCTGAGATTTTTGAAGGATATTCAGAAGCTATCTCCGAGGTTGGTGGTTTCTCCGTCACGATTGCCGGTGGACATCGCCTCTACTTCATTGAAACTGCCGAAAAGGGAATTCAATGGATGGAGATTACCGCGCACGGAACTGCGGGACATGGATCATTTATCAACCATGATAATGCCGTAACGAAATTAGCTCGTATTATCGATCGCATCGGAAGCCATGTTTGGCCACAACGCGAAACCGCAACAGGCGCTAAATTCTGGGGAAAGATCGCAGAGTTAACTGGCGAGAAATACGATCCAGCACGCGCGACAGATTTATTGAAACACATTGGCGGTGCGGCGCGCATGATGGGTGCAACAACCCAGAACACGGCCAATCCCTCGATTCTCAACGCAGGTTATAAAGCGAACGTCATTCCAGGTTCCGCCACTGCCGTTGTTGATGGTCGTTTCCTGCCTGGCTTTGAACATGAGCTAGAAGAGACAATTCGTCAGCTGGTAGGGGAAGATGCAGATATCTCTGTGCAAGTTCGCGACAAAGCGCTAGAGGTAGATTTCTCTGGACCACTCGTTGAGGCTATGAGCGCTGCAATTCTTTCGCAAGATCCTGAAGGTATTCCAGTTCCATATCTCATGAGTGGCGGAACAGATAACAAAGCTCTAAGTGATCTCGGAATTGTTGGCTATGGTTTTAGTCCGCTTCGCTTACCTGCAGATTTAGATTTCTTTGCCCTCTTCCACGGAGTGGATGAAAGAGTTCCAGTTGACGGTCTTAAGTTCGGAGTGCGTGCGCTCGTGAACTTCTTCGAAAACTGCTAACTACACTCTCTGGGAAGAGATTTCATCCAGAGCATCTCTAACTTGCTGCGGGAGTTCTATCTCTTCAACTGATAATGCTCCTCGGAGTTGAGCTCCAGTTCTGGCGCCGACTATTGCGCTACACACTCCGGGCTGATCTCGTACCCATCCCAAAGCCACTTCAGTGGGTGAATAACCCAATCCCTCTGCGGCGACACAGACCGCATCCACGATGGCTCGGGATCTATTATCCAAATAAGGAGCGATAAAACCGGAGAAATGTGGGCTTGCTCCTCTGGAATCTGAAGGCGTGCCAAGGCGATATTTACCCGTGAGAACGCCTCGTCCAAGCGGTGACCAGGCGATGAAACCTAAACCGACATATTCAGATGCGGGTAGTACATCGCTTTCAACGCTTCTATTTAGTAATGAGTATTCACATTGGATGGAGCTGAGTGGAACCTTCCCAAAGAGGGGATTTTGCAAAGTAGCTGCACGTGCCATCTGCCACGCTGCGAAGTTAGATATTCCTACATAACGAACTCGACCACTTGCGACCGCGTAATCCAGAGCGGAGAGAGTTTCCTCTAGTGGGATATTGGAATCCCATTGGTGTACCTGCCAGAGATCGGCATATTCGATCCCAAGTCTCTCAAGAGAACCATCGAGATCTTTAAGCAGAGAGGCCCTGGAATTGTTAATCACTCTCTCACCTTGATTGAAAGATATTCCTGCTTTGGTGGCAATCGTTATCTCTTCTCTTGAAACAAGAGTGCCGATAAAACCACCGATAACGCGCTCAGAATCTCCATCACCGTAAACAGCCGCGGTGTCGATAAAACTTCCACCTGCGTCGAGGAATATCCGCAATTGATTTGCAGCCTCATGTTCATCGGTATCGCGACCCCAGGTCATCGTTCCGAGCCCTAATCGTGAAACTTTAAGGCCGGTTTTACCAAGGGTACGCATCTCCATTCCCCGACCCTAGCAACCCGCGAGCCGATTTCTCGGTAACCTACAGACATGGCCAAGTCCACCTCATGCGAAGTTGTTTTGGTGCGGCACGCCCATTCAACCGCGAATTTGAAGGGCATCTTGGCGGGCCGAGATAATCGAGTTGCCCTCTCGCCACGAGGTCGCCAGGAAGCTATTGAACTTGCCCCCGTCCTTGCCAAGATGGAATTAGAAGGAATTTACTCATCACCGCTTCGTCGCTGCAAAGAGACTCTTGTTCCATATCTTCAAGGACGATCAGAGCAATTACATCTGGTGGATGATCTCATTGAGATGGAATATGGGAGTTGGTCAGGAAAAGCTTTATCGACGCTCTCGCGACATGAACTCTGGAAAAGTATCCAAAGCCGGCCAAGTACCGTCCGCTTTCCCGATGGTGAGAGCTTTGGCGAGATGTCGCTGCGCGCAAATCAAGCGGTAATAAATCTTGCATCTGGTAAATCTCGCATATTGATTCTCTCTCACGGCGACGTCATTAAATCTATCGTTGCATTTCATCTTGGCCTCTCCTTAGATCAATTTCAAAGAATTTCAATCGACCCTGCATCGATTACTCGCATTCAAATTCCTTCCTCTCAAGTGATTCAAGTAAATTCGACCGGTCACCTATCTGAGCTCGGAACCTCCAAAAGAGTAAAGCGTGATCGTTTTCAGCTAGGCGGAGGTTCAGGAAAACTGTGAGTAGATATATCTATAAGCATGAACAAGTAACCCGTGCAGTTATCGGGACCGTGGGTGTCCCAGGGGAGAGACAGTTCTTCTTGCAGGTCTCTTCGGCGATAGGTGTCACGTGCGTTGCTATCGAGAAATCTCAGGCTTTGGCACTATCCGAGAGGTTGCGGATTATGCTCCGCGAACTTCGCCGCAATCAGCTGGCAAGTTTGGATGAATTAAACGTTGTTGGGGAGCGGGATGATGACTCACTTGAGTTTCCCATTACGGAAGATTTTCGGGCTGGGGTAATTGGCATTAGTTGGGATCAAGAGAAGCAGCGAATCTTGGTCGAAACTCAAGCAATAGGAGATGAAACTCTCACAGAATTACTCAGCGATGATGAAGCAATCTTGATTGAAGATGCACCTGATTTGCTCTCATTCTCGCTTCGAATTCACCAAGCCCGAACTTTCTGCGATAGAACCGATGCGGTAGTTGCTGCCGGTCGCCAACCCTGTCCTTTCTGTGGATTGCCAGTTAATCCTGAAGGTCACCTGTGCCCACGAGCAAACGGTTATCGTCGTTGAGTGATGTTCGAAATGTAATTGCGACGGGCGAACTGAACGTTGAAGGTCGTTTCGTGGATGCTTCTAATGCAACCCTCTTCGCGAAATGCGTACTAGGGGAGATGGAAATCCCCGTCATCTATAAACCCATCGCGGGGGAGCGACCACTATGGGATTTTCCTGATGGCAATTTGGCGGGGCGTGAAGTTGCTTCATATTTACTCTCTGAAGAGTTGGGTGTGCACCTCATCCCTTTCACTATTTTGCGCGAAGGCCCCTTCGGTCCTGGGATGGTCCAAGAGTGGATTGAGATAGATGAAGAGATAGATATCGTTGAGCTGGCACAAGGCAAACATCCAAGCATTCGATCTATGGCGCTATTTGATGCAATTATCAATAACACCGATCGAAAGTATGGGCATATTTTGCCGAAGAGTAGCGATGAAATTTACGGATGCGATCATGGAGTAACTTTTCATGAGGACCCAAAGTTAAGAACCGTCCTCTGGCAATTTGCATCCGAGAGCTTTTCCGAAAACGAGAAGCAACTCATCCAGAAGGCGTCTCAGGTAGCAGATTCATTACTTGGTGAATACATCACTGAGCGAGAGATTGAAGCGTTGAAGGATAGATTGCAGGGGCTTTTGGCAGATGGGACCTTCCCCGAACCTAGCGAAGATTGGCCATCCATCCCTTGGCCGCCTTTTTAGATAACCTTTGCTCCTCATGAAAATTCTCCAAAACCCATGGCCCAATCCGGCGCTCTCCATATTTGAGCAAGCGCAATCGCCACTCACTCTCGAGAGTACTAGCGGTAAATTCACGATTGATCCAGATACAAATCTGAGAATGTATGTATGCGGAATTACCCCATACGACGCAACACATTTAGGCCACGCTGCTACCTACCTCACTTTTGATCTTATAAATAGATTTTCTCGGTTGATCGGTTCATCTGTACATTTTGTAGAGAACATCACCGATATTGACGAACCCTTACTTGAGAGAGCGGCTCGTGATGGAACTGATTGGGAATCTCTAGCCCAAAAAGAGACCGATCTTTTTTCCAGAGATATGGAGGCGCTGCGAGTGCTTTCACCGGAATGGTTTGTGCCGGCTACGCAGACTATGGATCTTGTGGATCAAGCCATAACAAAAATGGAAGAAGGTGGATTCGTCTACCTCGTCGATAATGATCTCTATTTCAGAACTTCTCTCTTTCTCTCTGAGCTTCCAATATCTGAGGCAGAAGCTATTGCCATCTTTAGAGAGCGAGGGGGAGACCCGGATCGGGCAGGCAAAGAGCATCCACTCGATTCACTACTCTGGCTCGCCAATAAGAATGACGAACCTGGCTGGAGTTCATCACATGGTTTTGGACGTCCTGGTTGGCATATTGAATGTGCCGTCATAAGTTTGAGATATTTGCTCGGAGAGAATTACCTTGCTGGAGATTCAACGAGATCTGCACTTATCGATATTCAGGGTGGTGGAAGTGATTTGATCTTCCCTCATCATTTCATGTCGGCGATACAAGTAAAGGCAATGACGGGTCAACAATTTGCACGCGGGTATGTCCACACAGGCATGGTTGGGCTCGATGGCGAAAAGATGAGTAAATCAAAGGGAAACTTGGTATTTGTCTCTAAGTTGTTGGCTGAGGGAATCGATCCTGTCGTCATTAGATTTGCCCTACTTCAATCTCATTACTCCGAAGATCGAATGTGGAGCAATGAAATATTAGATAGCGCACAAGGTGAAGTCGAAAGAATTAGATCTGCTTTATCCAGAAACGAAGTAGCGCCGACAGCCGAACTTGGTACGGAGATTATTTCCGCCCTCAGTCAAAATCTTGATACTCCTAAAGTTATGGCCCTCCTTCAGAGTTGGGTTAAAGCGACAGAGGATGGCGTGATCGGAGGATCTACTGGAGAGCTCTCACGCCTACTTGATAGCGCTTTGGGTCTAGCCTTCTAGGCTAAACTCACTGCCTTATGAAGAATGAGTCCCTATTTCGCAAAACGCTCTCTCTGCGCACCATCGTCGCAGATGGCGCCATGGGAACCATGCTTCAAGCGGCCAACCCATCTTTAGAAGACTTCCAAGGGCTCGAAGGCTGCAATGAGATCCTCAACGTTTCGCGCCCAGATATCGTCAAGGCCGTTCATAGAGAGTATTTGGATGTCGGCGTCGATGCGATTGAGACAAATACCTTCGGTGCCAATTTTGCCAATTTAGCTGAATATCAGATTGAAGAACGCATTTATGAGTTGGCTCTGGCTGGCGCGAAACTGGCGCGCGAAGTTGCAGATGAATATTCCACCCCTGAGAAACCTCGCTTTGTCTTAGGTTCACTAGGACCCGGCACGAAATTGCCTACTCTCGGTCACACCACGTACGAGAAGTTAAAAGAGGCATATGCAACTGCCTCTAGAGGCTTGATCGATGGTGGATCTGATGCGCTTCTCGTAGAGACAACTCAAGATTTGCTTCAAGCTAAGGCTGCAGTAAACGGAGCCCGAGCAGCCATTGCTGAATCCGATCGTGATGTTGTTCTGATTGCGCAAGTTACTGTCGAGACAACCGGAACCATGTTGCTGGGCTCTGAAATTGGCGCGGCCCTCAACGCTTTAGAACCTCTTGGAATTGATGTCATCGGTTTGAATTGCGCGACAGGACCATCCGAGATGAGTGAGCACCTCAGAGCACTTTCACAGGGCACAAGTGCGCGGATCTCAGTTATGCCTAATGCGGGACTTCCGATCCTGGGTGCCGATGGCGCTCATTACCCACTCACAGGCCCAGAGCTTGCAAAATATCTTCTGGAATTTCGAAAGAGCTACGGGGTTTCAATTGTTGGCGGTTGTTGCGGTACGACACCTGCTCACTTGAAAGAAGTTGTGGATTTACTCTCGGGATCCGAAGTTGTGGAACGAACTCCTCATTTGGAACGAGGCGCAAGTTCTATTTACCAATTTGTACCATTCCGCCAAGATCTCTCATACCTTTCGATAGGTGAGAGAACAAATGCGAATGGTTCACGGGCATTTCGTGATGCGCTACTTAATGAAGATTGGCAATCATGTATTGAGATTGCGCGAGATCAAATTCGCGATGGCGCACACATGCTTGACCTATCTGTCGATTATGTAGGTCGCGACGGTGTTAAAGATATGCAAGAGTTGGCATCCAGGCTCGCAACTGCATCCACTCTTCCGATTGTTTTGGATTCAACGGAACCTGCCGTTATTAAGGCAGGGCTTGAATTACTTGGCGGGCGCAGCGTAATCAATTCAGTTAACTTTGAAGATGGAGATGGTCCTACCTCTAGATTTGCACGCATCATGCCGCTTGTTAAAGAGCACGGTGCTGCAGTTATCGCACTGACCATTGATGAAGAGGGACAAGCTCGTACTTCAGCGTGGAAGATTAAGGTTGCAACGCGCCTCATCGAGGAACTCACCGGTAAATGGGGTATGAATGTCGGGGACATTCTGATTGATTGCCTCACTTTTCCAATCGCTACGGGTCAAGAAGAGACTCGCAAGGATGGCGAAGAGACTATTAATTCAATTCGTGAATTGAAGCGTTTGTATCCAGGAGTTCAGACAACTCTCGGAGTTAGCAATGTTTCATTTGGATTAAATCCAGCAGCCCGTATTATTCTCAACTCAGTGTTTCTCTCAGAGGCCGTCAAAGCTGGTCTTGACTCCGCAATTGTCCATCCATCCAAGATCACGCCTATCGCTCGCATCGAGCCTGAGGTTTTGCAAGTCGCACTTGACCTGATTTACGACCGCCGTGTTTTCGACGGCGAAGGAACGTGTACCTACGACCCCTTGACCAAGTTCCTTGAACTTTTTGATGGAGTAGAGGCCAAGTCCAACAAAATTACGCGTGCTGCCGAGTTAGCTGCTCTTCCGTTAGCTGAACGGTTAGAAAGACGCATCATCGATGGCGAGAAAGTTGGCTTAGAGGCAGATCTCATGGAAGCTTTAGATTCCGGGATTAAAGCCCTTGCAATTATCAATGACCATCTCCTTGCGGGCATGAAGGTAGTGGGGGAGCTCTTTGGTAAGGGCGAGATGCAACTTCCATTTGTGCTTCAGAGCGCTGAGGTAATGAAGCAAGCGGTTGCGATTCTGGAACCTCATATGGAGAAGAGCGATGATGAAGGTCGCGGCAAAATTTTGCTCGCAACAGTTAAGGGTGATGTACATGACATCGGCAAGAATCTTGTCGACATCATCCTTTCTAACAATGGCTACACCACGGTAAATATTGGGATTAAGCAGACAATCAATCAGATTATTGATGCAGCCGCCGAGAACGATGTTGATGTCATTGGAATGAGTGGACTCCTCGTGAAATCAACGGTGATCATGAAGGAGAATTTGCAAGAGCTTGAAAGCCGTGGAATGACCGAACGTTGGCCAATTATCTTGGGTGGTGCTGCACTTACTCGCTCCTTCGTTGAAGAAGATCTCTCCAATATCTTCCCGGGCACTGTTCGTTACGCAAAAGATGCATTCGAAGGTTTGAAGTTGATGGATGCGATGATCAATGTGAAACGCGGAGTGGAAGGCGCAGAACTTCCAGCGCTCCGCGAACGACGTACACCGAGAACGAGAGTTGCTGCTCCCGAGGAAGTTGATACTCGTCGCTCGGATGTTGCCGCAGACAATCTGGTTCCAACACCGCCATTTTGGGGTTCGCGAATTGTTAAGGGCATCGCACTAGCCGATTACCTCCCGATGCTAGATGAACGAGCTCTCTTCATGGGCCAATGGGGTCTTAAAGGTGCTCGCGGTGAATACGAAAAAATGGTGGAAGCCGAAGGACGCCCACAGTTACGGGCGCTACTGAACAACGCGCAATCACAAGGTTGGCTTAACGCCTCTGTAGTTTATGGATATTTCCCTTGTTACAGCGAGGGAAATGACCTTGTTATCTTGCATCATGAAGGTGAGTTCGAAGGTCAAGAGCGAGTCCGATTCTCATTTCCTAGACAGAGGCGCGATCGCAGACTCTGCCTGAGTGATTTCTTTAGATCCAAAGAGAGCGGAATTATCGATACGGTCGCATTTCATGTAGTCACGATGGGTCAATCTGTAAGCGAAGCAACGGCCAAACTCTTTGCCGAAAATCGTTATCGTGAATACCTCGAGCTTCATGGCCTCTCTGTTCAACTTACTGAGGCGCTAGCAGAACATTGGCACACTCGCATTAGAGAAGAACTATCTGTTAACAGTGAAGATTCACAAAATATTGCAGAGATATTAGATCAGGGCTATCGAGGCTCTCGCTACTCATTTGGTTATCCAGCTTGTCCAGATATTGAGCAGCAGGTGCAACTCTGCCAATTGCTCGAACCAGAACGCATAGGAGTCGTGCTATCAGAGGAGTTCCAATTGCATCCTGAGCAATCCACGAGCGCGATTATCGTGCACCATCCTGAAGCAAAGTATTTCAACGCCGTATGAGTACTCAGGAGCCAGTGCTGCATGCAGTTCTCTTTGATATGGATGGAACCCTCATCAATTCTGAACCGTATTGGCTAATCGCCGAAACGGAATTAATGCTCCGTTATGGGCACATCTGGACGGATGCAGATCAGTCCTATTGCATCGGAGGACCACTTCCGAAGGTTGGCGCTTACATGTCCGATCTGGCCAAGGGAGCAGAAGATGCGCTCTTCTTCGAAACAGAACTTATTCGTCTCGTTGCTGATCAATTTAAAAATGGTTTGGAATTCATGCCGGGGGCACGCGAATTGGTTGAGGATCTCTCACACCGCGGTATTCCATTGGCTCTGGTTTCCGCGAGTCCTAGGTTATTAGTTGATAGTGCAATTGAACTCTTACCTCTTGGTACTTTCACAACCAGCGTATCTAGCCAGGATGTGGCAATTAGCAAACCCAATCCAGAAAGTTATCTGAAGGCAGCAGACCATCTCGGAGTAGACATCACCCGGTGCATTGTTTTAGAGGACTCTAAAACTGGGATAGATGCTGGTTTGGCTAGTGGTGCAGTCGTCATAGGTGTTCCGCACATCATTACTTATCCACCTTCTCCAAGATTGCATATACGGCGCGACCTCGTTGCGCTGCATCTGGAAGATTTAGAGAATATTTACTTAGAAGAGAGTCAAGAGGAAGAAAATGCAACCAGAATTTAAATATGGAGATCGCGTTCAATTGAGCGATGCCAAAGGAAAATTGCACACCATCACTCTCAAAGAAGGAGGGGAGTGGCATACCCATAAAGGCTGGTTGATTCATGATCAGATTGTCGGCACACCGCAAGGTTCTGTTGTCGAGACAACAGCTGGATTGAAATTTCTAGCATTTAAGCCTCTCTACGGCGACTACGTTCTTTCCATGCCTCGCGGGGCAACCATTGTTTATCCAAAAGATGCAGCCCTGATAGTTGGTTTCGCCGATATCGCCCCAGGAGTTCGAGTTCTTGAAGCGGGTGTTGGCTCTGGCGCATTGACCATCGCTCTCTTGCGAGCTGTTGGGCCAGAAGGCGCGGTAGATTCTTTCGAACGTCGCTCTGAATTCGCAGATATAGCAACGAAGAACGTCACTGATTACTTCAATGGGCTACCAAGCAATTGGTCACTCACCTTAGGTTCTGTGCAAGATAAACCAACCGATGTGAAGTATGACCGCATCGTTCTCGACATGCTCGCTCCTTGGGAGTGTGTACAACTTGCAGATGATGTTCTGCATCCTGGAGGAGTACTCCTCGCCTACGTCGCAACGACTACTCAACTCTCGACGATGGCCGAAGCTATTAAGGAGAGCGGACGTTTTACGGAACCTGAGAGCAGTGAATCGTTAGTGCGACAGTGGCACCATGAAGGACTTGCTGTACGACCCGTTCATCGCATGATCGGACATACCGGGTTCCTGATACAAGCACGGCGCCTGGCTCCGGGAGTAGTTGCCCCGTTACGCAGACGCCGCCCTTCAAAGGGTGCTTATGGTTTACCTGAAGAGGAAACCGTTATTTAACAACCAATAGATCCACTACGAATATAAGCGTTTCGTTCGGTGGAATATTTCCTGCGCCTTGAGCTCCATAAGCCAATGAAGGCGGAATGATGAAAAGTCTGCGACCTCCAACTTTCATTCCAGGAATTCCTTGCTGCCATCCTGGAATCAAATTGCTGAGTGGAGAGGTAAAAGGTTGAGCAGTCCAGGAAGTTTGATAAACCGTTCCTGTTTTGAAGGAGGCAACGACATATTGCGCCGTAACAGTGGAGGAGCTAACTGCAGATTTGCCTGTTCCGACAGTTATATCTTTTGAAATAAGTGTGGTTGGCGCTCCGCCAGATGCTTTGCCGATTACCGGTGCAACCTTTGTATCGGTCGAAACAGATGGCAGAACAGTTGGAGCGGCTGGAGGGGTGACGCCAACTAAATCAACAACGAATACCAGAGTTTCATTTGGTCCAATTGGACCTTGGCCGGTAGCGCCATAAGCAAGAGCTGGAGGAATAACCAGCAGGCGTCGTCCGCCCACCTTCATACCTGGGATACCTTTTTGCCATCCCGCAATAACACCGGAAAGGGGGAATGTCGGAGCCGGAGAAGAGCCCCATGATGACTCAACCACTTTCCCTGTTTTCCAGGACATCAGAACATAATTTGCCGTCACCGTAGAACTGTTTACCGCGCTCGTGCCTTTACCAACGGTTACATCTTTAATAATCAAAGTTGTTGGAGCGGTTCCACTTGGCTTGCCGATAACAGGTGTGGTTTTTGTATTTGTTGAAACAGTAGGCAATACGGTCGATCCCATTTTGACCTTTCCAGAATAGTCAGTGGCTGCTTGCGAAACCTGGGAGAAGGAAGGAATCACCAGAGCGAGTGAAACAGTTGCTACGAGAGAGGCTCTCGCCGCCTTGGAATTTCGAAAATTCATCAACTCTCTCCTTATAAACATCGATTAAATCAGGTGGCGATACTAGCAAACGCATAGAGTTGGCCCATGTCAGATCAGAAGACTGAGCGGCTCATAAATCTGACTATGGCCCTGCTCGCTACTAAACGCTTTCTCAGCAAGAGCGAGATATTTTCACAGGTTGCGGGATATACGGGCAGCGCCGAGACCAAAGAGCGGATGTTTGAGCGAGATAAAGATGATCTCAGAGCCCTGGGTATTGATATACAAGTTGGATCACATGACCCTCTCTTTGACGATGAGCTTGGATATCGAATTCTAGAAAGTGGCTATGAACTCAACCTTGGTGAGTTAACCCCAGTGGAGCTTTCATACCTCTCACTCGCCTCCAAGATGTGGCGTAATCAATTATTTGCAGATAGCGGCGCTTTAGCCCTTGTGAAAATTGATGCGCATAGTGGTTCCGCGCTGAGGGAAGATTTCGGGAATTCGATTCTTTCACTTGAAAATGAGACGCCGCTCTTTACTCCACTCTGGGAAGCCATCACCACCCATCGCGTCATCTCATTTATCTATAGAAGCAAGAGCGAGGCCAAGCGAACTCTGGCTCCCTACGGACTCACCTTGTGGCGCGGTTCTTGGTATCTAGTTGGTTTTGATCAAGATAAATCTGAAATTCGAGTTTTTAAGGTGACCAGAATTACCTCGGATATCTCCTTTGAGAGCAAGAGCAATAATTTTGAAGTTCCTGCTGATTTTTCTATCGGAGAACATTTAGTCATGCTCCATCCAGAACCACCCACTCAATTTTCTGCAAGAGTACGTATTGGAAAATGTCAAAGTTTGAGAAGAGAGGGTTCGATTGAAAATATTGACGGCGAATGGGATCGCATTGAATTCTCTTTAGGATCTGATTGGCTTGAGCGGATACTCTGGTTTGGACCTGACATCATCGTTGAATCTCCAAGTGATAAAGTCGAAGAGATAAAGGCAACTTTGCGGAGAAAAATATGAAAGAGACAGCACTAGATCGAGTAAGCCGTGCGTTAAATCTCATTCCTTTCATAGCTGCGAATCCCGGACTATCAATCCTGCAAATTGCCGAAAGATTCGATTCGACACCTGCTCAAATCTCAAAAGATCTCACACTTCTACATATGTGCGGTCTGCCTGGCTACACACATCTGGAACTTCTAGATATTGATTACGAAGACCCAGAGTATGTCTCGGTTCTAGATCCTCAAGTTCTAGATCATCCACGCTCGTTATCGCAGACTGAGGCGCTGACCCTTGTACTTGGCCTCGAACTTTTGTCAGAGATTGCCAAAGATCCCAATGAACGTGAGGGAATTGCCAAACTGCAAGAGCGGTTAAGCAAGATCATAGGAGATGATTTCGCCCGGGCAATCACTATTGCGGATGGTGTTGTTGAGTCCCCGATTATGAAAGATCTTGAAAAGGCGATTTCGGATTCTAGATTTATACAGATTACGTATAACTCTGCATCAAGTGACACAGTTACTACAAGGACAGTATTTCCAACTGATCTATTCTTTAAAGATGGGATTGGGTATATCCAAGCTCTCATGAAAGATAGCGTGGAAGTTCGCACTTTTCGCATAGATCGCATTATTGAATTAGCGCTGGGGGAGCCAGACCCAACATTTGCAGAGCTCTCACATTCCTCATCAAATGAAGATATCGAAATTGAAATTGAGATGGGTGAAGATGGGATCTTCTTCTTGGAAAAGCATAACGAAATTGTTACCTCTTCCAAGGAGGTAACTGGCGCTTTCTTTTTGAACCTGAAAGTGAATTCTTCAGATTGGATTAAACGGGTTATTTCTTCGTGGCCGGGCAGAATTACTGTTATAAAACCAGTAGATTTGGCGAAGGAAATAGAAGATATAGCTCGCGCAACCTTACAGAACTACTCCTAGGACTATCTCAGGGAGTATTTATATGTAAGATTGCGCCACCTCGAGATTGGAAGATAAATGGGAGACCTTAAGCCCTGGCACATTGTTATTGTCGTACTTGTCTTTGTAGTCCTCTTCGGAGCAAAGCGACTTCCTGATTCTGCGAAGTCAGTTGCTAAATCTCTTCGCATCTTTAAGGATGAGTTAAAGACCACAGATGAGAAGAAGACCGATGACGGTTCTTCTTCCACTCCTTCCAACTAGGAAGTAATCAGTGGCCACTGAAGATAGTGGTCGGATGCCTTTGCTGGAGCACTTTCGAGAGCTCCGCAAACGGACTGTCCGTTCTGCCCTATCAATCGCGGTATTTGGAACTGTAGGTTGGATTTTCTATTCCACCATCGTCCGAATACTTACAAAACCAGTTTGCAACCTCTCGCGAGCTGCGTCGACCCCACATCACTGTGGAGTTCTATATATTGATGGAGTCCTGGGACCGCTAAACCTTCAGATCTCCGTTGCGATTGTTACAGGAGTAATTCTCGCTTCACCAATCTGGCTCTACCAGCTCTGGGCATTCGTAGCGCCTGCACTTCACAAGCGAGAGAAGAAATATTCAATACTCTTCATCGCGACCGCCACCCCTTTCTTCGTTGCCGGAGCAGCTCTCGCATATTGGATCTTGCCAATTGCTATCAAGGTACTCCTTGGTTTCACGCCAACAACTCTCACCAACCTCATCAAATTCAGCGATTACCTCACCTTCGTACTTCATCTGATCTTGGTCTTCGGTCTGGCATTTGAACTTCCTGTATTTCTTGTGGCGTTGAACTTCGGTGGCGTTCTCTCGGGTAAGGCAATTTTGAAACCATGGCGCTTTGCCGTCTTTGGAATCACTCTCTTTTCGGCGACATTTGTACCTACGAGCGATCCACTAACCATGGGTCTTCTCGCTCTGCCACTGGTTGGATTTTATTTTGCGGCAGGCGGTATTGCCTTGCTTAACGATCGTCGCCGGGCTTCTAAGATCGTAGAGTGAAAGCGCTAGCGGTCATTAACCCCAAAGCGGGTGGTGGCAAAGGTTCAACAATGGGGGAGCGGGTTCGTGCCCACTTCTCTACACATGAGCATGAAATTCACTTCGTGCAAGCGCCTTCGCTGGCTGAATCACTCGCACAAGTAGATCAATTGTGCGCGGTTCATGATTTCCAATACTTGATTTGTGTCGGTGGAGATGGATTAATTCACGACCTTCTCCCATTGCTTCTAAAGCACGAGATTCCTTTATTAGTCGTTCCCGCAGGAACTGGGAATGATTTTGCACGCACAATCGGGTTACATGGTGAAAAACTCCACACAATACTCGAACTCCCCATCGCTCAAGCGCCGAGCCAGATCAATGTAGGAGCTATCGAACACAAAGAAGGTTCGACCCCCTTTGTTCAGATCTTGAGCACGGGCTTCGATTCGGTCGTGAATGAGCGTGCCAATAATTTTAAAGTGATTCGCGGCTCCATCAAATATGTGATTGCCGTACTTCTTGAAGTTTGGAAGTTTCGAGCGATCGACTTCACGCTTAAAGTTGATGGAGAGCTCATAACTCAACAGGCAATGCTCGTCTGCGTCGCCAACGGAACCAGTTATGGTGGAGGAATGAAGATTGTTCCCCACGCAAACCACGACGATGGTTTACTCGATGTAATGGTTGTCGATCGAGTTAATCCACTCCGTCTTCTCCTGGTCTTCCCACGGGTCTTTTTCGGTACGCATATCAAGCACCCGAAAGTGCATTTCCACTCCGGAAAGCAGATTGAGATCTCTGGTGAAACGCATGCCTATGCCGATGGCGAAAGAATTTCTAGCCTTCCGATTAACATTTCAATCTCAGAGAGATCCCTGCAGGTATATAAAATATGAGTAGCCCGGCAGAAAGGTATGCCGCTGCCAAAGCTCGCAACTCCTTTAAGCTAACTAACGAGTTCGCCTCGAACTTCGATTTCCCGCTCGATGAATTTCAAATAAGTGGTTGCCATAGCCTGGAGTCAGGCAAAGGGGTTCTTGTCGCTGCCCCAACCGGTGCAGGCAAGACAGTTGTGGGGGAGTTCGCTGCCTTTCTTGCCATGAAGCAAGGCAAGAAATGTTTCTACACCGCCCCGATTAAGGCTCTTTCAAATCAGAAGTATTCAGATTTTAAGGAGATGTTCGGGGATTCAAACGTCGGTCTGCTCACCGGTGACACCAGCATTAATTCAGATGCAAATATTGTTGTGATGACCACAGAAGTCTTGCGAAATATGATCTACGCAGACTCGAGAACGCTTAATAACCTGCAGTACGTCGTGATGGATGAAGTGCATTATCTAGCCGATAAGTTCCGCGGCGCCGTCTGGGAAGAGATTCTCATTCACCTACCTGAAACCACCCAAGTTGCCTCACTCTCTGCAACTGTTTCCAACGCTGAAGAATTTGGTGATTGGCTCAACGAGGTTCGTGGAAATACTGATGTCATCGTCTCTGAAACAAGGCCAGTACCGCTCTACCAACATGTGCTTTTCAACAATCGCCTCCTCGACCTCTTCGTTGATGATGGTCGCGTAAATCCAGAGATAGTTCGATTAGAGAAAGAGAGTTACCGAAACACTCGTTCCTCCCACGGCACCAATCGTGGCAAGAGTTCGGGATGGAATGATCGCGGACCGAGTATCAAGCAATTGAGTCGTCCAGAGGTGATTGAGAAACTTGATCGAGAAGGTCTACTTCCAGCGATCACATTTATCTTCTCACGTAATGCATGTAGCGCCGCGGTTCATCAATGCCTCGTCGCAGGAATTCGCCTAACGAATGCCGAGGAGCGAAGTGCAATCCGTGAAGTAGTTTTCCGAGCAACGTCAAATATTCCCGAGGAAGATTTAGTCGTTCTTGGTTTTGCTGAGTGGCTGGATGGATTGGAGCGAGGTATCGCGGCTCACCATGCTGGATTGCTTCCCTCATTCAAAGAAACTGTTGAGGAGCTCTTCCAGCGCGGCCTTATTAAATGTGTCTTTGCTACCGAAACTCTCGCACTAGGCATCAACATGCCAGCTAGGACTGTTGTCTTGGAGAAACTTGTTAAGTGGAACGGGGAGGCACACGTTGCAATATCTCCCGGAGAATTCACTCAGTTGACAGGCAGGGCAGGTCGTCGCGGTATTGATGTTGAGGGAAATGCAGTTATCTTGTGGAGCAAGGAGATTGATTCTGGATCGGTCGCCGGCCTCGCATCTACTCGTACTTATCCCTTGAAGAGTAGTTTCAAACCCACCTACAACATGGCTATCAACCTCATTTCACGTTTTGGAAGTTCAATTGCTCGCGATTCACTTGAATCATCATTCGCGCAGTATCAAGCCGATAAAGCCGTGGTTGGTTTAGCGAGACAGATCAAGAGAAATCACAGCGCTATTTCCGAGCTTCGCGAAACAATGATCTGCCATATGGGTGATTTCGAAGAGTATGCCGAGATCCGTTCAGAGATTAAGGCAATTGAAAAATCCTTCGCCAAGTTAACTAAAGCAAAGCGAATCTTGGCTGAAGACGAACTCATTGCCGCTCGAAAAGCTCTACGTTCCCATCCGTGTCACTCGTGTGGAGATAGAGAAGCACATTCCAGAATTGCAGAACGCGTCGATAGATTGGTACGCGAAACCAAAGGTTTGGAAGAACGAGTAAGTAATCGCACAGACCTGATCGCCAAGCGATTCGATAAGGTTCAAATTATGTTGGAACGCTCTGGGTACCTGCAGAACGGACTCATTACCGAGTGGGGGAGTCTGCTCGCGAAAATCTACGGTGAGACCGATCTCTTGATTGCAGAGCTCATTAAACGGGGAAGTTTCGATACTCTCGATGGCCCTGAGATGGTTTCTGTACTCTCTGCGTTGGTCTTCGAAGCCAGGCGCGATGAATCTCCCAAGATTCCCAAAGGCGCTGTTGAGGAATCTCTCAATGACTTAATCCATCATTGGTCGGTGATAAGCGCAGACGAGATAGAAATCGGATTAGAGCCAATGCGCGAACCAGATCTGGCATTTTGCTGGGCTTCATATCGCTGGGCGAGCGGACATTCTCTTTCATCAATATTGCGCGGCACAGAGTTAACAGTCGGAGACTTCGTTCGATCTATGAAGCAGATTATTGATCTGCTTCGCCAAATTGGAAATGCCTCTCCGCATCTGGCGCAAACTGTGGAGAATGCGCTACGCAGAATTGATCGCGGAATTGTTTCTTACGCTGGGATGGTTGGATGACACTTTTACTCCTAGATAGCGCCTCACTCTGGTATCGCGCATACTTTGGAATGCCAGACACCCTCTTATCTCCTCAAGGTGAACCTATAAATGCAATTAAGGGTTACCTGGATATGTCTGCACGGCTCATCACTCAATATCAACCATCACGTCTCGTCGCATGTTTAGAAGGTGATTGGCGACCAAGTTGGAGAGTAGAACTATTTCCTGGATACAAAGCTAACCGAGTTGATGAGAGTGGCGAAGAGGAAGAGCCGGACACTCTTGGGCCACAGATTCCAATTCTGCTCGATATCTTGGAAGCCTTCGGAATCCCCATGGTTGGGGTTGATGACTACGAGGCAGATGACATCATGGCAACATTTAGTGTCAAAGAACGCGGCCCAACTTTTGTGGCAACCGGTGACCGTGATCTCTTTCAATTAGTAGATGACAAGCGACGAGTGAAAGTTGTCTACCTTGCAAAGGGAATTTCTAATCACGATCTCGTAGACCGCGCTTGGATTAAAGCACGCTATGAAATCCCAGGGGAGCGATATGCCCTCTTCGCAATGATCAGGGGAGATGCATCCGACGGATTACCAGGAGTGAGGGGAATTGGGGAGAAAGGTGCAGCCCATATCGCCAACAACTTTGAAAGTATTGAAGATGCTCTAGCCGCTGCTCATCTCGATGATGATCGGTTAACTCCCGCACTACGCAAGAAATTAATTGAAGGAAGTGATTATGTTGCGATTGCACCTAAATTGGTGCATTGCGCACTCGATGTACCTATTCCTAATATGTCGATTTCCGTACCAAAACGTCCCGCCGATCTATCTGCGATTATGGAATATAAAGAGCGATATGGATTAGGTGCTTCGATTGATCGAATGATGGCGGCGCTCAATTGGTAAGTAGAGATACCTTGGTGGTTATTCCCACCTACAACGAGGCAATGAATATCACCGATGTAATTCATCGGTTACGAAGTTCTACTCAGGAAGTCGACATATTAATTGTCGATGACAACTCTCCAGATGGAACCGGTTCGATTGCTGATTCCCTCGCCGATGCAAATACTTTTGTTTTACACCGAAGTGAAAAAGGTGGATTAGGTCCTGCATATCTTGCTGGGTTCTCTTGGGGTTATGAAAAGGGCTACAAACGTTTTATCGAAATGGATGCCGACGGCAGCCATCAACCTGAAGAGATCAACCAACTGCTGGCCGCAAAAGCTGATTCAGACCTAGTTTTAGGTACGCGATGGATGCCAGGTGGTTCAGTGGTTAATTGGCCGCTTATCCGACGTTTAATCTCTAAATCGGGAACGAAATATGCCTCACTGACACTCGGGCTGAAATATCGAGATCTAACCAGTGGCTACAGAAGGTTAAATCGATCTCTCATTGAAGATATTTTCGCTTCAAATATCACAACACTGGGATATGGATTTCAAATAGAGATTGTCAGAATTGCAGCTCGAAACCATCGAGTAATTGAGGAAGTGCCAATTACCTTTATTGAACGGGTAGCCGGCAATTCAAAGATGAGCAAAAAGATTGTTCTAGAGGCCTGGATTAAGACCACGCTCTGGGGTTTTCAACGTATTGTATTTCGCCGATAATCTACATTATGTAAAGTAAAAATAATCCCTTAAAGGTTTACGCCTCGAAGGTAACTTCACTCCACTCCTCTGGTTGGTGAGTGTCATACACCCCATGTGAGCGCAGAGAACTAGCGGGATGAGGTGAAACTTCAACTCCATCGACCACTTTCTTATCAAATCGACCTAAAAATATTTTCCACAAATCTCCATTTTTAGGAGGAAGGCTCCGCCCATTGGCCAATGGAGCCAAACTTTCCCATGGAATGGAGATCTCAGCAGACCAACCCTCATCCTTACTCAGTGGGTCGTTGAGCGAGCCCTGGAGGCTTATAGCCGTCTCTAAACCGGGCATATCGAAGCCTCTAAAGGCCCACCTCGTCCCTCTGGGATGGGTTCCAAGCCAGAAGAATGAACCCGTATGGTCATAGTCCCCACCGAAGGTATAGGAATCTGGGCTGGAAATATCAAAGAGTTCTGGGGGAAATTTGGCTGGATTTGGGTAGGAATCTCGCCAGATAAAAAAGACCTCATAAATCGTATTGAGGGCATTGAGTTCTAATTCGTAGTACGAATCCCCGCCATCGATAAAGAGCTCTAGATCGTTCTCTAGGAAGATCAAAGAATCTCGCGCGGTGAGTGAGGCCTGAAGGTTTGGTTCTTCAGCTTTAAAGGCCACATAGATTCGTTCATCTGACCAGAGGATGGAACTCCTAGTTTCAAACTCGGCCGGCTCCCCCGATGCCATATCGACAAAGGGTTTGCTCCACACCGCACCCGCCCAGGCCGATTTACTTAGGTCACCATCAACCTGGAAATCAAAGTCAATTTTCTGGGCGATGTAATCAGACATTAATTAATGGCAAGTTCTTCGATAGGCGTGCACGAGCAGATCAGATTTCGGTCTCCAAAGACTCCATCGATGCGGCCAGTCGCTGGCCAATATTTACCCTTGTGGGCCATCTCAGGATCAACGCCGAATGGATAGGCAGCAACTTCACGCGAGTACTTGCGATCCCAATCGCTTCGAAGCAGGTCGACATCTGTATGCGGAGCGAAACGAAGCGGTGATTCCTCGATTGTTACCTCCCCATGTTCGATATCTGAGATTTCTGCTCGAATGGAAATCATGGCGCTAATAAAGCGATCGAGCTCACCAATATCTTCAGATTCAGTTGGTTCAATCATCAGAGTTCCTGCCACTGGGAAGCTCACTGTTGGAGCATGGAAGCCGTAATCCATCAATCGCTTGGCAACATCATCAACTGTTGTACCTGTGCGCTTGGTTATGTCTCGCAAATCAACAATGCATTCGTGCGCGATGTATCCGTGTTCGCCCTTGTAGAGAACCGGGAAATGCGGATCGAGTTTCTTTGCAATGTAATTTGCAGAGAGGATTGCAACCTCGGTTGCGCGGGTTAACCCCGCTCCCCCCATCATCTGAATGTAACTCCATGAGATAGGCAAAATTCCAGCTGACCCAAATGGTGCAGAGCTAACTGGACCAGGACCTGTTGGTGAACCCACAGTTAAATCAAGTGGATGGTTCGGTAGATATGGAGCCAAGTGTGCGCGCGAGATAACTGGACCAACTCCTGGGCCGCCACCTCCATGAGGAATGCAGAAAGTTTTGTGGAGGTTCAAGTGCGATACATCTGCACCGAATTTTCCAGGTTGAGCTAATCCAACAAGTGCATTGAGATTGGCACCATCAACATAGACCTGTCCCCCGGCATCGTGGACAAGTCCACAAATTTCAGAGATAGCCTCTTCAAAGACGCCGTGAGTAGATGGATAGGTAACCATCAACGCTGCGAGGCGATTGCCATACTCACCAATCTTTGCTTTCATATCATCAACTGAAACGTTACCTGCTGCATCACACGCAACAACAACAACTTTCATCCCAGCCATGACGGCGCTGGCAGCATTAGTTCCGTGAGCGCTCGAAGGAATGAGACAGATATCGCGATCTGTTTCGCCATTCGCATCCAAATAATTGCGAATCGCAAGTAAGCCTGCGAACTCTCCCTGTGAACCAGCATTTGGTTGCAGAGAAACTGCGTCATAACCGGTAATTGCAATCAACCAATCAGAGAGCTCTTGAATCAAACGTCTAAATCCCAGGCTCTGATTTGCTGGAGCGAATGGATGGAGCGAGGCGAATTCAGGCCATGTAACAGGAATCATCTCTGTTGTTGCATTGAGCTTCATGGTGCAAGAACCCAGAGGAATCATGCTGCGATCTAGAGCCAAATCCCGATCAGCAAGGGTGCGGATATAGCGAAGCATGGATGTTTCGGAGTGGAATGAAGAGAAGATTCTATGCGTCAAGAACTTTGTATCACGCTGCAGAGCGGATGGAATTGCAGATGCCGCTGAATCAGCTGCGGCTCCGAATATCTCCAACAAGTCTGCAATATCTCGCGGCGTTACCGTCTCATCAAGTGTGATTCCAACACTCTCGTCAGAAATCTTGCGGAGGTTAATCCCACGTGAAATAGCGCTCTTTAGAATTTCATTTGCATCAAGTTGTGAAACGACGAAGGTATCAAATACTTCACCTTGAGCAACTTTTAGCCCGGCCTTTGCAAGCGATGCACGAAGATCGTGAGTGTGCTTGCGGACTCGTGATGCGATGGCGGTTAATCCCTCTGGCCCGTGCCACATCGCATAAAAGCCTGACATAACAGCAAGAAGTACTTGTGCAGTACAGATATTTGAGGTCGCCTTGTCGCGACGAATATGTTGTTCGCGTGTTTGTAAGGCGAGGCGATATGCAGGATTCCCGTGCACATCAACGCTCTGTCCCACTAGGCGACCAGGTATTGATCGCTCTAAACCTTGACGCACTGCCATGAAGCCAGCGTGCGGTCCACCAAATCCCATTGGAACACCAAAGCGTTGCGCAGAGCCAACCGCAACATCGGCCTGATACTCCCCCGGTGATTTGTAGAGAGTTAATGAGAGTAAATCGCAGGCAACAATTGCAAGTGCACCAATTTTGTGAATGAGATGGATCGAATCTTCTAAATCAAAAACTGCACCATATGTAGATGCGTGAGCAAGAATCGCTCCGAATATCGCACCTTCGCTCTCCGGAAGAGTATTTGCGCTTCCTTCGATGATTGCAATCTTTAGCGGCTTTGCGCGAGTGTGGATGACAGCCTTAATATGAGGATGCAAATGTGAATCAATAAAGAATGCGGCATCATCGCTTCCAGACCAGACACGTCGTGCCAGAGTCATCGCTTCGGCGGCTGCAGTTGCTTCATCCAACATAGAAGCATTGGCAATCGGCAATCCCGTTAAATCTCCAACAACTGTTTGAAATGCGAAGATCGCTTCAAGGCGACCTTGGCTGATTTCAGGTTGATATGGCGTGTACGCGGTGTACCAGGCGGGATTTTCCAAAATATTTCTAAGCACTACCGGAGGTGTAATAGTCCCGTAATAACCAGTACCAATATAGGAGCGGAAAACCTTATTCTCCGCTGCATAACCCTTGAGCTTTTCAATCGCCGCTACCTCTGAGATGGCATCTGGCAGTAGATCAGCCAGCTTTTCACGCATCGCAATATTGTCAGGAACTACCTTGCCAATTAATTCATCAAGTGAACCTTCGCCAAGCTCTGCGAGCATTTGATCAACATCTTTTTGATCTGGTCCAATATGGCGATCGACAAAGTTCTCGCGGACTGACACGTTATCCCCCTAAAGCGTAAATACATCCCTAGGGGAAGGATAAAGAGTTTTAGGCCCCTTTGCGCTTTCTGCGTTGTGCCAACTCATCATTAGTGGATGTGATAATCAACCCATCTTCTACTGATTCACCTTGAAGAGTGGCCAGTGAACCTTCAACCTCAGTCCAGACCTTATTGATTGCAATTCCGAATACCCCTTGACCACCTTGAAGTAGATCGATGATCTCATCGGGACTGGCGCACTCATAGATTGAGACACCATCGCTCATGAGAGTCATGCTCTCAAGATCTGCCACTCCCCTTTTACGGAGGTGCTCAACCGCGGTACGAATATTTTGCAGTGAAACGCCGGTATCGAGCAAGCGCTTAACAATCTTCAAAACGAGAATATCTCTAAAGCTGTAAAGGCGTTGTGAACCCGATCCTGTCGCGCTCTTAATTGTGGGTAGAACTAATTCTGTACGTGCCCAATAATCGAGTTGTCGGTATGTGATTCCAGCGGCAACACATGCCGTGGCTCCGCGATAACCTACTTCTGAGGTTGCTTCGCTCATCGCTATCTCTATTCTTAACACTTCGGGGAAGGCCGACGGGGATCGGCACCTGATAAGAGTAGAACTCCAACTCTCAGAAATCACTCCACGACACGAGAAAGTTTAAACCTTTACTTGAGGCTTAGGTCCTATGAGGCGAAATCATCTGGATTGATCTGATCCAGGAACTCCCGAAACTTCTCAACCTCATCCTCAGATTGATCCGGAATCTCAATTCCAGCCTTCTCAAAGAGGGATTCTGAGGCCGTAATGGCCGCTCCAGCGCGAAGAGCGAGGGCGATGGCATCACTCGGCCTAGCAGAAACTGTCACTCCCCCAGTCAAATGCAGCTCGGCGAAGAAAACCCCATCTACCAGATCAGTGATCTCGACACGCAAAACTTCTGAGTGCAAAATTTGAAGAACTGAGGTGAAGAGGTCGTGGGTAAGGGGTCGACTTGGAATCAATCCTTGTTGGGCGAAGGCAATTGCAGAGGCTTCAACGGCGCCAACCCAGATTGGAAGATATCTAACTCCCTCGATCTCCTTGAGTAGGACAATCGGCTGGTTCGAAGGCATCTCAATTCGGACTCCAACAACTTCAACGGGCACGCCCATAATGATCGCTACTTAGCGCGATGTAGACCGGCGCGGACTAATGCAGCGTGCAGCTTCACCGAGAGAGAGGCCAACTCATTGGCAACTTCTTCCGCACGAGCCTTAGCATCAGAACTTTTCTGGCGCAGGATGGGGGTAATTACCTGTTCGACAAGACCAATTTCGCGATCTGCAGCTGACTTAAATGAACGCAAATGGCGGGCTTCGATTCCAAAGGCAGCGATAGAAGCGATGGTGCGAGCCACGGCTAAAGCATCTGCATCGTAATAACGGCCTCGAATGGTGATCAATCCGAAAGACTCAACTTCCGTCAGTTGCTCCTCGTTCAAACCAGAGGATTCCAAAAGCTCTGAGCGAGAAAGTCGAAGTTCGCTCTCCCCAGCAAAGTGAGCTGGAGCAAATTCGCCATCAACTGTGGCCAGCCGAGGGGTTGGTGCGCCACCTGGAAGGGCGGAAGGCTCTAGACCGCGATCTAGCGCATCAAGATTCTCTTTAATAACTCTGAGTGGCAGATACTGATCGCGTTGAGCAGTCAGGACGTAGCGCAAACGCTCCAGGTCAACTCCAGTGAATTTTCGATAACCCGAAGGCGTTCTCTGCGGCTCGATTAATCCCTCTGACTCCAAGAAACGAATCTTTGAGATGGTGATATCCGGAAAATCGCCACGCAATTTACCTAACACTTCTCCGATGCTTAAGTACGCGCGTGCTGGAACCGCCATCAGTTTGCCCTCCCCTTAAAGTATGTCAATCTAAACTTTCCAATTTGAATTTCATCGCCCACTGCAAGATTTGAGTCAGTGATTTGATGTGCGTTGAGATAACTTCCATTCAAACTTCCGCAATCGTGAACCGCAAAGTCACCTGACTCGGATCTAGAAATCTTTGCATGCACCCGAGAGACTGTTACATCATCCAAGAAGATATCGCTCTTAGGATCTCGCCCAATAGAGGTTTCCTCGGAATCAATGAGAAAACGTGAGCCTCGATTTGGTCCAGCTATCACAATTAACATCGCAGAATTTTTAGGAAGTTGGCTAACGATCTCTCGTTCTTCACTTGAAAGGAATGTGTAAATCTCCTCAAGTGGTCGTGGCTTGGGGACCGAACGCAGAGCAGAGAGATGAATCGTTGAAGTTAGTTCGCGTTCAGTTGGATCCTTGGGAGCTTGTGAATCGTTCATCTCTCCCCCTCCATTACGACCGAGATTAACCCTCAATCTCTATCTTGACTAGAGGCTGACACTATTGATGGGGGGTGGAAAAATCAAGCCGTCAATGTTTCGTATTCTGTGCTAGAGAGTAGGTCCGTAGCGCTCTCTGTTACAGAAATTTCCGCAATCCAACCTCCAACGTATGGATCTTGGTTAATCAATTCTGGGGCAGCATCAAGGGCAGAGTTGACAGCGGTAATTGTTCCGGTCAGTGGTGAATAGATTTCAGAGACTGACTTAGTTGATTCAACTTCGCCGCAGACTTCGCCGGCGCGGACGTTCTGTCCTACCTTTGGTAGCTGAATATAAACAATGTCTCCAAGGGCGCCTTGTGCAAAATCGGTAATTCCGATCTGAAAGGTTCCGCCTTGACCTTCACGAATCCACTCATGCTCTTTTGTATATTGCAATTCAGCAGGAACGTTAGACATGGATTCTCCCTTTATAACTCAGTGCTATTTTTGAATAATCAACCGCTGCTAGAAGGTACAGCCCTATCCCCCAGATGGCAAACGCCCAGCCAAATGAATGTGCGAAGGTCCCCCACGAACTCTTGCTACTCAAGAGGAGAAATGGAAATGCGTAGAGAAGGTTGAATGTGGCCGCTTTTCCTAAGAAGGTAACGACGAATACCTGACCACTTCTCTTTCTGTAAAAAGCCAAGAGAAAGAGCATATAGATATCGCGAGCTGCCAAAATTCCAACCATCCACCATGGGATGTAATGCTTTAGCGCCAATCCAATAACGGTGGCCGCGATATAGAGGCGGTCAATCGTTGGATCCATGGCTGCACCAAGTTTTGACTCTTGATGTAACCAACGCGCCACCTTGCCATCGAAGTAATCAGTCCAGGCTCCAATCGCCAGGACGAGATAACTCCACCCTTTGAGATTTTCGCCAAGCAGAAGCCATAAAAATAGTGGAACACCAAGAGCGCGAATCAAAGTCAAGAAATTAGGAATTGTTAAAACTTCCTTCTTGGAGAGCGCCATTTAGCTTCTTCTCTCTTCCCGTTCCCGCACCTTAATCGAAACCTCAACCGGGCTGCCTTCAAAACCAAATTCTTCACGAAGGCGTCGCTCGATAAAGCGGCGATAGCTCGGTTCAACCCATTCGCTAGAAAACACCACAAACTTTGGTGGCGCAATAGTCGCCTG
>CAITFY010000007.1 GCA_903891755.1 uncultured Actinomycetes bacterium | reverse complement strand
ATCGGTGAGATTGCCCCGCCCAGCACATGGTACTTACCCCTAAATTCACGGGTCTTCTCAATGGCCATCACATCTTTACTCTCTTCAACGACACAGATTGAAGTGTTGTCGCGGCGTGGGTCGCGGCAGATTCGGCAGAGATCTTCTTCGGAGATATTTCCGCATTCGATGCAGAACTTCACTCGCTCTTTTACGGTCCGAAGAACATCAACCAATCGGCTGACATCAACGCGCTCTGATTGAATGATGTGAAAGGCGATGCGTTGGGCGGACTTAGGGCCGATGCCGGGAAGTCTTCCTAATTCATCAATGAGATCTTGTATCGCACCCTCGTACATCAGCGCTCAAATTCTCGAATGACTTGCGCGCCAAGTTCGCGTGCAAGCAAGGCGGTTCCAGAGAGTTGATCTGCATCAGTTGGCTCTTCAGTTGTGCGTTCGTATTGCGGAGCACTAATAGATGCGTCAACCACGACATCAATCTTGCGCACCAATCCTGTTACATCTTGGAACGCTGCCGCCAAAATCTCTTCACTTCCGCTTCGTACAAATGAATCACGGGCGCCAGCATTAACGATGCCAACTGTGATTGCTTTGTCATCGACTGCAAGTACTTGTGCGCTCGCAGAGAGAAGTGACCAAGTGAGTCTGCGACGCTTCTTAACATTTTCAATTACCTCTGGCCACAAACGACGCAGCGCAGAAATATCAACGGGTCCAACGGGTTGTGCTGGTGCAGGTGTAACAGGAGCAACAGCAACTGGTGCTTCGACTTTCGGTGCAGAAGTTTCTTCAACAGGTTTTCTTTCAACAACCGGTTTTGCTTTTGCAGGTTCGGCTACGGGTGCAGCTGGCGCCTTCTCTACAACTGCTGGCTCGGAGTGTGTAACGAGATTTACTCCGCGCTCTAGACGCTCGATGCGCGCAAGTAGAGCTGAATCATCACTTGCCGGAAGCAAGATACGTCCACAAATAAGCTCCAGAATCAAACGGGGCGCTGTTGCACCACGCATCTCTGTAAGGCCAAGAGAGGTGATGTCAGCTGCGCGGATAAGTGTCGCCGCGCCAATCAAATTAGCTTGAGCTTGCATACGTTCAAGTTGATCTTCGGGAAAGTCGCGAAGTACATGTGAGGTCTTCTCTTTAACCGCTCCCACGATAATCAGATCGCGAAGTCTTTCTAAGAAATCTTGGGTAAATCGACGAGGATCAAGTCCAGATTCGATGACGCGATCGATTGTATTAAATATCGTTGTGCTATCTCGCGCAGCGAGCGCATCAATCGCTTCATCTAGGAGCGCACCATCTGTGTAGCCCAAGAGTTGAACTGCAATCTCATAGGTAACGCCATCTTTGCCAGCGCCTGCAAGAAGTTGGCCGAGAACAGAGAGCGCATCGCGAACAGATCCACCACTTGAGCGAACAACGAGTGGAATTACTCCCTTTGCAACTTTGATCCCCTCTAGGTCGCAAATCTTCTCTAGATGAGTCGCGAGAATTCCGGGCGGTACCAATCTAAATGGATAGTGATGTGTACGAGAGCGGATAGTTGAGATCAACTTATCTGGCTCAGTTGTGGCAAAGATAAAGATGACGTGAGGAGGTGGCTCTTCTACAACTTTGAGGAGAGCATTTGCAGCTCCGGGTCCGAGTTGGTGGGCCTCATCAATAATGTAAATCTTGTATCGCGATGAAACTGGAGAGAAGAAAGCCTTATCGCGCAGATCGCGAGCATCATCTACAAGTCCATGCGTTGCAGCATCGAGCTCCATAACATCAATCGAACCCGGACCGTTTGCAACCAGGTCAGTACAGGATTGGCAGGTGCCGCACGGAGTTGGAGTCGGACCTTTTTCACAGTTGAGCGAGCGCGCCATGATTCGGGCGCTTGAGGTTTTGCCACATCCACGTGGACCGCTAAATAGATATGCGTGGTGGATTGATCCAGAAGCTAAGGCGTTAGAGAGGGGCACAGTGACATGCTCTTGCCCAATAACCTCAGCGAAGGTCGAAGGGCGATACTTTCTATATAGAGCGAGTGACACCGTTCTCCTTTTTATAGGGACCCTCCGTGCACCCGCCAGAGCGCACCTACCCTTGCTACCTTCCGGTCCTGGGGGAGTTCAGTACGGTAACGCCGCACGAAGGATCTGTGGGCAATCATAGTTTCTAAGACCGATAGGCTACGACTTGTTGGCCGAGAGGCCTGCACTGGAGAATTCGCATAGCGGCCGAGTGCGCACGCTTGGAAAGCGTGTAAAGGGCAACCTTTCGAGGGTTCAAATCCCTCATTCTCCGCCAGTTTTATTGAGTGTGGATAACTTTCGTAGCACTAGTTAATTTTTGTCACCATCCACCATGTTGAAATTTAAGAAGTACCTCTCCGCTTCCCTGATATGGCTACTCCTCACCGCCGGAGAGGCGGTGGCCATTGTGCCGACACCGAAACCTCAAAAACCAGTTTGTCGGCTAGAAGTCCAAAACGCCCACCTTTCAACAACTTTGCAAAGACACCGCGATTTACGGGTCGTGAAAGTAAATGTTTCTTCAATCTGCAACGTTGAACAGACGAAGGTTTTGATCACATTGGAAATTCATAAAAAAGGAGAATTTGGGGATCACGTATACGGCCCGTTCACAAATAAACAGAGCACAGAGAGTAGTTCTGGATTGATTGTGAAACTTCAGGATAAATACATCACCTGCATAAATAGGAACCTCACCTACTGGTTTGGAGTTGCCTTTTCAAAGGCATTCATTGCTGGTCGATGGCAATACGCCAGGGCAACTCAGTCGAGTGAAATAGAACCCTTGGCCTGCGGGACTTAAGTTAATGTTTATTTATGAGTCATGAAGATGCTGACCTCTCCTCCTCAGGAGAATCTGAAGAGGAGATTGCTCATTTAAAAATTCTCAGTGACTTGTTGGACACTTGCGAAGCTAGATATCGGGAACAGGCGAAAATTCTCTTGAGGGGCCGAGAACTTTGGAAAACTTACGAGAATATGATCCTGGTCTACTCCTTGGAGAACAGGGGCTGTGCGATTCGCAGCTCGGTGGATGGCGGCTTTGATTTTCACGTTAGTTCGTGGGTTCCGCTAAGTGGCAATAAAGCAAAGAAGATCCGGATTCTAGAATTTGAATTTGCACGAAGTGAGGCAGAATTGGGTTCTCAATTGTGAAAATTTCTCCTTATTTGTGGCTTAGCCAGAAAATTTTTCGCAAATTACATCCCGGCTATTTGGCTTATTCGGTTATTCCTACCAAGGATGCCGTCACCTTCCTTGTAAACGAACGACTTCTTAACAACCTTCCTAGGTATAAAAACCAAGTAGTGACTCTTCGTAATTCCAAGGTCCTCGAAGTAACCCATTTGGGGGTCACGCTTGCTTTCAGACTTTCTATGCGGGAGGTCACTTTGGAAATCTGGAATGGTTCTAAGCCCCAAGAGGGTCATGAAACCCAAGAGAAACTCCCCTTGCTTCCATGGAAGAGAAAGCCTCAACTCATGAGATTCATGGCCGCGCAGGAAGTCATAATCTGGCCGTAGAGCAAGTGCGCTTTCGCCCAACTCTGACTTTTAACCCTAAAATATCGGTCTACCTCTTTTAGGGGTCATGACGTAAGAAGAAGGTAACCGTGCCAAAAGCTTGGACAGATGATGCTCCAGAACCAATGGTTCTCAAGGAACATGCCCACCTTCACGATCCTATCTCCTACAAGATTAAGAAGGCCTTCCTCGGTAAGCCACTTAACCGCCATTCACTCTCGCACCAACGGCTAAGCAAGCGCTTTGCCTTAGGAATTTTGTCTTCAGATTGCATCTCATCTTCTGCATATGGAAGTGAGCAGATTCTGCTCGCACTGTTGCCAGCGTTTGGATTAGCGGCATTCCACATTTTGATGCCTATGACAGCGGTTGTGCTTGCAGTGCTCGTCATTGTTACTTTTTCGTATCGCGAAGTTGTCCAGGTTTATACAAAATCTGGAGGTGCATACGTCGTATCGCGAGATAACTTGAATTCAACGCTGGCGCAATTGGCAGCTGTTGCCTTGATGTTGGATTACATCGTTACTGTGGCAATTCAATCTTCTGCCGGCATCGATGCAATTATCTCTACCTTTACCAGTTTGCAACATTACAAATTGATTATGACTGTTTCTGTCATCGTTATCTTGACCTTTGGAAATTTACGAGGAGTTAAAGAAGCTGGTGCAGCATTCGCTCTTCCAACTTATTTCTTCGTAGCGTCTCTTGGCGTTGTCTTTGTGATGGGTATCTACCGCAGCATTCGTGGAACACTTCCTAAGTTTGATCCGACAAGTATTCATGGTGCAGTTGCAATTGGTCACCCACAAGGACTCGTCAGCTTTGCCGCAATCTTCATCTTGCTCCGCGCCTTTGCAAATGGCGGCTCGTCGCTCACCGGCTTAGAGGCAATCTCTGATGGAGTTGCACTATTCAAGACTCCAGAAGGTGTCAACGCACGTAAGACCTTGCTCACTATGAGCGCAATTTTGGGAACCCTTGTATTTGGAGTTTCTTGGTTTGCTCACGCAACATATGCAACGCCTTACGAGACAGGCACACCAACTGTTATTTCACAGATCGCAAAGGCGACTTTGGGAACTGGCGCATTTGGAAATGTCTTCTTCTACATTGTTCAAGGCGCAACAATGTTGATCCTTATTACTGGTGCTAACACCGCGTACAGCGGATTTCCATATCTCGTTAATTTCGTGGCAAATGATGGATTCCTCCCTCGCCAATTAACCAAGCGCGGACACCGCCTAGCTTTCTCCAACGGAATCTTGCTCTTGGCTACATGTGCGGTCGCACTCGTGCTTGTCACTGGCGCTTCCGTAAACCATCTCGTTGCTTTCTATGCTCTAGGTGTATTTACCGGATTCACACTTGTTGGATTTGGAATGGCTAAGCGTGCCAAGACACAACGTCAAAAGGGTTGGCGATACAAGTGGGCGGTAAACACGGTCTCTGGAATCGTCTCTTTCACAATCATCATCATCTTCGCGGTTGTTAAGTTTGCTGAAGGTGCATGGGTAATTCTCGTTCTTGCGCCTATTTTGGTTGTGCTTCTTACTCGTTTGAATCGCCGCTATCGCCGCGAACAAACTGCCCTTCGTACTGAGATCACTCATGAACGTGCCACAAAGGTCACTCGCCATGATGTAACCGTTCTTGTGGACAATGTTGATCTAGCTACCGTTGGAGCTGTTCGATATGCTCGCTCGCTTAACCCGTATGCGCTCACTGCGCTTCACTTTGTTGTAGATGACCAGCGAGCCAATGAGTTGAAAGATGCATGGGCAAAGAACCGTGCGCTCAGCGATATCGCTCTCGACCTCATTGATTGCCCAGACCGTCGCTTGCCAAATGCCGCTGTTGAATATGCGATTCGCATGACTGCCGATTCGCAGGATGACTTAACTCTCTTGCTTCCGCGCCGGTCGTATTCAGGATTACTCGGAACTATTTTGCATGACCGTACCGCTGAGGCAATTGCTGCACCTATCTCACAACTGCCACGTGTTGTTGCAACAATTATTCCTTTTGATGTTGAGAAGATCATTGATGGAGCAGAGCTCACCCATCAACTTGAGCACACTTCAGATATAGTCGAAGCAGAACAACCAAAGCAGCAGACTCGCAGAGTTGAGGATTCCGTTGATGAAGCGCTAGAAACCAGTCACTACGCGGAAGACATCAAGCCCATTGGAACTATTCAATGGCGTCACCGCGCGCATATTCAAGGTCATGTAACTGCCATCCGAAATGCGCCATCAAGCGCATCTCCACATGTAGATGTTGAGGTGTGGGATGAGACGGGTGGAATCACTCTCCAATTTATTGGTCGCCGCGAAATTACCGGTCTCGGTGTAGGTTCAACAATCTGCGCTGAAGGTATGGTCGGCGAGAACGATGGAAACCTTGTAATTCTCAATCCATCGTATGAAATTATTCTGCGGCAACACTAAATTATTTATTCCTAATTGTTGGCGGTGGCGGTGGGATTTGAACCCACGGTCGGTTGCCCGACACACGCTTTCGAGACGTGCTCTTTAGGCCACTCAGACACGCCACCATGGGTGACGATACGCCTTAACGCTTCGCTTTAAAAAACTCTTGCAAGATAGCGGCGCACTCAACTTCAAGAACTCCTGAAATAACTTCAACTTGATGTGGGCTACGGGGGTCACGCAATACATCCCACACTGAGCCGACTGCGCCGGCTTTCTCATCCCATGCACCAAAGACCAGAGTTTTGATTCGAGATTGCGCTATCGCTCCAGCGCACATCGCACATGGCTCTAACGTGACAACCAAGGTGTGATTGTCTAGTCGCCAGCTCTCTCTAAGTAATGAGGCTTGGCGTAATGAGACGATTTCGGCATGTGCAGTTGGATCGTTCTCTGTTTCGCGGAGATTATTGCCGACTCCAACAATTAAACCATCGGGATTTATGACGATTGCGCCGACAGGTACTTCATCAGTCGCAGCAGCTTTTAATGCCAGCGCTAAAGCCTGTCGCATGAGTAATTCGTAATCAGCCATTAGTCACGATCATATAGTTGATCGAACTGTTCGCCGAAGCCCAGACGATGTGCAAGCGAAGTGATTTGCTCCTCGGGATACATCTCAAGATCATCACTCATAATTTCCAGATCCATGGCATTGATTCCGAAATCCGAAAGAAGATCTATATCTCCACCCGGTTGCGGGTCATCATCATCTTCTGGAAAAGGTAAATCGAGTGCATCAATCAGATCAGCTGCGATTTCATACTCAACCGCATAGGTCACATCACTCAACATCATCTGCATGGTTCTGCCCGTGCTTCGGGCGATAATGAAAAACTCTTCATCAATTGCAATAAGGGCAATGGAACCCATATCGCCTTGTTGCGCTTTGAGTTGATCCATGATGGAGCCAAGGTCCCTCGTAATGGGCAAGCGTGAGGCACGCCATACATTGTCTTCGCGCCAAGCGAGCACGCCAAAATCATCTGCATTGTGATCTGCTTGGCTGCTCATGCCTGCATCGTTCCACCGTTTGGGACAGGCGACAAGGTTGACTTACGCGGGTAAAGTCGGAGATGTGAAAGTTCATGTGGCCCAACATCCGCTCATCACCCACAAAGTGACAATATTGCGAGACGAGAAAACCCCTTCATCCATCTTTCGGGAGCTAATTGGAGAGATCGTGACCTTGCTCGCCTATGAGGCCACTCGAGAGGTGAAAACTGTTCCTGTTACCGTGAAGACTCCGGTTGCAATGGCGCAAGGTGCCGTAATGGCTAAGCCTGATGCCGTTGTTATTCCAATTTTGCGCGCCGGACTTGGCATGCTGGATGGAATGGTGCGCCTCATGCCATCAGTCCAAGTCGGTTTCCTGGGAATGGTTCGCGATGAACACACTTTGCAGGCAAAGACATATGCAAACCGCCTCCCACAGAATCTGCATAACCACGAATGTTTCGTCCTCGATCCAATGTTGGCGACCGGCGGAACTCTTATCTCTGCAATCCACTATCTCATCGATTTAGGCGCCACTGATATCACCATGATCTGCATTCTCTCTTCACCAGAAGGGGTTGCAGCTCTAGAAAAAGAATTTGAAGGAACTAGCGCTAATTTAACTTTGGTAACTGCAGCGCTTGATGAAAAGTTAAATGAAAAGGGTTACATCATCCCCGGTCTCGGAGATGCTGGCGATCGACTTTACGGAGTGGTGTAATGGCATCAACAAGTCCTGGCTATGCAATAACAATTCGTGTTGATGGTCCACCTTCAGCACAACCAGTAGCAGAGATTACCGCCGCTATTACCGCAGCAGGTGCATCCATCACAGCTCTGGACGTAGTTGAATCTTTTATTGATCGAGTAACAATCGATGTGTCGTGCGATGCACACGACAGCGAACATGCTGAGCGCATCACCGCAGCGATCTCTGAGAATCCACTTCTCACGGTTCGCAAGGTAAGTGACCGAACCTTCCTGCTTCACCTAGGTGGAAAGATTGAAGTTACATCCAAAGTTCCACTTAAGACTCGTGACGATCTCTCGCGCGCATACACACCAGGTGTTGCTCGCATATCACAAGCAATTGCAGCGGACCCTTCCGATGCACGCCGCTTAACTATTAAGCGAAATACAGTTGCTGTAGTTACAGATGGTTCTGCAGTTCTAGGACTTGGAAATATTGGACCTGCTGCGGCGCTTCCTGTGATGGAAGGAAAGGCAGCGCTCTTCAAGCGTTTTGCAGATGTAGATGCATGGCCGGTCTGTCTCGATACGCAAGATGTAGATGAGATTGTTCGTACCGTCCAAATTATTGCCCCGGTTTACGGCGGTATTAACCTCGAAGATATCTCTGCGCCGCGTTGCTTTGAGGTAGAGCGTCGCCTCCGGGAGCTCCTAGATATTCCAGTCTTCCATGATGACCAGCATGGAACTGCAATCGTTGTGCTCGCCGCTATTTCAAATGCTCTCAAATTTGTAAAGAAGAACCTTGCCGAGAGCAAGATTGTCATGAGTGGTGCTGGAGCTGCGGGAACTGCAGTTGCTCGTCTCTTGGTTGCAAGCGGTGCCCAGCACATCATCGGTTTTGATAAAGATGGTTTAGTTCATGAGACCAAGCCTGGTGATGATGTAATGCGTACCTGGTTTGTAGATAACTGTGACCCAGGTGAATTCCGCGGCACTTTATCTGAGGCGATGGTTGGCGCAGATATCTTTATTGGAGTGAGTGCTCCAAATGTTTTGACTGAATCAGATGTAGCTTCAATGGCCCCTGGTTCAATTGTCTTTGCACTGGCAAACCCAGAGCCAGAGATTGATCCAGTAATCGCTCGTAAATATGCAGCCGTGGTTGCTACTGGTCGCAGCGATCATCCCAATCAGATCAACAATGTCTTGGCTTTCCCGGGAATCTTCCGTGGATTACTTGATGGGCGCATTCATAAAATCACAGACACAATGTTGGTTGCTGCGGCAAATGCAATTGCCGAATGCGTAAGCAGCGATCAACTCAATGCCAACTTCATCGTCCCAAGCGTCTTCGACCCCCGCGTTGTTACATCAGTAGCGGCCGCTGTCCGAGCATCTGCTAACTAATCTTTATTCGGTTAAGAATCTTTCGAAGGAGTTCTGATGCGAAACTTCCCAACTAATTTCTTGTGGGGCGCTGCAACGGCTGCCTACCAAGTTGAAGGCGCCGCCGCTGAAGATGGTCGCGGTCTATCAATCTGGGATACCTTCTCGCACACTCCGGGTAAGACAGATAATGGAGATAGCGGCGATGTTGCATGCGATATGTACCACCGTTATCCAGCAGATATCGAGATCATGCATGGTCTTGGAATTAAGGGTTACAGACTCTCCATCTCGTGGTCCAGACTCTTTCCCAATGGCGATGAGGTTCGCGAAGAGCGCGGCTTCGCCTTCTATGACAATTTAATTAACGCACTTCTTGCAAAGGGAATTACTCCCTACATCACGCTCTATCACTGGGATCTTCCACAAGCGCTTGAAGATAAAGGTGGTTGGCGTAGCCGTGAGACAGTTGCTGCATTTGGAAAGTATGCGGCTGCAGTTGCCGAACATTTTGGCGATCGCGTAAAGCACTTTGCGCCAATTAATGAACCTTGGTGCGTTGCATGGCTCGGACACGGACTCGGGGTGCATGCGCCTGGAATTTCAGATCGCCCGACCGCATTCAAGGTTGCACACCACACCGTTATCGCACATGCAACGGCGGTTAATGCAATGCGTGCGGTCCGTAGCGATTTAAAGATTGGACCCGTACTTAATCAAGCGAACTACCCAGCCGATGACCAAAGTGATCCGGTTCAGGCACACGCTTCAGCGATTCTTGATGCGGTTCAGAATCGTTGGTGGATGGATGCCATTTTCTACGGTAAATATCCTGAAATCCTGGTGGAAGAATTCGGTTCTGAATTTAAAGATGCCATTCTGCCTGGAGATATGGAGCTCGCCCAGACTCCTAATGATTGGCTTGGTATTAATTACTACTTCGACACCCGAGTAGGTGCCAGTGATTCGGCCAAGACAGTGGAGTTCGACAATTCGGCGCTTCTAGGTCTCACTATTGACTCCACCCCAGTTGGAGAGCTGACTGACATGGGTTGGCCAATTACTCCTGAGGGATTGACTGGAATGTTGGTTCGCTGGCATAAAGCGTTCGGCGACCGACTTCCTCAAATCTTCATCACTGAAAACGGATGTGCCTATCCAGATGGCCCAGGAAGTGACGGCACAATCAATGATCAACGCCGGATCTCCTACCTCGATAAACACCTCAAGGCGCTTCTCGATGCCATCGATCAAGGCGTAAATGTTGGTGGTTACTTCCAGTGGTCCTTGCTTGATAACTTTGAATGGTCCCTTGGTTATCAGAAGAGATTTGGAATCGTGTATGTGGATTACCAGACCCAGCAGAGGACTCCTAAAGAGTCAGCTCACTGGTACTCAGGGGTCATAGAATCCAACGGCCTCTAAGCAGGCTCCAAGGCGGTTGTTATCAAATTGTTATTGATTTACACCAATTTTTAGCCTTACTTAGGCTGCTCTGACTAGGCCATGCGGACACCCGCCTCGTACACTTTACCCACACCGCGGGCATCAATCTTCATGGGGAGGTTGGACCGCGATAACCCCTTAAGGAATATATATGTCGATTAGCAAAAAAGGTTTGCTTGCTGGCGTAGCCACAGCGACCGTTGCGCTCGTTGCAACATTTGTTGCACCTGCAGCATATGCTGGAACTTCAGCAGCTGCTTGCGCAAACGTTGGTTCTGGTTATGCAGTTCAAAAGGGTAAGACTGTTGAAGTCTTCACATCTGTCGTTGGCGATGAACTTACTCGCTACGCAAAGGCTTCTGCAGACTTCACCGCTTGCACAGGCATCAAGATTAACTGGAATGGTTCAGATCAATTCGAAGCACAGCTTCCAGTTCGCGTTGCTGGTGGAACCGCTCCAGATCTCGCACTTGTTCCACAACCAGGCTTGATCGCACAGATGGTCGCTACAGGAAAGGCTGTTCCAGCCCCTTCAGCAGTAACCAACAACATCAACCGCTACTGGTCAAAGAGCTGGCGTAACCTAGGTTCTGTAAACGGAAAGTTCTATGCAGCTCCTAACTCAGCTAACTTGAAGTCTTTGGTTTGGTACTCACCAAAGCAATTCGCTAAATACGGTTACACAGTTCCAACAACATGGAACGACATGTTTACACTTTCAGACAAGATGGCTGCAGCTGGTCAAACAGCATGGTGCGGCGGTATCGGTTCTGGTGGAGCTACCGGATGGCCTGCAACTGACTGGCTTGAAGAGGTAGTTGTCCGCGAAGCTGGTGCGACTGTCTACAACAACTGGATCTCACACAAGGTGAAGTTCTCAGATGCTCCAATCATCCACGCTATGAACACAGTGTGGGGCTGGTTGGGTAACTCCAAGTATGTCGGCAAGGTTTCAACCATTGCTACAACTTCATTCCAAGATGCAGTAACAGGTATCCCATCAGGTAAGTGCATGCAGCTACAACAAGCTTCATTCATCGCTGCTTCATTGCCTGCAGGTTCTGTTGTTTCACCAACTGGTGATGCATGGGTTTACTACCTCCCAGGAATCAACCCAGCTGTAACAACACCTGTTGAGGGTGGCGGCGAGTTCTACCTCGCATTCAACTCAAACAAGGCAACTGTTGAAGTTCAGACATACCTTTCAACACCACAATGGGCAGTAAGCCGCATTAAGGCTGCTGGTTCAAACGGTGGTTGGTTGAGCGCAAACAGTGGCGTACCTGCTTCGACATACAGCAATCCTTTGGATGCTTTGTCAGCTAAGTACCTCTCTGATCCACACTCAACATTCGTATTCGACGCATCTGACGCTATGCCAGCTGCTGTTGGAAACGGTGCAGAATGGACAGGCTTCACAGATTGGTTCGCAAATGGAACCCCTGTGAAGACAGTTGCAGCGAAGATCGATGCAGCTTGGCCATCAGCAAGTAACTAATACATTAGTTAACTAGCTTGTTGCGGTAATGGCGGGGGCGAAAAGCCCCCGCCATTACTATTTGAGCATTTCCCCGTTAATCTTGCGCCTTAACGATAAATAAGTGAGAGAGAGTCCATGTCTACTTTCTGGAAAGATAATCTGCCCAAGTTGGGACAGATGTCTGCAGCGATAGCAATCTTCCTTTCAGTCCTCGCCGTCATCTTCTTTATTGCGGGCAGAGCAAATGGAAAAAAGCAGCGTCCAATAGCGATAGTCGTCTTTCTCGGACCTGCGCTCATTCTTCTTCTCTTCGGACTTCTCGGCCCGGCAATCCGTACCTTCTTACTTAGTTTTAAAGGCTCAGCCTCTAAGCACTGGGTTGGATTTAACAACTATCAATGGCTCTTCACAGATCCGAGCATGCGTATCGTGCTTCGCAATACCGTCTTTTGGATTCTCTTAACTCCGATTGTTACAACCGGCCTTGGATTACTCCTTGCGATTCTTCTCGATCGTATGCGTCGCGAATCCGTGGCAAAATCTTTGATCTTTATGCCGATGGCTATCTCCTTTGTTGGAGCTTCCATTGTTTGGGAATTTGTCTACAAATATGCCAATCCGAACCAACCTCAAGTTGGCTTGATGTCATCCATCGCACGCCACCTCGGATTCGAACCACCTAACTGGCTCCTCACCCAGCCGCTTAATACCTTTCTATTAATGGTTATCTTCGTCTGGTCCCAAACCGGATTTGCCATGGTCATTCTCTCTGCAGCCATCAAAGCTGTTCCTGCAGACATCATGGAAGCTTCCGCACTTGATGGCGCACATGGATGGCGCCTCTTCCGTGGAATTACCTTCCCGATGGTTCGATCCACATTTATTGTTGTCCTTGCAACGATGGTGGTTGCAACACTCAAACTCTTTGACATCGTTCGTGCTTCGACTGGCGGAAACTTCGGTACCTCAGTGTTGGCAAATGAGATGTACTCCGAAACATTTATTCGATACGACGCGGGTAGAGGCGCTGCAATGGCAATCGTTCTATTCCTATTAGTAATACCTGTCTTGGTTTATAACATTATCAATCTACGTCGGGAGCGGACAATCGCATGAGCCTCTTAACTCGAAATAAGGCACCTAAAATTGCTGAGCACAATGCTGGACGGAAGCTCTTCGGCAGTCGCGCCGCAACAATCATCGTCTGGATTATCGCCATCGTCTGGACTATCCCGACTCTAGGACTCTTCGCAACTTCATTCCGACCAAAGATCGAGATCTCAGAAACTGGATGGTGGAATTTATTTCTGCACCCACATTTCACTTTTGCAAACTACTCAGCGATTTTTAGCACAAGCACTGTGAGCGGTATTCCAAATGGAATCATGCCTTACGTCATCAACTCATTTGTGATCACAATTCCTGCAGTTATCTTTCCAATCACAATTGCGACCATGGCTGCCTATTGCTTAGCGTGGGTAAAGTTCCGTGGCAGCGACCTGGTCTTCTACGGAATATTTGCAATGCAGATTGTTCCTATCCAGGTGGCTTTGGTTCCATTGCTAAATCTCTTTACCGGTGGAGTACATATTGGTTCAGTCACCGTAGTTCCGGCGCTTCATATCGCAGGAAAGTTCCTAGGTATCTGGGTTCCGCACACCATGTTCGCTCTTCCGCTGGCTATTTACTTATTGCATAACTTCATCTCATCTCTTCCGCGCGATCTTATGGAAGCAGCAAATGTCGACGGCGCCAGCCACTTCACGGTATTTCGCCGTATCGTCCTGCCACTTTCAGTACCTGCGATTGCTGCCTTCACAATCTTCCAGTTCCTCTGGGTCTGGAATGACCTGCTCGTTGCGCTCACCTTCACCGGTGGCACTGAAGGCATTGATCCGCTAAATAATAAATTAGCGGGACTTGCTGGAACATGGGGAAGTCACTGGGAGCTATTAACTTCCAGCGCCTTCATTACAATCTTGGTTCCGCTTATCGTCTTCTTCTCGCTACAACGTTACTTCGTTAGAGGTTTGCTCTCCGGTTCTGTTAAGTAATTAGAGCTGTAACCAGATGGTCGTATTGGCTGCGATAGCCAAGCGACCATCTGTGAGATAACTTCCTTCACTTGATTCAAGCAATATTGATTTACCTGAAACCGTAATCTCGACAGTGGAATCAGTTGTGTTCACAACAACCTCAAGACCATGTTCGCGAGTGAAGTGCATAAGACCTTCTGGTGCATCAACCCAGGCAATTAAACCTTCACCGCCAAGGGCGGGATGAGTATGGCGAAGTGCCAGGCTCTTCTTGTAAAGCGCCAAACTACTTGTTGAATCTTTTGCTTCGACATCCATTGAATATTGCGCCCAGTCTTTTGGTTGCGGCAACCAAGGAGTACCTGTTCCATAGCCATAATTTTCAGCATCTGCTTGCCAAGGAATTGGAACACGACATTCGTCGCGGCCCTTATCTGTACCGCCACTGCGGATAAATGCTGGATCTTGCCGTGCGGCATCTGGAAGATCAGCGCTTGGCAAACCGAGCTCTTCACCTTGGTAGATGTAAACGCCTCCAGGCAGCGAATGAATTAACATAGCAAGGGCGCGAGCCTTACGCGCACTGCCGATACGAGTAACCACCCGCGGAGTATCGTGATTGTTAAGTACCCAGGTCGCCGGAGCTTTCACATCAACAAGCTCGGCAAGAGTTCTCTCGATGCTAGCTCGCATAGCTGCTGCATCCCAACCCAACATCATGAAATTAAAGTTAAAGACTTGATGCAATTCGCCTTCGCGAACGTAACGAGCAGCTCGGCTCGATGGATATACAAAAGCCTCTGCAACCGTCATGCGATCACCGGTGTACTCATCAAGAATGGAGCGCCATTTCTTGTACACCTCATGAACGCCTTCGCGATCAAAGAATGGAATATCCCCGAGTAGACCGGCTCGCTCTTCCTCGGTTATCTCTAGGAAATCCAAGCGCAGCGCATCGACGAGGCGTTCTGGGTCTCGGTGGTCAACCAGGATGTTCTCTTTTACAGAACCATGCGCTACATCAATACGGAAGCCATCTACGCCTAAATCTAGCCAGAAGCGCAGAGTCTTCTCGAAGTCATCCATAACATCGGGGTTATCCCAATTGAGATCTGGCTGGCTTGAATCAAAGAGGTGGAGATACCACTGCCCATCCGGAGTGCGGGTCCAGGCTGGTCCTCTAAATATTGAGATCCAGTTATTTGGTGGGATTTCGCCATTCTCGCCGCGGCCGTCGTAGAAGTGAAAGCGAGAGCGCGCTACAGAACCTTTCTCTGAGGCAAGGGCTTCTTGAAACCAGATATGTTCAGAAGAGAAATGGTTTGGGACGATATCGGCAATGAATTTAATACCATGGCTATGGGCGGCATCAATTAATTCTTTGGCATCTGCGAGAGTTCCAAATCGAGGATCAACATCGCGAGGATCTGCGACATCGTATCCACCGTCTTTATTTGGGGATTTGTAAAAAGGACTCAACCAGATTGCATCGATACCTAACTCAGCTAGGTAGGGGAGCCCTGCAATTACTCCTTGCAGATCACCTTCGCCATCACCATTGCTGTCTCTAAAGGAGCGGGGATAGACCTGATAAATCGCGGCATCGCGCCACCATGCAGAAGAATTCATGTGGCAATCCTAACCATCTGCGCTAATAGATTAGGATTGAAGCATGAGCTTTGTTAAGCGCACCGAACTTTCAATGTTTGATGGCCGCCAGATTTTCTACTTTGATAGAAATCCCGTTGAGCGAAGCGCCGTAGATTCTCGCCCCTTTGAACCTCGTCCACTGCCTGGGGATATGCGCCAAGACCTGCTCACTGGTGAATGGATTGCGATGGCGGCTCATCGTCAAAGCCGCGCCTTCTTGCCCCCTAAGGAGTTCTGCCCGCTCTGTCCCACCAAAACTGATTTTGGAACTGAAATCGCGGACTCCACCTTTGAAGTTGTTGTCTTCGAAAATCGTTCACCTTCATTTTCTGCGCCATCTAACGAACTTGCTGACGATGTTATTCAGGCATCAGGACGTTGTGAAGTTATTGTCTTCTCAGATCAACACGAGGGAAGTTTTGGAAGTTTAGAACTCGCGCAGATGCGTACGGTCATGGCGGCATGGATTGATCGCACTCGTGAAATTTCAAAATTAGATTATGTTGAGCAAGTATTTGTCTTTGAAAATCGTGGAGAAGAAGTTGGGGTAACTCTCAATCATCCTCACGGTCAGATTTATTCATATCCATTTATTACGCCTCGCACCTCAAAGATGTTGCAGGTAGCCAAGGAACATTACGAGCGGGAGAAGAAGCCGCTTCTCACCTCAATCATGGAGCGCGAAATAAAAGACGAAGTTCGCATCGTCGCTGAGAATGAGCATTGGATTGCCTATGTTCCCTATGCGGCGCGATATCCATATGAAATCCATGTTGCCCCTAAGAAATTTGTGCCGGATCTTGCAGCGCTCTCTGACGAGGTAGCTGATGCCTTCCCT
>CAITFY010000006.1 GCA_903891755.1 uncultured Actinomycetes bacterium | reverse complement strand
GCTTTAACTTCCAAGGCTTGCTTTACATATTCAGCAGGGCCCGGCAGAAACATGGATGAGACATAAAGAGGTAATTTTTCACGGGCAGCACCTAGTAATTTATAAACAGGTTGGTGGGCCATCTTTCCGACGACATCCCAACAGGCATTGTCGAACGGCCCGTAGGCGTAAATAGGAACGTGGTTCCAGCGTCGGTCAAAGAGTTCAAAATCCTTCATATTCTTAGCGGCGTCGTGTACTCCACGGCCCATAAAGAATGGCTTTACCTGCGAGAGTGCACCGGCTGCCGCCTTTGCGTCAAGGGCACCAAATCCAAAGGAAGTTCCGGTAACACCATCTGTCGTAGTAATAGTCACAACGGTGAAATCAGGACGCGAGCCGCCGGGAAGCTGAACAGCTTCAACAGCATCTAGGTTGTTGAGCTCATCACCCCCTCTGCAGGCGCGAATCTCGATCTTACTTATTGTGCTATCGCTCATTGGCTTTCCGTTCCGTATGCACTAGTTGGAGATCTGGTGTAAATCGCTTCAGTGATGACTCGATATGGCTATACATCTCAGCCTTCGCCTTTTCCGAGTTGCGAGATGTGATGGCCTTAGCGATAGCCACGTGCTGCTTAATCGCCAGTTGACCGCGATCAGAGTGGTAGTAGCGGGCGAATAGATCCTGTACGAAATTTGATTTATCACCAGGCTCAACCAAGTGCTTCTGTGTAGCCACATATAGACGAAATAAATGCAGGTGACAGTGGGTGTTGGCAAATGCAGAGGAGAGAGATTTATTGCCTGAGTAATGAGCGATTAAGGTGTGAAAGCGAGCATCATGCTCTGTGATTGCTTCAATCAGATGCTCATCATCTAGCGTTAGTGCATCTTTGGCGCTTGCAATCTCATTCTGTAACTTCTTAATTCCCTCAGCATCTATAAGGAGCGCAGCTTGCTCTGCCGCATACGGCTCAATCAAAAGACGAAAACTAAAGAGATCAGCAAATTCTTTCTTGGAGAGAAGATTTGTTGCGCGGTAACCCTTGAGCGGTTCCTTTGCAATGAGATCTTCAGATTCAAGTCGAGCTAAGGCCTCTCGAATTGGAGTTTGTGAAACACCAAGTTGTAGTGAGAGGGCATCTATATTCACTCGTTCACCTGGAACAATTTCGTGAGCAAAGACCATGGCGCGGATCATTGAATATGTTTCATCAGAGAGGATTGAACGACGTGGCTGAGCTTTTACTTTCACGCTCTTGGAAATTGCCATGAGAACATCCTCCTTTCTAAATGGATTTATTGAGAGTCAACGCTGACTAATGGGGTAATCGTAAGCCGTCCATTCCGCCGTCAACTGCTAGAACCGTTCCAGTGGTTGATCTCTGCTGTGGATTTGCAAGATACAAGATGGCATTTGCTACCTCGTCGGCAGAAACTAAGCGCCCCATAGGCTGGCGAGCCTCAAGTGCTTTGCGTTCGGCTGCAGGATCACTCGCTGCAGCTAAAAGCCGAGCCACCCAGGGAGTATCCGCAGTCCCAGGATTTACGCAGTTCACGCGAATGCCCTCTTTAACAAAATCAGCGGCCATGGCAAGAGTCAGGGACATAACTGCACCCTTACTTGCGCTGTAAACAGCGCGCTTGGGAAGGCCGACAGTCGCCGCGACTGAGCAGGTATTCACAATCGCTGGAGCTTTACTGTTTGAGAGTAGAGAGTGAGCAGCCGCGGTCACGCGAGAGATCCCTGCGACATTGATATTGATAACCCGGGCCCATTCATCGTCGCTAGCGTCGAGGACCGATCCCACGGCCCCAACCCCGGCGTTATTCGCGAGGATATCGATGGTCGATACCTGCTCTTTAACCTTTGCAACCGCCGCCACAACACTGGCGGTTTCTCCCACATCGCAATGAATCCATGTGGCGTGTCCATCCATCTCGCCCTGATTTATGTCAAAACCAAAGACAGTTGCGCCTTCTTCTTTGAGCTTCTTCGCGACTGCAAGTCCGATTCCGGAACCTGCTCCAGTGACGATTGCATTCAACCCCTTGAATCCGTCGCTCATCTCTTCGCTCCATTCATTGATAGTTCAGAAATCTAGTAACTACCGGATGGATAGATGTATTTCTGAATGCTCTCGTCTTTCATATGTCCTCCTCCGCCAGGTAGTGCAGGTGCTTGATAAGCACCTGCTACCACCCTCGCAGGTTCTAGGAAATGTTCATGTAGGTGGTCCACATATTCAACAATTCGACGATTGTGATGCCCCGTAACTGCTACGGCATCAAACATTGCAAGGTGCTGGACCATTTCACACAACCCGATACCACCTGCATGTGGAACAACGGGAATATTAAATTTTGCTGCTAATAAAATATTTGCGATATTTTCATTGACACCTGCAACGCGAGTCGCATCAATTTGCATAAATGAGATTGCGTTCAGCTGCAACAGTTGTTTAAAAACCAATCGGTTTGCTGCCATCTCACCTGTAGCGACACGAGTAGGTGCAACTTCCTTAGCTATGCGAGCATGCCCTACAACATCATCAGGATGTGTTGGCTCTTCGATCCATTCCAATTTAAATTCTTGTAGCTGATTGACCCAAGCAATTGCAGTGTCAACATTCCATACTTGGTTAGCATCAATGGCAATCTTAAAGTCAGGCCCAACCTCTGCGCGTACCTTTGTTAAACGTCTGCGATCATCTTCTATTGATTTGCCACATTTGTATTTGATGAGAGTGAAACCGTCAGCAACTGCCTCACGGGTGAGATCCAACATCTTCTCATCGGTATAACCGAGCCAGCCTGGCGTTGTTGTGTAAGCGCGCACCCCGTCGCGTAATAGCAAAGCTTCGTTGGCAGAGCGCTCAGAAACTCTTGCCCTCAAAATTTGTAAAGCTTCTTCAGGAGTTAAGACATCTGCGATATATCTAAAATCAATTGCATCAACTAGCTGTTCCGGAGTGAGGTCCGATAGCAACTTCCATAGCGGAACTCCACGTTCCTTCGCGAAGAGATCCCAGAGCGCATTGAGAACCGCACCCGCTGCCATGTGAAAGACACCCTTATCCGTACCTAGCCAACGTAGTTGACTGTCCGCAGAGAGTTCGCGCGCTATATCTCCAATGCGATCGAAGGCATCATCGGTGCTTAAACCGACAACCTTCTCCATCAAAATTTCGATTGCTGCAATCTGCACATCATTCCCGCGACCAATAGTGAAAACAAGGGAGTCGCCAGTGAGAGCCTGGCTCTCGGTAAAGAGGCGTAAATAGGCTGCGGAGTAGTCCGGATCAGCATTCATCGCATCTGAACCATCCAACATTTTTGAGGTTGGGAACCTTACGTCGAAGGCCTCTGCCCGCAGGATTGTGTGGGTCATTACGCGATGAATTTCTCTAATCCAATTGGAACACCGGACTCGCTCCACACACCTTCGTAGCCAACACCAGGATTCTTCGGGGCATGAACTAATCCGTTGCTATCAACCACTGCTTCGCGCTTAATAGGATTTTCAAAAACAAGCGACTCGTAATATGTATTGTTCTTGATGGCCATGCAGAGGTGCGCGCTTTCTAAACCATAGCCATGAACTTCAGCGCGAAGATGGAATGAATCAGCAAGATGGGCAATACGCATCGCGCCAGTAAATCCGCCGCGCAAGAATGTACTTGTTCGTACTGCAGAGGCGACGCCAGTTGCGATGAAATCTCCTGCACTCATATGTGCGCCATCTGTTACTTCACCAAGCAATAGTGGAACGCGTACGCGTTCTCCCAACCACTTATATGCAGTAACGCTAAATTCACGCATTGGCTCTTCATACCAAAGATACCCAGAGTCAGATAAGGCATGACCTAGATACGTTGCATCCATGAGATCAAAGCCAGCTGATCCGTCGTACATCAACGGAATATCATCGCCAACATGTTCGCGAAGCTTCGTGCAGAGAAGTGCATCCTTCTTCGCATCACCAAAAGCATGTAACTTAATTGCGGGATAACCAAGTGCTAAGCATTGATCTGCAATCTCAAGAAATTCTGGAATGCTAGAAAATGTAACTGTGGATGCATATGCCTGAATCGATTCACGAAAACCACCGAGCAACTTCCACACTGGTAGTTGTGCTTGCTTGCCCGCAATGTCCCAGAGGGCAACATCAACAACGTGCGCCATATTTGGTGCGAAACGTTCAATGCGATCTAACTCCCACACTCGTTCCCACAAATATTCGCGGTTGAGTGGATCTTGACCGATGAGCTCTGCCTTAAATCTCCGTTCAACATAATCCTTGAGAATCACACCGCGAGGTGCAGTTGCGAAACCAGTAATTCCTGCATCTGTTTCTATGACAAGCCATCCAGTTACTCCAGCAGGATCAGAGCCGGGTACGTTTTTGCGCCAAACGAAGGCGGGGGAGAATGCAGGGCGATCGACTAGAACGACTTCTACATTTGTAATCTTCACGCTCATGCCTCCTTTATTTGTAACTTTTTGATAACGAGAATTTTTTCCCGTTCAAATCGCCACATATTCTTTAATTAACTTTGGGACATCCTAGAGAATTATTTTCGAAAATACTATACGAAATAGTATTTATCCTCTAACCTCATGCCAACTGGCCACCGATCCCTCGATAGGTGGGTTAGCAACGAAAGGGGAACAAATTGAAGAGAAAGCATTCCTTGTTGGTCGTAGCAACGGCCGCATTGTTGGGCGCTTCTTTAGTAACTCCGGTCGCTACCCAAGCGGCGATTCCATCAATCACTATTTGGGTCGACTCACCTCGCAAACCTGGTGCAGATCTCTATGCACAAATCATGAAGGGCAAAGTTAACGTCAATGTTCAACTCCACGCCCAAGGTGATTTGGTTGCGAAAGTACAACTGTTCAATACAGTTAAAAAAGGATGGCCAGATGTTGTGTTCGGTCCTCCAAACGATGTTGCATTCTTGAAGAACCCATTGGTTAACGATGCTCTTCAACTCGATGCGCTTCAATCTCCAGCAATCTGGAAGGCATTTGGAAACGGTAACAACTGGTGCAAACTCAATGGCCACTACTACTGTGTAAAGAATGACCTTGCTCAGACAGTTCTTTGGTACAACAAAACATTGATGACTCAATTCGGTTACAAGGTTCCAACAACCATGGCTGAATTCGCTGCTATCGGTGCAGATGTTGCAAAGAACCACCCTGGATATTCACTTGGATCACTTGGAGATCAAGCTGGCTACTCAAGCTTCTTGGAGCCTTCACAGTGCCCATTGAACGTTGCAAAGTCTGACACAGTTGTTGTTATCAACTCGAAGGATTCACATTGCACTCGAGCAGCAACACTTCTACAACCACTCATCGATAGCGGCGTACTTGATGTACGTAGCCCATTCGATGCTGGTTACATCAAGGATGTTGGACAAGCCGGCAAGTGGTTGATGAACATTGGTCCATCATGGTGGGGTCAGTTCGTACTTCGCCCAGCTAGCTCATACAACATTCCTGCAGGTGTAGTAGCTACAGCTCCAATGCCAACATGGCCTGGAGAAACCAAGGGTTACTCAGGAGAGTACGGCGGCGGAATTTACACCGTTTCAACTCACACCAAGTATCCAAAGGAAGCTCTCGCCTTCGCAATGTTCATGGTTGGAGATGCTCGTAACCTCGTCTCGGTGAAGAACCCTGATGGAAGCCACGGAGCTCCTACCTATCCTGCATACGGTCCTGGAAACAAGATCTGGGTACAAGCCGTTGCTAAGGACACTTACTACGCACAGAGCATTGTTCCTGCGCTCGATACGCAGGCTCAATTAATCTGGGGTGGCACAAAGCCAGTGCGTTATGACGCTAACGGTGCCTGGGGTGCTTCATTCGACACAGAAATTGCACAGTCGAAGAATCTCCAAAAGGCAATTGATTCATATGCGACATACACATCAAATGCGGCTACTCAAGTTGGGTATGCCGTCGTAAGTAAGTAATAAGAAAGTTCGATGAAGACCTCGCAGGACCTAATAAGTCCTGCGAGGCTTCTTAAAATTAGGAGTTGAAGTGAGCAAAGGCCGCGTGCATAAGCCGAAAAATCTATTGATGATTGCGATGCTTTCGCCGTATCTCGCACTGCTATTTCTCTTTGGCGTTCTGCCATTGATCATGGCGGTCATCAATGTTCCCAGCAAATCACCATCGAATCCAAATGGTGGCTGGCATGTTTTCAAAATTGTCTTGCATGACTTTCGCTTAGTTCCCGCCGCCTGGCACGTCCTCGGATTCATGGCGCTCTTTGTTCCTCTGATGATCTTCTTCGTAGTGGCAATGTCACTAATGCTAGATACAGATACGGCACCTTGGAAGAAGTGGGTTCGTCTGGCCTACATCGTTCCAGCATGTATCTCCGGTTCTGTTGCGGTTCTGCTCTGGTATGTGTTGCTTGAGCCAACACTCAGTCCTTTCAAAGGCGTGATGCATTTCTTTGGTATCACACAGGCAACTCAAATTTGGAAAACTTCAAACTTGACCTACATCTTGGTCTTCATGGCTTTCTTGTCATTGGCCGGGCAGTGGATCTTGATTCAATTCGGTTCTCTGCAATCAATCTCTGGAGAGATTCTGGAAGCAGCTCGCGTGGATGGATGTACTCAATTCCAACTCGCGACAAAAATTAAACTACCTCTCATCCGCAAATATGTGATTTACATGGGCGTACTTGTTTTCGCCGGCGGACTTCAGATCTTCGTAGAACCACAACTCCTCAACTCGAGTGTTTATCACGGTATCGCTCAGCAATGGTCATTTGATCAGTTGAGCTACTCACTCGCATTCGATAATGGAAACTTCGGTGAAGCATCTGCACTCTCTCTCATGCTTCTCGTCCCAAGTTTGATTGGTGCCCTCCTCGTTATCTTTAAGACCGACATGTTCGAAGACGTGAATTTTAAGAGTCCAAAGAAATTGGCGAAGGAAGCCAAAAAGCGTGAGGCGGTTACAGCATGAGCATTGATTTCGATAAGAAGGCTCCAGCAACTCCTGAAGCCCCACGCAAGAAGAAGCGCAAGATCAGCATTGGCCATTACGCCGTAAATGGCTGGCTCATTTTTTGGGCCATCTTCAGTGTCATTCCGATGCTCTGGTTGATTCTCGCCCCTTCTAAAACAGATCGACAAGTTTCCTATAAGAACCCACTCTCCTTCGCCAGCTTCCACGGCTATGTTCGCGCTTGGAAGAACCTCCAAGACTTCAACAGCGGAGTTTTGGCGCACTGGGTAATTAACTCAGTTACCTACAACCTAGCGATCGTGGTCTTCGCAAGCGTGACGGCTTCGTTGGCAGGATTCGTTATCTCAGCTTCACGAATTCGATTTAAGAAGACTTTCCTCATCTCAACCTTGATCATGATGTTGGTTCCACCGGTTGCGCTGGTCATTCCGCTCTTTATTGAGATGAATAAGGTGAATCTGATCGATAACCCGCTCTCGGTTATCTTGATCTCATCGCTCTACCCCTTTGGCGCCTTCTTGTCCTACATCTACTACTCCAACACGATTCCACCTGAGATTTATGAATCAGCTCGACTTGATGGATGTAGCGATTTCGGTTTGTACACCAAGATTGCCTTCCCGCTCAGTCATCCTCTCTTGGCGCTCCTTGCTTTCTTCGCCTTCGTCGGCAACTGGGGTAACTACTTCATGCCGTACATCATGCTTCCATCCCCAGAGCACTACACGCTTCCAGTTGGACTTGGAGCACTCTTCTTCTCAACACCTGCTATTAATCCTGGTAACGGCGCGACATCTGTTCCGATACTTAAACCAGAAATTGCACTCGCAGGTATTTTGGTTGCAGTTCCTGTGATGATCGTATTTTTGATCTCACAGAAACGATTGATCCGCGGAATGTTGGCCGGTTCTATCAAGGAATAGGAACGGTACTTCTACGAAAGGTTAGTGATGGAGCGTTTGGTATTTCCCTTCAATGAGGGCAATCGCAGTATGGGCGAACTCTTGGGAGGAAAGGGCGCAAACCTTTCGGAGATGATCTCCCTTGGTATTCCAGTACCAGATGGGTTCACAATCACTACCGCCGCCTGCCGTGACTTCTTGGAGCGCAAGAGTCTCTCTGAACAATTAGAGAGCGATATTGAATTTGCTGTAGCCAAATTAGAGAATCGCACAGGTCGTCGCTTCGGAGATATAAAGAATCCGCTTTTGGTCTCCGTTCGTTCAGGTGCAAAGTTCTCCATGCCCGGAATGATGGAGACAGTTCTTAATGTCGGAATTTCACCTGAAGTTGCGAAGGCACTTGCTGCAAAATCCAAGGATCCAAAATTTGCCTGGGATTCCTTTAGGCGTTTTGTTGAGATGTATGGACGTATCGTTTGTGGAGTACCTGCTCAAATCTTTGAAGAGGTACGCCACGAATACCTTGCAGCCGCTCACCTGAATTCAGCTCTTGATTTAAGCGCAGAACAGATCGAAGAGCTCTCGTACCAATTCATTGAAGTTGTGGAATCCCACACCTCCCGCACCTTCCCGATGGATGCTAAATCCCAACTTCTACGTACCGTGGAAGCTGTATTTAGCTCATGGAACTCAGAGCGCGCCACCCTTTACCGCCGCCGTGAGCGTATTCCGGCCACTTTAGGCACCGCAGTTAACGTGCAGATGATGGTCTTTGGAAATATCGGTGAAGATTCTGGTACTGGAGTTTGCTTCACCAGAAACCCATCTACCGGTGAGAGTGGTGACTATGGTGATTATCTCGAATGCGCTCAAGGCGAAGATGTTGTCTCTGGAATTCGCAACACTCTAACTCTTCAAGATCTAGCAAATATTCAGCCTGCCGCCCACGCCGAGCTGAAATCCATCATGAGCAAACTCGAGAATCATTATCGCGATATGTGCGACATTGAATTCACTATCGAATCTGGGAAGCTATGGATTTTGCAGACTCGCGTTGGCAAGCGCACCGCTGAAGCCGCATTTCGAATTGCAAGCACCCTTGTTGACGAAGGACTTATCTCTATTGATGAGGCGCTGCTTCGTGTCACCGGTGAGCAATTGATGAATTTAATGTTCCCACAATTTGATCTCAGCGCCTCCAATGAGCGCATTGCATCTGGAATTCCAGCATCTCCAGGAGCAGCAGTGGGACATGTGGTCTTTGATTCAAAGAGTGCCGTGGATGAAGCGATGTCCGGCAAGCGTGTCATCTTGGTTCGCAACGAGACCTCTCCAGAAGATCTACCTGGCATGGTTGCAGCACAAGGAATTCTGACCTCTCGCGGTGGAAAGACTTCTCACGCCGCGGTGGTTGCTCGCGGTATGGGACGAGTTGCGATTTGCGGCGCTGAAGAGATTAAGGTCAATGTTGCGGCTGGTGAATTCACGACTAATGGCCACACCGTTAAAGCTGGAGATCTCATCTCTATTGATGGAGCAACGGGCGCAATCTATCTAGGAGAGATGCGCGTAGTGGAGTCAACCGTAAGTCAGTACCTTCAGAACTCGGTCTCTCCTCAGAAATTTACTCCACTTATTCGCGCCATTGAACGATTCCTTACGCGCGCAGATATTGTCAGAACTCTCGATGTACGTGCCAACGCCGATACCGCCGCTGATTGTCAGTTAGCGCGTAACTTTGGTGCAGAAGGTGTTGGATTGGTGCGCACAGAACATATGTTCTTAGGTGAGCGTCGCACGCTGGTTGAGACACTCATCCTCTCCGACTCACCTGAAGTTCGTACTGAGGTGCTGAAAGAGATGGAGGAGTTGCAGTATCAAGATTTCCTCGGAATCTATATGGCGATGGAAG
>CAITFY010000005.1 GCA_903891755.1 uncultured Actinomycetes bacterium | reverse complement strand
TTCGAACAACAGCTCACAAAGGCAGGCGGAAAGCTTGACGCTGTAGTTTCAGCTAACGAAGGCCTTGGCCTTGCAGCTGTTGCTGTTCTTAAGAAGAACAACCTCAACGGAAAGACTTGCGTATCAGGACAAGATGCATCTAAGGCTGGACTTGCAGCTATCTTGACTGGTGACCTTTCAAACACCGTCTACAAGCCAATCTCACAAGAAGCTAATGGCGCTGCAGCACTTGCAATTTCATTGGTAAAGGGAACAGCTGCTAAGACAAACGGAACCGTCAAGGACGGAACACGCGTTGTTAAGTCAGTACTTTTGATCCCAACAACAATCACCAAGAAGAATGTCGAAGTAACTGTTACAGACAAGTTCCGTACAGCGAAAGAAATTTGCGACATCGCTGGTGCAGCAGCTTGTGCAGCTAACGGCGTTAAGTAAGGTTCACACCTCTTAAGCAGTTAGTTTCAAGCAGCAAATAGTGTGAAACTAGGCCGGAGACAGAGTCTCCGGCCTAGTTTTTTTAGTTATAGTGGCGCAATAGAACTTACGCGCATTCCCAGTTTTATCGACAGGAGTATCAAGTGAGCGAACCAATTCTTTCACTGCGAGGCATTAATAAATCATTCGGCCCCGTCCACGTTTTGAAGCATGTTAACTTCGATGCATATGCCGGAAAGGTAACCGCCCTTGTTGGCGATAACGGCGCGGGTAAGAGCACGCTCATCAAATGCATCGCTGGTATTTACACCGCAGAGTCTGGTGACATCTTCTTCGAAGGTAAGAAGGTTGAAATCCATGGACCGCGCGATTCCACTGATCTTGGAATCGAAGTTGTGTATCAAGACCTTGCCCTCTGTGACAACCTCGACATTGTTCAAAATATGTTCCTTGGCCGTGAAGAACGTAACGGCGTAGTTCTCAATGAGACTCACATGGAGTCCTTGGCCGCAAAGACTCTCGATGGCCTTTCAGTGCGAACCGTGAAATCAATTCGCCAAACTGTCTCATCTCTCTCAGGCGGACAACGCCAGACCGTAGCAATCGCTCGCGCAGTACTGTGGAACTCCAAGGTAGTTATCTTGGATGAGCCAACCGCTGCTCTTGGCGTGGCTCAGACTGAACAAGTTCTTAAATTGGTTCGTCGCTTAGCTGATAATGGTTTGGCTGTAATTCTGATTAGTCACAACCTCAATGATGTATTTGAAGTTGCTGACTACATCGCGCCACTTTACCTTGGCACGATGGCAGCGCAGGTTGAATCGAAAGATGTGAAGGCAAGCCAAGTTGTTGAATTGATAACCACCGGAAAATCTGAGGGAATTGTGGGATCCAACGTATGAGCGTAAACACAGATAATCTCGCAAACCAAGAGGTCACGCTCAAGAGCGTTCTTTCTGACTATTTTTCTAAACTCAAAGCGGGCGATATCGGTGCGCTCCCAGCATTCCTAGGTCTCATCTCCCTCGGTTTGGTCTTTACATTTTCATCTCAGTTCTTCCTAACTGCGAGAAATATGGCGAACCTTCTCACTCAGGCGGCGCCGGTAATTGTTATTGCTATGGGATTGGTCTTCGTACTTCTTCTCGGAGAAATTGATCTCTCGGCTGGTTTCGCATCTGGTGTATGCGGAGCAACAATGGTTCTTCTGATCAATGATCATAAGTTCCCTTGGTACTTAGCTCTCTTCGTGAGCATCTTGGTAGGAGTTGGACTCGGCTGGTTGATGGGAATCTTGGTCGCGAGACTACGTATTCCATCATTCGTCGTAACGCTGTCTGCCTTCTTAGCCTTCCAAGGAATCCTTCTCTTGATGGCAGGAAATGGCGGAACCATTCTGCTTCAGGATCGCTTTATTATCGCCGTTGAGAATAACAATCTCACACCAGTTACGAGCTGGTTCTTCTCGCTAGTTGGTCTCGCAATCTACGTGGGTCTTGGACTCAATCGCATTTTGCATCGCCGCCGCAAGAATTTGAAATCAGAACTTTTCAAAGTCTGGCTTGCCAAGAATATAAGTTTGGTTGCAATTGGAATTGGTACCACTTACGTTCTTAACCAACAGCGCGGAAATCCACCTAACAGCAGCATCAAGGGCATGCCAATCGTGGTTCCAGTTCTCTTGGCTCTCTTGGTTGTCGGCTCATTCGTTCTGAACAAGACAGTATTTGGACGCCATCTCTATGCAGTTGGTGGAAATGCTGAAGCAGCTCGTCGTTCCGGTATCAACGTACGTCGCGTACGTACAACGGCATTCATGATCTGTACAGGTCTTGCTGCAATCGCTGGAATGCTCTTCGCCTCGATCTCTAACTCGATCTCCCCTACAACTGGTGGCGGAACCACACTGCTCTACGCAGTTGGCGCTGCAGTTATCGGAGGAACATCACTCTTCGGAGGTAAGGGAAAGTTGCGCGATGCCATTCTTGGCGGTCTCGTAGTCGCAATCATCAACAACGGTATGGGTCTCTTGGGCTTTAGCTCAGGTACTCAATACTTGGTTACCGGTGGCGTTCTCTTGATCTCTGCATCTGTTGACGCAATCTCTCGCAAGGGCGCAAATATCGCCAATTAAATACCCATGAAAAAAAGGCGCCCTCCATATGGAAGGCGCCTTTTTTATTTGATTCTAATTACGCTTTGATTCCCATCAAGTGCTCAATTGCTAACTGATCAATCTTCTCGTATCCATATCCACGAGCACCAGCAAGTTCAACATCAAATGATGCATCTGCAAGATCGCTCCATGTTTCACCTGCGGCAAGAGTTGGAACTTCGAGCTGATCAATGCGGGATTCCTTCATGGCATCGACTACGCGAGGGTCATTGCGGAAAGCGAGCGCACGCTCTTTGAGAGCGAGGTAGGTGCGCATATTGGCACTTGCTGACTCCCAGACTCCTGCATCATCTTCGGTACGAGCTGGCTTGTAATCAAAGTGCTTAGGACCTTGGTAGTTGTAGCGCTCGAGCAGATCGACTAAGAAGAAGGCTGACTTGAGATCTCCATGACCGAAGACGAGATCCTGATCGTATTTCGGACCATGTTGACCGTTGAGATCAATGTGGAACAACTTGCCCTGCCAGAGAGCTTGCGCAATTCCATGAACAAAGTTGAGTCCAGCCATCTGCTCGTGACCAACCTCTGGGTTAACTCCGACCATCTCTGGGTTATCCAAGGTGTTGATGAAGGCGAGCGCGTGGCCGATTGTTGGAAGGAAGATATCTCCACGAGGCTCATTTGGCTTAGGTTCGATAGCAAACTTAATGTCGTAGCCCTTATCTTTTACATAACCACCCAAGATATTGAAGCCTTCGCGATAACGCTCGAGTGCAACATAGGCATCCTTCGCGCCATCAGACTCTGCGCCTTCACGGCCGCCCCAGCAAACATAAATTTGTGCGCCAAGTTCTGCGGCTAAATCAATATTGCGCATCGCCTTAGCGAGTGCGAAGCGACGAATGTCGCGGTCATTTGAGGTGAGAGCGCCATCCTTAAAGACCGGGTGGCTAAAGAGGTTTGTTGTAGCCATTGGGACTTTCATGCCGGTCTCTTCCAGGGCCTTCTTGAAGCGGTGGATATGGCCATTTCTAGAGGCATCATCGCTACCAAAGGGAATCAAGTCATCATCATGGAAGGTAACTCCATATGCCCCGCGAGCCGCCAACTCATTTACTGAGCGAACTGGGTCGAGCGGTGCGCGCGTGGCATCGCCGAAGGGGTCACGAGCCTGCCAACCCACGGTCCATAGACCAAAGGTGAACTTATCGGCTGGGGTGGGGGTCAAAGACATGTCTAGCTCCTCTTTCAACGCTCGAAGATCTCTCGGTACGGGATTGCTCGGTACGGGATCAGATTTCACTGGTTCATTTGGTTCTAGGCCTAACCTACCCGTACCCTTACCGCTTATCTACCCTCCAGCGGGAGTGGTGAAATGGCAGACACGCAGGTCTTAGGAACCTGTGTCTTCGGACGTGCGGGTTCAAGTCCCGCCTCCCGCACCAGTGTCTTCTGGTTAACCAAGATTTAACGATTTTTCGCACTTTACTCTCATGGCTTTTGTAAGACATGATTGCCGAGCAGCGCACCACCTAGAGCCTCCAGGAAGCATCTACTCCGGAGCACAATGATGGAAGGACCCGAAATGGCTGAGAAGAAATTCCTCTCCTGGCTTGGATTCAAAGATGAGGGAACAACTCCATCTGGATCTAACTCCACCACCACGAACTCTGGTGCCTCATCTGCATCTTCTTCTTCGCCTGGCACCGCCACATCTTCGCGCTCCTCTCAATCTGGAACTTCTTCTAGCGGAACCAGCACCTTTGAACGGATTCGCGAGTTAGAGGCAGAGCTCGCTGATTTGCGCGCACGCCGCGACATCACAAGTTTGACTCGTGAAGAATTTGAAATTTTGGCCACCGAAACTGCCACCTCACTTATTAGAACCGCGCAAGCACGTGAAGCAAGAGCTATCGCAGCTGCGGAGCGCGCACTCGGTGAAGCACAGCGCGCTTCTAAAACTTTGACCGAGAGTGCCGAGCTCAAGGCTCGCACTGCGCTACAGAACGCTGAAAGTCGCAGCCGTAAATATATTGAAGCCGCAGAGCAAGAGGCAAGAGAGGCAATTGAAAAGGCAAGTAAGGCTGCTCAAGAACTCTTGGATTCCAAGCATCGCGAGGCATCAACTATTACAAGTGGTGCAAAGCGCGAAGCAGATCGCGTTATCTCAGAGGCAAGTGCCGATATCGCTAACTTTAAGAATTGGTTAGGCGAAGCGATTGCAGAATCAGAGCGCCTACAGAAGATGCAGGCTCAAGCTCTCGCCGCTGCAGAAGACGGAATTAAACATACGCGTGCGAAGTTGGCGATAGCGTTTGAGAGACTCTCGGCGTTGGGCGCTGCAGTCGATACAGCCCTCGATCAGAATCATCGTCCCAAGGAGAAAGAGTTCAACTCTCCTACCGCTGCTTCAAAGAGCGCATCTGAGAAGGTTGCAGATAAGCCTGTGAAGAAGAGTGCGCCAAGAGCGAAGAAATCCGCACCCACTCGCAAGAATGTGGGAAGACCTCCCAAGCGTAAGTAATGGCCGCTAAACCCTCCCGGTATATAGCTCCGATAGACGGGTTGCGAGCACTTGCTGTAACTGCGGTGATTCTTTACCACCTAGGGATCAATTGGATTCCCGGTGGTTTCTTAGGCGTTGATCTCTTCTTTGTCATAAGCGGATATGTAATTACGCGGCTGCTCTTGGATTCTATTTTGAGCAAAGGTGCTTTAGCTCTTCGCGAATTCTATGTGGCACGAGTGCGCCGACTCCTTCCACCAGTGTTATTCATGCTCACCGGCACCACCTTCTTGATTGCAGCGTGGAAACCTGACGCAATCCATCGCTTTCTCAGCGATTTGCCATATGTCCTTACTGGAAGTGAAAACTGGCAGTTAGTAGCGGTCCATCAGGATTATTTCCAAGCTATTGGAAGACCTCCTCTTCTCCAGCACACTTGGTCACTCGGAGTTGAGATTCAGTTTTATATCCTCTGGCCGCTGATCCTGCTTCTAATCTTGAAATACTTGGGTAAGAAGAGAGTCGCCCAAGCCTCACTCGTGATTGCATTCATTTCAGGTTTAGCGCTCTTCATCTACTCATTACGAGTTGATTCAAGTTCGACTAATCAAATCAGTCACATCTACTTCGGTACAGATACACATAGTTTGGGTCTATTTCTCGGTGCCGCACTTGCTGTGAGTTGGGTACCAGCAAATCTCAGCAAGAATATTTCAGAACGAGCTCAAGATTTTGTAGATGGCATTGGCGTCGTAGGTTTTTTAGGTTTGCTCTGCACCTTCTTCTTTATTGATGAATCTAACGCTGCGCTTTATCGGGTGGCATTTCCTCTCGCCGCGCTCTTCGGCGTTGCAATCATTACCTCATTGGTTCACCCGGCATCGCGCTTCACTCCGCTCATGAGTGCTCGTCCACTCGTCTGGATCGGTCAGCGTTCGTATGGAATCTATTTATGGCACTGGGTGGTCTTTCAAGTAACCCGCCCAAACGTTGATCTAGCTGGCGCGAATTGGGCAATAAATGCCGCGCGCATCTTGATTGTGATTGCTCTCGCCGATATCTCGCTGCGCTGGATTGAAATTCCTATTAGGCGTGGCGTGCTCTCAACGTGGATTCGCGGATTGAAATATCGCTCTAAGAGCACCCGTCGCAAACAGAAGCTCTGGATCATCTCGGCCACCGTTGCACTTCTATTTTCAACAAGTGCAGCGTCGTGGGCCGCTTGGATGGAGGATTACAACAGAACATCTGGCGGATCCGGCAATAGCTCAGTTGGCGTATTCACTCACAATCAAAGTGATAGCAGCGTGATTTCAAATAGCACCACGAACTCCAACAAGAAAACCGGACTCTGGGTTACTGGAGATTCCATCATTCTTGGTATCCGTGACAAATTGCAGAGCCACTTTCCCATTGAATTAATCAATGCCCGTGTGGGACGTCAGATCGGTGAATTGATTCAAGTGGTGCAGAGCGACAAGGTCGGGCTCGCAAGCTCCACAGTTATCTTTGACATTGGCAACAACAATCACCTCACAGAATCAGATGTGCGCACCCTCTTTGATCTCCTAAAGAATCAGCCAAAAATGATTGTTGTGAACACTGCGGTTCCACGCCCTTGGAGAGATGACAACAACCGAATTATCAGCGCTGTTGTTGCAGATTACCCACAAGCTCACTTAGTGGATTGGGCGAGAATCTCATTTGGCCATCCCGAATACTTTGCTCCAGATGGTGTGCACCTGAGTGATACTGGCGGAGATGTATATGTAGGGGCAATCCTGGAAGCGTTAAAAAAATAACTCGCGCTATAAGTTACTAGCGCGAGTTATCGTTAATCTGAGATTAACTCTGAAGATTTAGGCGAATTGGCCAGGAAGTCCGAAGACCTTTCCAGCAACAATGCTTCCATCAGAGTAAACAGCTGAGATCTTAAATGAGGTCCAACCATTTGTACCGTTCTTTGTTACATCAAGTGATACTTGAGTAGAAGGAACAGTTGCGATGAGCTTGAATGCTCCCCCGCTAGATGAAGCCTCAACATTGTAAGTAGTCAATCCTGTTGCGCCTTGAGCTGGGAACCAGAAAATTGTGGCTCCGGTTGCGGTGTAGTGAGCGACGATTCCAACAGGTGCGAGATCTGTTGCAGCTGAAGCACCGGTAGTTGCGGCAGCAGATGCTTCTGGTGTTGCGGCAGCAGAGGCTGAATCAGATGGTGCAGACGACATCTCAGAGGAAGCAGTGGCTTCAGGAGTTGCGGATGCTGTTGCCATTGTTGATGTATCAGATGAATGATTATCGGCTGGCTTGTGATTACGAGCTACAACCAAGACAGCGATGAGAACGACGCCGACGATAACTGTTAGCACTACGCGAGAAGACGATTTAGGAGCAGGTGCAGTTGCCTTAGGAGTTACAACTGGTGCCGCAGCCTTAGGAGAAGGATCTACAAATACGGCAGTTGTCGCTGGTTTAGCAGCGGATGCCGGAGTTGAAGTTGAGACAGCTGGAATTACAACTGGGGCCTTCTTGGCAACCTTCTTTGCAGGGGCCTTCTTGGCGGCTGACTTCTTAGCGGTGACTTTCTTGGCAGGCGCCTTCTTCGCTACAACTTTTTTGGCGGCGGCTTTCTTAGCGGGAGCCTTCTTTGCTACAACTTTTTTGGCGGGAGCCTTCTTGGCTACAACTTTTTTGGCGGGAGCCTTCTTGGCAACCTTCTTGGCGGCAACCTTTTTTGCAGGTGCCTTCTTGGCGGCTGATTTCTTAGCGGTCTTTTTGACTGCCACTGGTAACTCCTCGGTTAAATGCGATCGTTCGTTGATCGGGACGGGTCTTGCTAATACGAAAATCGTACCTTAGATAAATTGAACTACAGAGTAATCCACGCTTACTTCAGCGATCATCTCATGCAATGAGGCGAGTGACCTCAGGCAAAATTGCGTGGAGAGCGTGGCCGCGGTGGCTAATTGCATCCTTCGCTTCAGAGGAGAGTTCGGCGCTGGTCTGGGTAAAGCCAAGAGGTTGAAAAATCGGGTCATAGCCAAAGCCATTAATTCCGCGTGGCTCATGAACCAGTTCGCCCAGCATCTCCCCCTCGCGCACAATCTCTTGAGCCCCAGAAGGATGGCTCTCTGGAATCACCAGAGCAACAGCGCAGCGAAATCTCGCGCTACGAGTTGGGTTCCCGAGAGCTTTGAGCTCTGCCAACACCTTTTGCAGGTTGGCCTCATCATTTCCGTGAACCCAGGACCAACGAGCGGAGAAAATTCCAGGGGCTCCGCCAAGTGCATCAACGCAAAGTCCACTGTCATCGGCGAGCGCCGGCAACCCGGTGTACTGCGAAATCTGGTGCGCTTTGAGAAGTGCATTCTCTGCGAAGGTAGTTCCAGTTTCATCGACATCTGGCATATCGGGGAAATCCCGCAAGCCCAAGACGGTTACATCAATCTTTGCTGCTTCCAGGATCCGTTCAAACTCCAAAACCTTCCCCAGGTTTCGGGTCGCCAAAACTATGCTTTTGGTTGAATCAATCTCCCCGAGCGGCTCTGTCATTGGGAAAGCGCCGCCGCTTGGAGGCGGGTCAACTCTGCACACCCTGCCACTCCGAGATCTAGGAGTTGATTAAGAAGTGCGCGATCGAAAGGCACGCCTTCGGCGGTTCCTTGAACCTCAACAAAGTTTCCATCTCCCGTGCAGACAATATTCATATCAGTATCTGCATCAACATCTTCCTCGTAGCAAAGATCGAGCATTGGCACACCCTTGATGATTCCAACACTTACGGCTGCTACAGATTGGCGAAGTGGCTTGCGGTCACCAATGATGTGGCCTTTGCCCTTTGCCCATGTGATCGCATCAGCGAGTGCTACATACGCGCCGGTGATTGCAGCGGTGCGAGTTCCACCATCAGCTTGCAAGACATCACAGTCAATAACAATCGTGTTCTCACCCAGAGCATGGGTATCTACCACTGCGCGCAACGAGCGACCCACAAGGCGAGAAATCTCTTGCGTGCGTCCACCTAATTTTCCTTTAACGCTCTCGCGATCTGATCGAGTGTGAGTTGCGCGAGGCAACATTGCGTATTCACTTGTGACCCAGCCTTGACCTTTTCCAGTCAGCCATCGTGGAACTCCGGGAGTAAAGGATGCAACACAGAGAACACGGGTATTGCCGAACTCAACGAGAACTGAACCTTCAGCATTCTTAAGCCAGTTGCGGGTAAATGAGATTGGGCGAAGTTGATCCGCTCCTCGGTTATCTATTCTTGAACTCACTTAGATATTCCCTTCAACGGTATGCACTTCTGGGCCGAGGAATCGGCGTGCCAATTTATTAAATGAATCAGTGTCACCTGTTGCGACAAATTTGTATGTTGGCTCGCCTGAAACATTGAGGAGATCTCTCTCAACCAACGTGCGATATAAATCCTTTGCGGTCTCTTCAGCGCTTGATACAAGGGTGACCTCATCGCCCATCACATAAGAGATGACACCGGTGAGAAGTGGGTAATGGGTACATCCCAGAACCAAGGTATCGATATCGGCATCGATAAGCGGTTGCAGGTATTCACGTGCAATTGAAGTAATAGCCGCGCCAGAAGTCTCTCCGCGCTCGACAAATTCAACAAATGCTGGACAAGCCACGGAGGTAATTGAAAGTTGCGGCGCGGCAGCGAAGGCATCGAGGTATGAACCAGATTCGATGGTTGCATTAGTGCCGATAACTCCGACTCTGCCTGATCGTGTCGCTGATACCGCACGCCTAGCTGCTGGCTGAATTACTTCCAGGACAGGAATCTCATAGCGCTCCCTAGCATCACGAAGAGTCGCCGAGCTCGCGGTATTGCATGCGATCACAATCGCCTTAACTCCAGCCTCAACTAACTCATCCATGATTTCCAAGGTGAAGGAGCGGACTTCTGCGAGGGTGCGAGGACCATATGGACCTCTGGCGTTATCGCCTACATAAATAATGGATTCGCCTGGCAGTTGATCAATGATGGCGCGGGCCACCGTAAGTCCGCCTAAGCCGGAATCAAATACCCCGATGGGAGCGGTCGATGAAGGCTGCGGCACATGAGAAGTCTAGCCGCCTCACCTGCTAGCCCTGTGCGAGGAGGTTCAACAAACTCTCTTGCAACCAGCCCAACCAGAAATAAACGGCATAAATGGCTTTCTGAGGGTCTTCATCTGGGAGGGCTTCGAAGAGATCGAAGGATTCGGGTTTGATCTCAAGTCGCACCGAGAGGGCCAATCTCAAATCGTTAATCGCCATCAGCCAGACTTCGCTATCGAGATCATCAACGACACCAGCTCTATCTTCATCAACAATAATTTCTAGGGCTGCGCGCACTTGCGCCAAGGTTCGCTTCTTCTTTCCGCGCAGAGTGGGCTCGGTATACCTTCTGAAATCTGCAGCGGCCTCTGGGTCTGCATATGCATTTGGCAGCAATCGCAGGAGCACAGGATCTTCTGGCACGACCACCTCTTCGGGCGCCGCTTTTAGTTGCGCCATTAACTGAGCAAATGGATCGCTCTCATCGTAATGATGATTGAAATCGCCTTCGCCTAAGAGTTCAAGTAACTGCTCCACGAGGTTAATAAGTATGTGTGCCTCATCGAGTGTGAGGTCGAGTGAGTAAATACCTTCTTCGCGCGAAAAAGCAGACATCAACTAGAACTTATCATCGCGTTGCAGGGTAGCCCAGAGACCATGTTCGTGAAGGCGTTGCACATCGCGCTCCATCTCTTCTCTGGAACCAGTTGATACGGCGGCACGACCTTCATTGTGAACCTGCATCATCAGTTCGTGTGCACGCTCTTGGGTAAAGCCGAAGAGTTTGATAAAAACAAAAGTTACATAGCTCATCAAATTAACAGGGTCATCCCAGACGATTGTCACCCAAGGTTTATCAACGAGTTGCGATATATCTAGATCAGATTCAATCATCGTATCTGTAGCCATACCGCCTCCATTCCTTGCAAAAGTGGGTTAACGAACCCAAACAATAACAAAGCTAGATTGCGTAAGAGCAAAGTTCTGGTCGGCCGGTACACGTACTTGGTATGGTGTAAATCCAGTGGTGGAGTTTGTTACCGAGAAAATCGCCTTGCCCGAATCATCCGTAAGCGCGCTTGCTCCATTGCTCAAAAGAACTGATACACCGGCGACCGCTGGCGAAACCTGCGCGGTGATGCTGTAGGGAACTCCCGCCTTCATGGATGCAGGTGCGCTCCACGTTAATGAACGGTTAACGCTTATTGCGATTGTTGGGGTGTCCCCCTCTAACCTCTGCCAGGTTCCATCTGAGAACATGCGGATATTGGTGTTGCCAGTGAGTGTGAGGGTCGTCGAGAAAGTTCCATCTGATCCAGTAACGCCATCTTGAACCGTGGTCCAAACACCGCCGGGAGCTTGTGTCTGAAGATGCACTGGAAGGCCAACCACCGGGGTTTTATCGGGCAGGGCGAATGCTCCGGTCACCTGAGTTGGCGTGCCAATCGTGATGGATGTTGCCTCGGCCCGAAGTGAAGCGCTGATTGAATCTGGCGCAATAGCTAAGGCGACAGCGCGAATTGATTGGAAGGCAGAGGGATCTTCCATCCCAAGAGTCCATTCGGTAAGACCACCGAGGTGGAATTGAGAAACCAAATTAGCGCGCGCGGTATAGCTCTGCGCATCTTGATACCAGACTGTGCGATAAGCAGTGCACGTCGTAAGCGCACCAGTCGCTGTCGTGCCGTTGTAGCTCTTCTGATAGGTAAAAGATGATTCTGCAAATGTTTGGTTATAGGTAGGAGTTGCACCGTACGTCGCAGCGAGGGCGGCGACATCATGCATTACTACGGTTGAAACGACACCGGGAGCAACAGTCTTGCTGTAATTAATAGGAAGAGTTGGGCAGGTTCCTATGACTTTGGTGACCCAGTCGCGACCATAGCCAGGAATGCCGATATAAATTTTGGAGGCTGGAATTACTGAGGCGGCGTAAGTGACTGCATTAGTAGTCCACTGAAGCGGACCAATTGGCCCGGGACTACTTGTTGAATAGTCATAGGCCATGATGTGGAGTTGATCAATGAATCCCGCGACCTGTGACCAGGCGTAGAGGTAGTAACCCTTCTTACCGGATGCTGGATCAAAAAGCGGTGGCGTTGTAATGGAGAGGAGTTTTCCTTGCGCATGAAGCGCGGTTGATAGGTCAGATAGGAATTGCACCCATCGAGTTTGAGTTGTGGGCCAGGTTGAAATGGAATCTACGTAAGCAAAATTTTCAAAGTCAAGATCAATTCCATCAAAGTTGTTCTGCATGACGAGGTTAACGATTGCGCTAACAATATTTGCCCGCGACGTTGGATTGGCGAGCAGGTTAGAGAGAACGAGCTGCGAACTCTTTCCGGTCTTGGGATCCACCGCTGTGCCATCGGTGATTGTTGGAAGGATTTTGAATCCAGCTGCTTGCATAGATTGCAATGGGGTTGACATCGGAGTGCTTGGGTTCGCTGGAGTATATAAATCTGCAATTTTATTTTGATCACGCAAGGTGTACCAGAATGGATAGACCTGAGAGATGAGATCCGCGTTGAGAATGGCAGATGGAAGAGATGTCTTCAAGGAATAATATGGAATCCACCCAGTCAGAATCTTGCGCGGTTGCCCGAGTCCACCTGCGGGAGTTGATGGTGTCGCGCCCGGTGTTGGAGTCGGGGAAGGAAAAACTGAGGAGGCGGAAGGCGTTGCCGAGGGCGATGGAGTCGTGTCAGCCCGTGAAATCGTGGCGCTCGTTGTAAGCAAGAGCACGGCAACTACTAATCCGGCACTACGAATGAATGCGGACCCGCTGGGTCTCACTCTTTCTTCAATCCGTCGAAAATCTCTTTACATGTTGGACAGATTGGGAATTTCTCGGGATCGCGACTCGGGACCCACTTTTTGCCACATAGGGCGCGGACGGGTTTTCCAGTCACCATCGCTTCGGTGATCTTCTCTTTGCGCACATAGTGCGAGAAGCGTTCGTGATCACCCTCATCAGTTGGGGCTAGGCGCTCCTCTTCAAGAGTGTCCGTGCCGCCAATCCCAATCGGCTCACCGCGCGAGGGGGCGAAAGGGTTTTTCATAACCCCAATGTTATCGCCTACGATTACGTAATGAAGGATCTACTGCGTACCTCCGACCTCTCCCCTGCAGATGTAGAGCTACTGCTCGATACAGCGGCACAATTCGCGGTGAAACCATTCTTGGCCAATACCGCTCTGGCAAACCGCACCGTAGCCATCTACATGACCAAGCCTTCAACACGAACCCGACTTGCCTCAGAAACTGCTGTGGCTCACCTGGGTGGAACGCCAATCTTTATCCGTGGTGATGATCTACAAATCGGTCGCGGGGAAACTATCGCCGACACCGCACGCATCATCAGCGGATATGCATCAGCTTTGATCATTCGCACCTTCAAGCAATCTGATGTTGATGAACTTGGTGCAAACTCAACGATTCCTATCATCAACGGATTAACCGATGACGATCACCCAACCCAACTCCTTGCTGACTGGGTCACCATCCGCGAAGCATTTGGTAAAGATATTTCTGGTCGTAAATTTACATATGTTGGAGATGGCAACAACATGGCTCACGCATGGCTCACCATGGGAGCAATCATGGGGGCACACGTTGTCGTGGCGACACCAGGTGGCGCATATGCGCCAGATGCATCTGCAGTACAGAAAGCTCAAGAGATTGCCGCCAAAACTGGTGGAAAGATTGAAGTGTTGACTGATCCAGAGGCTGCAGCAAAGGATGCAAGTGTTTTGTATACCGATGTATGGATGTCGATGGGAGATCCCGAAGAGGAGAGAGTTGCCAAACTCAAAGCTCTCGCTCCATTTGCGGTAGATAAGAAGTTGATGGGTCTCACTGTGGCTGATTCGATCTTTATGCATTGCTTGCCAGCGCACCGCGGTGAAGAGGTATCTGCTGACGTTATAGATGGAGAGCGCTCAGTCATCTGGCGTGAGGCATATCACCGTAGGACGACAATCCAGGCAATTTTATATCACTTAGTTCGCGGTGATCTGAGTGGGAACACCTATTAATTAGTATTTGCCAGGTTTTAAGGCAAAAAATCTATGAATCGAGTGGTGTACTGGCTAGATTAACGCCATGCGTGTAGCCGTTCCGAAAGAATCACGACCTGGCGAAAAACGAGTCGCCCTCGTCCCCGACATCATTTCTAAGCTGACCAAAGCTGGACTTGAAGTCATCATTGAATCCGGAGCAGGAGTTGCATCTGAATTTTCAGATGCGCAATTCTCTGCAGCCGGTGCAACCGTCAAGAGCGGAAATGTCATCAACGATGCCGATGTAGTTCTATCGGTCCAACCGTTGACGCCCGATGCGATGAAGTCGCTTAAAAAGGGTGCAATCACTATCTCATTCCTATCCCCTACAACCGCAACTGAATCCATTGATGCGGCAGTATCGGCCGGAGTCACTGCAATCTCACTTGAATTGGTCCCACGTATCTCACGTGCCCAATCAATGGATGCGCTGACTTCGCAAGCCCTCTGCGCTGGATATAAAGCGGTACTTGTAGGTGCAGAACTTTCACCTCGCTTCTTCCCATTACTTATGACTGCAGCAGGAACTGTTACTCCCGCCAACGTTGTTGTTCTTGGCGCTGGTGTTGCAGGATTGCAAGCGATTGCGACTGCAAAGCGTTTAGGCGCAGTTGTGAGTGCATACGACGTTCGCCCTGCTTCTGCTGATGAGGTCAAGTCGATGGGTGCCAAGTTCATCACCCTTGAACTCGAAGCCCTAGAAGGTGCTGGTGGATATGCGCGCGAGATGACAGAGGATCGCGCGGCAAAGCAACGCGAACTTCTAACTCCATATATCGCTGCTGCGAATGTCTTGATTACCACTGCGGCTGTTCCTGGTCGCCCAGCTCCACGATTAGTTACAGCAGATATGGTCGCCACAATGGCTCCAGGTTCAGTTGTTGTTGATCTTGCCGCTGAGACAGGCGGAAACGTTGAAGGTACAAAACCTGGAGAGATAGTTACAACTGCAAACGGTGTAAGGATGTGGGGCGGCAAGGATGTTTCAAGCCAGCTCGCATTCCACGCTTCAATGCTCTTCTCTCGCAACGTTGTGAACCTACTTCTCTTGATGGTTAAAGAGGGTCAAGTGGTTCCTAACTTTGAGGATGAAATTATCGATGCGGCAACAGTCACGATGAACGGCGAAAATCGCAAGGGAGCTAAATAAATGAGTAACTTGGCGCTTTTATCCATCTTCGTACTCTCAATCTTCATCGGATTTGAGGTCGTATCAAAGGTATCTACTACTTTGCATACACCTTTAATGTCCGGTGCCAACGCTATTCACGGAATTATCTTGGTTGGCGCAATCACTGTCACCGATCACGCTAACAACAATATTCAACTCGGCTTGGGTACTGCTGCGGTAGTTCTTGCGACAGTAAATATGGTCGGTGGATTTGTAGTTACAGATCGCATGTTGGAGATGTTCAAAGGAAAACCTCGTGTCAAAAAGGATGCAGAAGTTTCAGGAGGTGAGAGCAAATGAATGAGAATCTCTACGGCGTTCTAACTCTCTTTGTATCTGTCTGCTTCATCTTGGCTTTGAAGGGACTCTCCTCTCCTAAGTCCGCTCGTCGCGGAAACCTGATTGGTGCCGCTGGTGCATTTATTGCAACAGATTTGGTCTTCTTCTCACCAGGAATGACCCATCAACATAAGTGGTGGATTCTTGGCGCAATCTTCTTTGGTGTGATTGTCGGAGTGCCGGCCGCACGCAAGATTCAGATGACCCAGATGCCACAACTCGTCGCACTCTTTAACGGTGTTGGCGGTGGCGCTGCTGCGCTCGTGGCAATAGTTGAATACTTAAAGCTCGGTGCAGGTGCAAGCACTGCAGAAGTTGTCGCAACAGTCTTCACAGTTATCGTCGGTTGCGTCTCCTTCTCTGGTTCGGTCATCACCTTCTTGAAGCTTCAAGAGATCATGACAACTCGCCCCGTCGTTTTCCCTGGTGGACGTTTTGTGATTGCCGCAACTCTGCTTGGAACTCTTGCATCAGCTGAATGGGTAATCCACTCACTGGGCAATACCTCCCTCACAGTTATGGCAATTCTCGCCCTGCTCTTTGGCGTGCTCTTCGTACTTCCAGTTGGCGGCGCAGATGTACCGATTGTTATCTCTCTGCTCAACGCTTTCACTGGTCTAACAGTTGCTGCTAGCGGTTATGTTTTGCAGTCAACGCTTCTGATTGTTGCTGGAACACTCGTTGGTGCGTCAGGAACAATCTTGACTCGATTGATGGCGGCGGCGATGGGTCGCTCCCTCTTTGGAACGCTCTTTGGTGCATTCACTGCGAAGCCTCAGGCGGCAGTTGAAGGCGGCGAAGTTCGTTCAGTGAAGTCGAGCTCTCCTGATGATGTTGCGATCTTGCTCAACTACGCACAGCGCGTCGTTATCGTTCCTGGTTTCGGATTAGCTGTGGCTCAAGCTCAGCACACTGTTCGCGAACTGGCTGACCTACTTACTGCCAAGGGAGTTGATGTCGCCTATGGCATTCACCCTGTCGCAGGTCGTATGCCTGGACATATGAACGTACTTCTCGCTGAAGCAAATGTTCCATATGAGCAATTGGTCGAGATGGATGAGGTAAACCCAACATTCCCTCAGACCGATGTGGTGCTTGTGGTTGGTGCTAACGATGTTGTTAACCCTGCTGCTAAGACAACACCTGGTTGCCCAATTTATGGAATGCCTATCTTGGATGTAGCTGAAGCCGGCAATGTTATTTTCTTGAAGCGCTCGATGCGCCCAGGATTTGCCGGAATCGAAAATGAACTCTTGTACGATCCAAAGACTTCATTGCTCTTTGGTGATGCAAAGGATTCACTCACCAAGGTTGTGAGCGCGCTTAAAGCTCTTTAATTCAACTTGCCACGAACTAGCTGAGCCGGCCATGTGATTTCGGCTCCTAGGACGTGGGCGGCGTGAAGCGGCCAACGTGGATTTCGAAGCATCTCACGACCGAGCATTACAGCGTCCGCTTTTCCGCTCTCGATAATCGTATTTGCTTGAACTGGATCTGTGATCGCACCAACTGCGGAAGCTTTAATTGTTGATCCTTGTTTAATCGCCTCGGCGAATGGGACTTGGTAGCCAGGTCCTACGGCAATCTTGGCGTTGTGAACATTTCCGCCACTCGATGCATCAATCAGGTCGACCCCGAGCGGAATAAGTTCATTTGCGAGTTGTACGGACTCTTCTATCGTCCATCCACCCTCGGTCCAATCAGATGCTGAGATGCGAACGAAGAGAGGAACGCCATCTTCCACTGTGGCGCGAATTTCAGTAACAACTTCCTTGAGGAATCGAATGCGGTTCTCAAATGTCCCGCCGTATTCGTCGGTACGGGTATTTGAAAGCGGTGAATAGAACTCGTGGAGCAGGTAACCGTGAGCTGCATGAATTTCTAGAACGTCAAAACCGGCAGCGATAGCTCGCTTTGCTGCAGCGCCGAACTCCTTCACGAGCGACTTAATCTCGGCGACTGTTAACTCGCGTGGAGTTGGGTATCCCTCAAATGCGATGGCGCTTGGCGCCACTGCTTCCCAACCACCTTCTTCTTGAGTTGCCATGAAGTGGTCCGCTCCTGGAAGAGTCGTGCCTGCTTTACGTCCAGCATGCGCGAGCTGGATGCCTATCTTCGCGCCCATGGAGTGCGCGAATTCAACGATTGGAGCCCATGCGGCAACCTGTGCATCGTTGTAAATTCCAGGGCAGCCAATAGAGATGCGCCCTTCAGGAACAACTCCAGTCGCTTCTGCCATGACTAAACCCGCGCCGCCGGTTGCGAAACTTCCAAGGTGAACGCGGTGCCATTCTCCGACGATTCCGTCTTTCGCTGAGTATTGGCACATTGGGCTAACCCAGGCGCGGTTCTTGATTTCAACGGAGCGGATAACGATTGGATCAAAGAGCTTTGGCACGATTAATTTCCGATCTTATTAGGCTGATTAGGCTGGTTGAGCTGATTAGGCTGGTTGAGCTGATTAGGCTGGTTGAGCTGATTAGGCTGATTGCAGAATCTCGATGTGTTGGTGCAAGTGGATCTTTGATTTATCCCTCTTGAACTTCAGAAGGAGTGTTGTGAATTCCCGCAATCTCTTCTTTCGAAGAGGGAGCTACGTGCTCAGCAGGAATTGTTCCCAGTAAACCCTTTTGGAAATCCTCAAAGGCTTGAATGACCTCTGCCTTGGTATTCATGACAAATGGACCCATCCAAGCAACTGATTCGCGAATTGGTTCTCCACCAAGAATTAAGATATCCATTGTCGGAGAGCGTGACTCTTGATTTTGATCTGCCGTGATTACAAGAGTTGAACCATCGACAAGAACTGCGAGCTGGCCCATCTGTACTGGCTGTGCGCTATCGCCCACGGTTCCCTTGCCATTCAAAGTGTAAACAAGTGCGTTGTAATCTGGACGCCACGGCAGACGCAATTGTGCGCCAGGTGCCAGAGTTGCGTGCACCATCGTTATTGGTGTTTGCGTAGAACCCGGACCTTTATGGCCTGCAACTTCTCCGGCGATAACGCGCAGCAGCGCTCCACCATCTGAAGATGTTAAGAGTGCAACATCGCCAGCACGGATATCCTGATAAGCAGGTTGTGACCACTTCTTTGCAGCAGGAAGGTTTACCCAGAGTTGGAAACCATGAAAAAGTCCGCCACTTACAACTAAGTGCTCAGGCGGAGTTTCAATGTGCAATATTCCAGCACCAGCGGTCATCCACTGGGTATCGCCATTGGTGATGGTGCCTCCACCGCCATGGTTATCTTTATGGTCGAAGATTCCATCAATAATGTATGTAACGGTTTCAAAGCCGCGGTGAGGGTGCCAAGGAGTTCCCTTTGGCTCACCTGGTGCGTACTCGACTTCGCCCATCTGATCGAGGTGAATAAAAGGATCGAGATCTGCCATATCTACGCCAGCGAATGCCCTGCGAACGGGGAAACCTTCACCTTCAAAGCCTTGAGGCGCGGTGGTTACGCTCTTCACGCGACGGCTCTTGGCGGTGGGATCAGCTGTTACACGTGGAAGTACCGTGAAATCGCTAACTGTTACTGCTGGCATGACATCATCTCGTTTCTTCTAACTCGCGCTAATTTAATAATCGCACCTTCGCGCTCAGGGAGCGATTTCATTAATTGAAGATTCAACTAACGGAGTATAGAACGCAATACTCGGGTCGCGCATTCCCGGTCACTCAAACTCCCACGCTAGGTTCGCTACGGCCGCTTTGCCACCGTCGCTTTGCCACCGTCGCTTTGCCTCCGTCGCTTTGCCTCCGTCGCTCCTTCAGATTCTTATCCACAACTTCTTCCAACCAGCGTGAAACAAGCCCTTCAATGTCACCGCCCTCTTCGAGAATTCACTTATGAGCGCGACTGCAGTCACAGATTTGCTGATGCAAACCCCTGGCATTGATGTTCTGGTCGCGCTCACCAAGATTGATCCAATGCGCCTCTCCCCCTCTGAGCGCGTCGACTTTCTCGCTGCGCTCGAGAAACAATCCGGTTGGCTTCAAGCACTTATGCAAGTGGCAATCGTCGCGGTCGCGGGAGCTCGTGCGGAAGAGGATCGTGGAAAGTTTGCCGGAGTTGATGATCCGCAGCGCGAAGAGATCGCATCAGCGCTTAACTTGGCGCCGGTAACTGCCCAATCAAGAATCGATGTGGCGCGCACACTTACCCAACATCTACCGGCGACATGCGTTGCCCTTGCAAATGGAGAAATTTCGAGCGCGCAAGCAACCGTCATCGCTAAAGAGAGCGCAGCCCTATTGCGCAAAGGAATTGATCCCGATCAGCTTAGATTCTTAGAAGAGACTGCAATTGCTTACTCTGAATTTCACACTCCGACCCAAGTGACCAACAAGGTGCGAAGCATCGTTGCAAAGTTGGAGCCTGCTGAGTTTGAAGTTGTGGTGGCAGAGGCCGCTCAAGGGCGACGCGTTACATTTACTGCGCAACCACATGGAATGGCACAAATCCTGGCCCTCCTTCCCGCCGCAGAAGCACAGACAGTCTGGCTCGCTATCGATAAGTTGGCTCGCTCTAATCGGGATAAGGGCCTCGTTGTTAATGGAAATCGTGAGACAGGATTCACTGGAGATGCTGGTCGCCTCGAACAATCAGTTGGTTCAGTTGCATCGCTACCTGAATTCATTAGCTCGCACTTAGAACCTCTTACTCTTGATCAGCTTCGCGCTGATGCCCTATCGATGATTGCCGGGCAATTCTTGGCAGAGTCTGCGAGTGAACACTTGGCACATGGTCGTCCCGTCACTCTTAACTTAACATTGGATCTTCCAACCTTCTTAGGGTTAAATGAAAAACCGGGAATCCTCGCCGGTTACGGTGAAATTCCAGCTTCCACCGCACGGCTACTAGCCGCAGATGCCAAATGGCGCAGATTTATAACCGATCCGCTCACCGGGAATCTTCTTGACTACGGTCGGACGACCTACGTGCCACCTCAAGCCCTGGTTGATTTCATCGTC
>CAITFY010000004.1 GCA_903891755.1 uncultured Actinomycetes bacterium | reverse complement strand
CCTCGCGTTGCGCCATTAGCGTGGCAAAGGTGCTAAATGCATCCACCGGCTTTTGTGACCAGAGCAGAGTTCCACCCTTTGCGAATTCAAACACTTCATCCCAGAAGATCGGAGCTCGATCAGCCTTATCGGGTCTGAAAGCTGAAACTTGCGCCGCAGTATCAATTGCCAAGGCCCATTGTTTGCCTTGGTATTGATAACTCGAATGCGATTGCCCGACACTGGTCTTACTCAGAAGCTCCAGCTCAGAACTACTCAATAGCTCATCGAAGGCAATCACCGTATCTGAGTGAACTGCATCTGGGACATGGGGGTGATCAATAATCATTAGATCATATTCGTTGTAAAACTCAACAATGGGCTGATCCCCGAAAGCCAGAAGTGAACGCGCATCCCAATTAACGGTGGCCCTAATTTTCTCAAGAAGAAGCGGATTTGAATTTACAACTGAATCAAGTCCACGGGGATGATCCCACGTCATTCCTCTAAGAGAGTTAGGCATACTAAGCCTGCAGGATGTTATTAATTGATTCGGCTAGGAATTTTCTGGCAACAATGCCTTCATCGATTGCACTTCCGTAGTTAAAGAAACCATGGATCATTCCAGGATAATTCTTATAGGTAACCGGAACTCCGCCTGAACGCAATTTCTCGGCATACTCCACGCCATCGTCATGCAACACATCAAATTCAGCGGTAATAAGCACAGCAGGTGCTAGATCGCTGAAATTTGTGGCGCTTAGCGGCACTGCATATGGATTATTGAAATCTGCTGGTCCATTTAAGTATTGCTCCCACAACCACTTCATAGAGTTTCGAGTCAAGCCATAATCATCAGCGTTGGCGAGATAGGAAGCGGTCTCAAAGTTAAGCCCATTACATGGATAGATAAGCATTTGATAAGCCAGCGCATGTGTACCCACATCCCGAATCTTGTGCGCAACACCCGATGCCAGGTTTCCGCCGGCGCTGTCTCCGCCAATTCCAATCTTTGCGGGATTTACGTTGAACTCAGCTGCATGCTCATGCATCCAGAGAAAGGCTTCGTAGCAATCATCAAACGGGGTTGGATATTTATGCTCCGGCGCTTTTTGATAGTTAATTGCAATAATCACAGAGTTGGTGAGCACAGCCATATCTTGAAGCTGCGCATCATATTTATTGATGTAGTTAAGAACCCAACCCCCACCGTGGTAATAAACCATGGCGTTGAATGGTCCCGCACCAGGAGGTTGGTAAATATTTGCAACCACATCTGCCGTTGGAGTTGTGATGTAACGCGTAGTGATCGAAACATCATCTCGGAGTGGACCTGAGAAGTCACGTGGGGTATGGCCAGTGGCGCGAGCTTGCGTTGCTCCCATCACCGCAATCTCTGGAAGATTGGCTTTCGCAGCCTCGGCAAGAAAGGCAGCGCACTGTGGATGTAAAGGCATATTAAGAGTCCTCTCGTCTGTGCTTTGCGATGAGCGAATCAACAAGATCCCACGCAGCTTCTGGAACTTCTCTATCGAAATTGGAGATGTTCTCTGCCAAAGATTTCGCACTTCTACATCCCACAACAACACACTTCACTGCCTCATGGCGCAGTGGGTATTGAATCGCGGCTTGCTGAAGTGTCACATCGAACTCGGCAAGTGCGCTTTGGAACTCCAAGGCACGTGCCACGATATGGGCAGGCGCTGGCTCGTAAAAGTAGTGTGAGTCTGGAGATGGATGGGCAAGTACTCCCGAATTGAATACTCCTACCGAAACGATTGATACGCCTTTCTTGAGGGCGGCTGGAAATAGTTCGTCAGCGGCGCTCTGATCAAGCAAGGTATAACGTCCAGCATTCATTACGACATCGATATCGCATTCGTTGATCATTCTTGTTGGAATCTCGTTGTAGTTCATTCCAATTCCGATGGATTTAACTAAACCTTCAGCGCGCAACTTCGCAAGTGCGGGATAGGCATAATTAATAGCATCATCTGGATAATCATCCGGGTCGTGGATATAGACGATGTCAATCGAATCGATATTCATCCGTTCAAGACTCTCTTCAAATGAACGGCGAATACCCGCTTCCGAGTAATCATTTAATCGTTCTACGGAGTTATCCGCATCCAAGAAGAAGGAGTCTTCTTCCTTATCAGACGGAACTAGGAGTCGGCCCACCTTTGAAGAGAGCACCCAACTACCTCGTGGGTACTTAGAAAGGTACCTACCTAAACGTTTTTCAGAGACGCCTTTTCCATAGTGTGGTGCGGTATCAAAGTATTGAATGCCAGATGAGATTGCGGCATCTATTAACTCTTGTCCCTCTTCATCTGAGACAGATGAGTAGAGCCCACCGAGTTGCGCCGTGCCTAAGCCCAACTGCGATACAACTGCTCCACCTTTGAGGGTTGTTAATTGATCATGCTTCATGCTGTTGCCTTCTCATCGTGCGTCATCAACCTTCTATTAAGAACTGCAGCTCTTCCAGCCTCTAGTCTGGCAATCGGAACTCGGTAAGGCGAGCATGAGACATAATCCAAGCCAAGTTGATGGAAGAAATGAATACTCGCCGGATCCCCACCGTGTTCACCGCAGACGCCTAATTTGAGATGAGGTTTTACAGCTTTTACTTCGTCATATGCAATGCGAAGCAGCAACCCAACTCCATCTTGATCAAGAGATTCAAATGGACTAAATGGGAGAAGTTCGAGATCCAAGTAGCGAGGAAGGAAACTATGCTCGACATCATCGCGGCTAAATGCCCAGGTTAATTGAGTTAAATCGTTGGTTCCAAAGGAGAAGAAGTCCGAGTAATCAGCCAGTTTTGCAGCGGTAATCGCTGCGCGTGGGGTCTCCAACATTGAGCCAATTGGGATCTCCAAGGTCGTATCCAGATCAACCATGAGTGACTTAATCTCCTCCTCCAAAACACCGCGGAAGTAGAGAAGTTCACGCTGACTAGCGACCAGAGGAATCATGATTTCTGGCTTCACTTTGATCCCCGCGCGACGTAAATCGGCGGCAGCTCTTGTGATCGCCCGAACCTGCATGATGAATAGTTCTGGAATAAGTACACCGAGTCGTACTCCACGAAGGCCCATCATGGGGTTGGCCTCGTGGAGCCTGATAACTGCGGCTAATAAAGCTTTCTCGTGCTCAGAAACCGGCTCGTTATTGGCCTCTTTCTTCGCAATGCTGAGAGAGAGTTCTGTCTTATCTGTTAAGAATTCGTGGAGGGGCGGATCCAAAAGACGAACGGTGACCGGAAGTCCTTCCATCGCCATATAGATTCCGAGGAAATCTTGATACTGCAACTCTTCCATCTCTTTTAGTACCTCAGTACGAACCTCCGGTGAGTCGGAGAGGATAAGAGTTTCAACAAGCGTGCGACGCTCACCTAAGAACATATGTTCTGTGCGAACCAATCCGACGCCTTCTGCACCAAAGTTACGCGCTAACTGACAATCTGCCGCGGTATCGGCGTTGGCACGTACATCGAGAGTTCTGACAATATCTGCGCGCGT
>CAITFY010000003.1 GCA_903891755.1 uncultured Actinomycetes bacterium | reverse complement strand
TCAATGAGTTATTCAACATGGCGAGCGCAATACATCCGGCCATCAGCACCCGGTTGCAAGTGTTGGCATGGTAATCCGAAAGATTCAAAGGCGGCATCCCCGAAATGTGTGCGATAGGCAAGCGCTAGGAGAACGCGAACATTGGTATCTCCATCAGATGTAATTCCAAATACTCTGGCAGATCTCGAAACCGTGTTCTCAATAACTTTCTCAGTGTGCGCGGTGTCGTGTGCGATTGCAGCATTGGACTTGCCCTTGCAAAGCAGGTCAAGTACCAGGTGCTCAAACGGGGTGAGTTCCCGCTGCATAATCGTTATATCAGTCATGCACGCTCCAGGTCTCAATTTTCCAGTAAACGGGACTCTAGCAGGAGTGTTGGCACTCAGTCCTGCCCTCAGACGAAAACAAATGGCCTAGAACCTATTTATTGAGGGGTTGAACACCTACCTTTCTTTCATGGGCATATTCCACCACTTCATGAACCTCAAGGCTGTATACATTCATATCGGCTGGTTCCAGATGTCAATCACGAACCTAGTCGTCGTCCTTTCGATGTTGCTGGTCTTCGGGCTAGCTCTGGTTCTCCCATTTCCCGGTAATAAGAAAGGAAAGGGGCAGAAATGAGCACTGGTATCGAGAAAGAGATGTGGACTACCAAACTCCGTAAGGGTTGGCAGAAAAATCTCCCCGTAGAGAAGTTACTTCCAGATACGCAGCCCGCATACGTGGCTTCCTGGATTTATATGTTTGGCGTGGCAACTCTCGCCTCACTCGGAGTGATCATCGCCTCTGGCCTCTGGCTCTCCTTTGAAGGCGCAAGTTGGTACCACTTCTCAAGCGTTGGACATTTTGTAAACAGCATCCACTTCTGGGCTGTTCAATTCTTCTTTATCTTCATGGTTGTTCATCTCTGGGGAAAGTTTTGGATGGCGGCATGGCGCGGCAAGCGCATGATGACCTGGGTGACAGGAGCGCTCGCTTTCGTTGGTTCGATTGCAACAGCATTTACTGGTTACCTCATCCAGACCAACTTTGACTCGCAGTGGATTTCTTATGAAGCAAAGGATGGATTTAACTCAGTTGGAATTGGTTCAAAGTTCACTGTTACAAACTTCGGACAGATGATTTTGCTTCACGTCGCTTTCTTGCCCGTGATTATCGGTGTCATCACTTTGATTCACGTTTTATTAGTTCGATCTAAGGGCGTCGTGCCTCCGATTGATGCATTCAATAAGGAACTGGGGGAGAGAAAGTGAGCGATCGTCGCACCGAACTCGAAGCCGCACCATGGGGTGGTCGCACTCGTCGCTATGACCTCATCAAAGAAGGTGTCGTAGCTGTAGTCATCATCGCTATTTTGGCAGCCGTTCTCTCAACGCTATTTGGCTCACCTGATGATAAGCAGATTACCTTCAAAGATTGGGCAACAGCTGCTCCTGCTGACTTCTATGCAACTTCTGTTCAGGAACTTGCTGGAACAAGCGGCACCGCTGGTTATGGCGCCCCATACAACACAGCTTCAGATGGAGTGAATCTCGGTCCACTTCACCTAGCAAAAATCATGGGCGTTACACATCCCGTTGACACAGTCAATGATTTTGTAATCACTCCTTTAACAACAGTTTCAAATGCAGCTCCTGTAGCTGATGCTTTGAAGTTGTGGCAGGCATCAGATGCCAAGCAGCAGAGTACGTGGGCAACCAATTACGACACTGCTTTAACAAAGGCGAATCAAGATGCTTCAAAGGTTCCAACGGGAGATTACGGCCCTGTTCCAGAGTTAGCTGCCGGTTTGTTAACGATGGCTCAGGCTGGTTCACTCGATGGCGCACTCTTAAGTCAAGGAAATTACTTCCAGAGCGATAACACTAAGCAGACTCTCTTCTTGGGTGATGGAAGTTACTTCAATGATCAAAGTACTGCATCGAATCTGCAAGGCGATACTTGGGGAATGATGAATGAGACGGGACGTTATCCAGGACAAGCCTGGCTCTGGCTCTATTCATTCTGGTATCAGATTCCACCATTTAACAATGGAGATAGCCATCCATTTGGTGCTAACGCAGATGCATGGATCATGGTAATTATGGGCGCTCTCTCACTTGGATTGATCATCATGCCTTTGATACCAGGTGTCCGTTCACTTCCATACAAGATCAAGATTCATCGCCTGATTTGGAAAAATTATTATCAGGAGGAAAATCTCTAATCTCGGTAGAGTTTGGGCATGACCTTAAAAGATTATGCCCAAACTTATTTTGAAGCTACACAAGTATTTATCTCTGCGGTTGCTGAGATAACTCCAGAGAATCTTGATAAGGCAGATTATGCCGGTTGGACTCCGCGCCAGATTGTTCATCACATGGCAGATAGCGAATCGCAGTCAGCTGCCCGCCTGCGTCGCATCTTGGCGGAACCTGGAACTCAAATATTAGGTTATGACGAGAATGCCTGGTCAGAATGTAAGGCCTTGGGATACCGCACCCTACCTATTGAAAATTCATTCGCTCTTTATAAAGCTTCACGCGCCTCTTCCCACGAAATTCTAAAAAACCTCGAGGAATCTGATCTCGAGAAGTTTGCCATTCACAGTGAACGCGGAAATTTCACCTTGGAAGATTGGCTTCGCGTCTACAGCAATCATCCAGTCGATCACGCCAATCAATTGAGAGAGGCGATCGGGGAGTAGCTCTAGGAGTTATTTGAAATGAAAGAGCGCGTAGCAAATAAATTTCGACAGATAGTTTCAGGCTCTCCAGATGGCAGGCCGGATTGGGTCAAACTCATCGAACATGGTGAGGGTGTTGGCTTGTTCGGGCCAGGGAGCGCCGTTTGGCAGGTTCACGGCACGGTTGCAACTCTGGTGGGCGGAATAAGAGCGCTCCTTCTTCAAGCGACTCATCCTGCGGCGCTTACTGGGGTGAGCGAACATTCGCGTTACGAGAGTGATCCGCTAGGTAGGTTGGCTGGAACCTCACGTTGGCTCACCATCACTACCTTTGGTTCCACCGAAGCGATTGCTAGAGAAGCTGCTCGGGTGAATGCGATGCATAGCCATGTGAAGGGCGAGTTTGAGAGCAAGGGCGGAGAAGTTAAGTCCTACCGCGCAGCCGATCCTAAATATTTATTATGGGTGCACTGCGCATTTACAGATTCATTCTTGCGCGCTCATCAAGCCTTTGGTTATCCGATCGATCTTGGTGCAGATGCCTATGTGAAGGAGTGGAGCAAGAGTGCGACTGGCCTAGGACTCACCGACGCTCCGCAATCGGTGGCGGAGTTGCAGGCAACGATGGATAGTTTCCTAGAGACAGATCTAGCAACCAGCGCTGCTACTCGCGATGTCGTGAAATTTATTCTTAAGCCGCCACTGGGTATTCCGGCTCTGGCTTTCTATCTCGTCTTGGCTAAGACAGCTATTTGGACGCTGACTCCGGCGCAGCGCAAAATCCTGGGCCTTAAGCAGGTAAATCCACTCTGGCGTCCGCTCTGCGGAGTTCTCCTAAAGTTGTTGAGTCTGGCGCTTGGCAAAGAGTCACCGAGCCAAGAGGTTGCACGAGCGCGAATCGCTCGCAGCAGCAAATCGTAAGATAGTTGAATATTCAACTATCTGTTAGTATTTGATTATGGCTCTTACCCCCGCTCTCTACATCGGTCATGGCGCACCTCCTCTATTAGATGACCCGCTGTGGAGTTCTCAATTAGCAACATGGGGCAATGAGTTGACACGCCCTACGGCGATTTTGGTTGTCAGCGCGCACTGGGAGTCCGCACCTTTAACTCTTGGATCAACGAGCGGCGTTACTCCACTTATTTATGATTTTGGTGGTTTTGCTCCTAAGTATTACAACCTGCAATATCGGGCGCCGGGTGCACCAGAACTCGCCGCTCGCATTAAGGCTCTTATGAATGAGAGCGTTGCGGAGCAACCTAACCGCGGACTTGATCACGGTGCTTACGTTCCCTTGCTCAAGATGTTTCCAGATGCTGATATTCCAGTTCTTCAAATGTCTATCCCAACTCAAGATCCCGAAAAACTTTTCAAGATAGGTCAGCAATTAGCTCCGCTTCGTGAAGAGGGAGTTCTCATCATTGGTAGCGGATTCATGACTCACGGTCTGCCATTTCTTCGCGACTTCAGTATCGATGCAACACCGCCAGGCTGGAGCGTTGAGTTTGATCTCTGGGCTCAAGAGGTATTAAGCCGTGGAGCCGTTGATGAATTGATGAATTACAAATCACTCGCACCCGGAATGCCATATGCGCACCCAACCGTCGAACACTTTGCGCCAATTTTCATTACGTTAGGTGCTGCAACGCAAGCTGATGTTGCACCTGATACAACTATTGATGGTTATTGGATGGGATTGTCTAAGCGATCATTTCAAGTTGCTTGACGCTTCGGATTTCCAACGTAGAAGCGACCTAGAAATTCTCGTTTGAACTCCAAGAAGTCACCGTTTTCAATAGTCGCGCGCATCTGATCTACAAGTCGCACAATAAATCGCTCGTTGTGAATTGTCGCAAGAGTTCCGGCAACCATCTCTTTTGATCTGAAGAGATGGGCAAGATATGCAGCGGTGTAATTGGTACAGGAATAGCAATCGCACTCTTCATCAATAGGTGCGAACTGGCGTTGATACTTTGTGTTACTTAAATTGACGCGGCCATCGCGAGTAAAGACGGCACTCGTTCTCGCTTGGCGACTTGGGGCGACGCAGTCGAATGTATCTGCTCCATTTTCAACACCAATGAAGAGGTCATCGGGTTCACCGATTCCGAGTAGGTGGCGAGGTTTGTTGCGGGGGAGTTCTTCACACATCCAACTCACGATGGTTCCGAGGTTCTCCTTATCGAGCGCACCGCCAAGACCAAAGCCATCGAAGGTGATTCCATCCTCATCCAGGCCCGAGAGGTCGCGGGCTCCCTTTCGTCGCAGATCTTCATATTGAGCGCCTTGGATAACTCCAAAGAGCGCCTGATAGGGGCGATGGCTGCGCTCTCGGGTCAACCGGCCATGTTCCACGAGACAACGCTTCGCCCAAAGGCGCGTGCGCTCTAGGGAGCGCTCTTGGTAGCTGCGAGTGTTGTGGAGGGTGGTGCACTCATCAAAAGCGAAGATAATGTCTGCGCCTAATTGGTGCTGGACCTGCATCGATACCTCGGGAGTAAATCGGTGCATTGAGCCATCAAGGTGGGATTTGAAGGTGACCCCATCATCGTCCACATGAGCTAGGCGTTCCTTATTATCAGCAATAACCTCATCTGAGCGGAAAGTCTCGGTATCCATAGCGATTACCTTTTTAAAGCCCACGCCCAGGGAGAGAACCTGAAATCCGCCGCTATCGGTGAATGTGGGGCCGGGCCAATTCATGAATGAGCCGAGGCCGCCAGCTTCATCAACAATGGCTGGTCCTGGCTGCAAATAGAGATGATAGGCATTAGAGAGGAGGGCTTGAGCCTCTAAACCCTTCATGCTTTCGGGGAGAACGCCCTTTACTGTGGCTTTGGTACCCACGGGGATGAAAGCAGGGGTCTGGATCTCGCCGTGAGGGGTCGAAATAACCCCAGTTCGACCTAATTTGCCCGAAATCTGGGTGCCTGGCGTAAATGCAAAGCGCTCGCCGGGTGAGGTGCCGTAGGTCATGGCCCTACTCTATTGAAAAGAACCCGACAAATAGGGCAAGATTACCCCCACTTGGTACCCCTCGTGCAGGCTGGTGAACGCTTAGTGAATTCTAGGCGCTATCGGTCCGCTCACCTAAAAAGGAGAAAAGATGAAAGCACGCCTTAAGACGCGCTCACTCGTCGCCGCGGTATCCGCAGCTTCGGTCGCGTTAATCGGTTTTGTTGCTGTTCCAGCACAAGCCGCTGCACGTAGCACGGTCGTTGTCATCGAGTCCAACACATTCACCTCGATCAACAACCTCACCCCAGATACCAACATCGTCATTAACGGCGACGTTGCTTATCTCACCGGAATGGGTCTCTTCCATTACGACGACAAGCTCAACATCGTCAACAACCCAACTCTTGGTTCTTACCGAATCTCAAAGAACAAGACAGGTGACTTCGAAGTCACCTACACCATCGCACCAGGACGCGTCTGGTCTGATGGCGCCCCAATCACTGCGGCGGATCTTCTCCTTTCACATGTGATCACAAGCGCTGATTACAACAAGGCTGCCGGACTAGGCGATCCAAACAAAGACACTCCAGTGTTCAACTCTGGTCTCTATGGCGCTGTTTACGATCAGCACGTCGTTGGTACTCCAACTCTTAGCAACAACAACATGAGCATGACAGTCAAGTACGACACTGCAATTCCTGACTACGCTCTAAATGGTCCTG
>CAITFY010000002.1 GCA_903891755.1 uncultured Actinomycetes bacterium | reverse complement strand
TGGAATGAAGATATCGGCGAAGAGTGATGAGCCCTCATTCTCATATCGTCTGGAGCCAATGGGACGACTTAATAGTCCCGGAAGGCTTTACTCGACTCTCCCCCGCTAATGCTCCGCTGCTCACCTCCGATCTCTCTGAAGTAACTTTCTTTGTTCAGCCCTATATGACCGGTACCGAAACTCTCGACCCCGTGAAGGCGATGCCAAAGCTAGAAATCTTGCAAGTACCAAATGCCGGATATGAAGCGGCGGTTCCTTATATTCGAGAGGGCATGATTCTTTGCAATGCCCAAGGCGTACACAATGCATCTACTGCAGAGCTTGCCGTTGGAATGGCGATTGCGATGCGCCGCGGTTTTCCTCACTTCCTAAGGAAACAAGAGATCGGAGAGTGGAGCCACGAAAGGATGGGCTCACTTAACGATAGTCGTATTGGAATTATTGGGGCGGGTTCAATTGGGCAAACGCTAGTTTCATACCTCACTCCCTATGAGGTTGAGATAACAACATTATCTAGAAGTGGAAGTAACGGCTCACAGCGCATGAGCAATCTCGATGATCTGCTGCCAACTTTTGACATTGTTTTCTTAATCTTGCCGCTTAATTCTGAGAGCGAACATCTGATTGATGCTCGTCGCCTCTCCCTCATGAAAGATGGAGCTGTACTAGTGAATGTCGCGCGCGGACGCGTCGTTGATACCAACGCACTTGTAGCCGAACTTTCAACTGGTCGCATTAGTGCAGCGCTTGATGTCACAGACCCAGAGCCGCTGCCTCAAGATCACCCGCTCTGGAAGCTAGAGAATGTCTTAATTACCCCGCATGTGGGTGGTGATTCGCAGGCCTTTGAGAAGCGTGGAAAACGCTTTATCGAATCACAATTGCAACGGTTAGCCGATGGCTTGCCGCCGCTAAATATTATTGAGCTCTAACCTTCAAGACCTTGCTGCATCTTTGAGGCGATTTCCTCTTCACCAATAATTCCTGATTGATAGAGGTCTTCAACGATTCGCTGCCGCTCTTCGTAGCTCTTATTTTGGCTTAGCTTGTACTTCGCCTCGACCTTATCAATGTGCAAGGTCACCGCAATGATTCCCTTAAGTTGAAGTTCGAAGTAATGGGGATCTGAATCAGCAACATCCCATGGTTCAGACCTGTTGGACTCGTGAAGGTTTGAGAGTTCGGAGACTATTTCGCGAAGTAGTTCTACATCCTCTGAAATCTCTACGCGTCCGCTGAGGTGCACGGATTGATAGTTCCAAGTTGGCACAACTTTGTGGTCCGTAAATTTATTGCTGTAATTGCTAGGAGAGATGTAAGCCTGAGCACCATGGACAATCGCTAAACCTTGAGTGCCTTCTGAAATATTTCTCCACTGCTGGTTTCCGCGTGCCATATGCATTACTAATTTTCCATAAGAACCGCTCTCGGGATTTAACCCTTTCCAAACCAGTGGCATGAGTGTGGCCATTGGAAGGCCTGAGGGATCTATGGTCACCAAATCTGCGGAACGAATTGAGGCAACGAATCTTTCGATCTCATCCCAATCCTCAAGACGATTAATCGGCGGAATGTACATATCTTGATTCTAAATCATGCGGTCTCTTCTACAAACTGCCAATCTGCGACGTAATGATTAAGTGGCGCCCACCTCAAAGTTCCGGTGCCAACTGCCATAAAGGTTGTGAGCTTTACGGTACGACTCTCCCCCGCTTTCAGGTAGAAAGACTTAGTTCCGTCATCAAAATGGATTGGACGAATCAAGGCAGCAGCGCCATCCAATATTCCGAAATCCCTGATATCGACCAGCGTCTTTCCGCTCTTTTGTTGAAAGGTAAAGGTAAAGGAGCCCGGAAGAGCATCTGCTGAAATCTGCGGAATAACTGGGCCCACCAAAACAATCTGAGTCACACCTGTTTTAAGAGTTACCTCAACCGTGTCACCAGGGATTGCCATTTGTGGTCGTTTCTGCGATGCATGAATAACTTGATGAATGCTCGGAGAATGAGGAGAAGGAGTTGGAGAAATGGCGAAGGCGCCGACTGGAGAAATTACTCCAGCCAGCGCAATCGCGAGGAAAACCACTCTCTTCATAGGGTTTTATTTTTTGTTAAAGACATCGCTTCCAAATGCCTTGAGACCTGCTTGAGCGGCAAAGCCAAGGTGACCCTTGCCATCTAAGCCAGGAGAAGCCTTTGCGACCGCAAAGAGATCTTCAAGTGATCGCAGGAAGCTGTAGTGGTTATAGAAGGTAGAAACTGTGGAGCCGGGCTTATTGAACTTAGAGATAAGCACCATTCCAACATCTCCGCCACCAAGAGTTGCGTGGGTCGCATCGTACATAGGGTCCGTGGACGCTGTACGAGCACCTAAAGTAATTCCACTCACTGGACCAGTTGGAGCCGTTGGCTTTCCATTGACCAAAAGTTGGAATGAACCAGTAACAACACAAGCTGTTGGGCACGTTGATGTACCTGTCTTGGGTAATGACGCCCATGTAGGAAGATCATAAACAGTTCCAACACTCGCACCGTCTGGAATATTTGTTCCAGTCACAGTACGACCTTCATCGTATGCCTGAATTGAGTTATCAGAGATGTAAGAAGAACTTCCATCTGCAGATGCCGCTGCATCAGTTCGAGCACCAGGAATTGCTGAAGCACCACCCATAATGATTCCAGGTAGATTCTTGTCTCGATCAACAAATGCATTGAAGCCAGGTCCTGGATAAAGCTGGTTTCCAGCAGCATCCGTCTTCACGATTGCATTTGGGCCGGTTGGCTCTGTATTAACATTTTTGCCGTTGATGTTCTGTCCAGCTGAATCTGCTGCAAGTGAGGCAGCAACTGATACTGGAGTTGAAGAGTTTTGGAAACTGTTTCCAGTAAATGTATAGGCAGGGAAACCTTCATCGAAGGAGACAATAATCAATCCATTGTCTTTGAATGCAGGTGATGCTTCGATTTCAGGAATGATGTGTTGCAAGAAGAGATCTCCAGCATAAAGACCTCCCGTGTAGTTAAGCGGAGGAACTGGAGTATTTGGATCTGACCATCCGCCAGACAAGTTATTTCCATAACAGACAGCGTCATGAGCGTCGGAACAGTTATTTGGCGAAATCCAAGAGAAAGCTGGAGTTGTAGCTTCGCTCTTCAGATCTGCATACAAACCATTTTGTGGATCGAAGAGACTTGCAGAGTGCTTTGAATCGCACATTGTTGCTGCGTTATCAATAATGGAGTGGAACCAAGGAAGTGGGTAGTGCTTTGCAACATATTGATCCGTTGCATTTGCTCCGCCCGGGTTTGCAACTGGAGTGTTAGTTGGATCAGTTCCTGGAGCGCCGCAAGCAGTTACAGAGTGTGCAGCACCTGTCGCGTCAGCATATCCAAGATCTTGTGCGTAACCCTTCCAGCTCACATTTGCAGCTGTAAGTTGGTTGAAGATGGTTTGAACGCTTGATGGATAGACCGAGCCTTGCAGGGTATAGGGATCCCCAGCAGCCTTAAATTGACCATAGTTTGGATCTGATTTGTCGGTAATTACAGTACCTGCAGCATCTTTATAAGTTGGGCTATCAATCTGATGATCATAAAGTGGTGATTGTCCGGAAACTAGGGCTGTGTAATTGTCCTGACTGAAGTGACCTGTTCCGTAGTAATTAGTAAGCAATGTACCTTCAGATGGCAGAGTCTTCCAGAGATATGTGTTGTTATTTAAACCGGTGAAGGTTGCATCGTAAGACTTATTCTCCATGATGATGTACCAGATATGTTTGATCTTAGGGAGTTGAGTGGACTCAGTTGATACCTTTGTAGAAGCGGTAGCAGAGGGAGTCAACGATGTAGCTGCAAGAATAAAGGTTGCGGCGATTGCAGCAGAAACAATGACGCGCGAACTTTTGCTCGAGGCGCTGGTGGTGGAACGAAATGCATGTATGAACTTGGTCATGACCCTAGACAACTCAGGGAATGCATAGATAGGACAAAAAGCAGATGAACCGAGACCAAACCTTGCTTGAATGGTGGACTTTAGAATTAAACTGCGCGTATGGAAGATGTTCTAAATAATGCGTCCGTGAAACGAATAACTGCACAACTTCGTGAACACAATGTGTCTGGAGAGGTAACAGTTCTTAGTGATAGCGCTCGATCAGCTGCTGAAGCTGCTGCTGCCCTTGGTATTGAAGTTGGACAAATTGCTTCATCCATCGTATTCAAGTTGCCAGATGGCAGACCGTTGTTGGTGATCACATCCGGAGCCCACCGCGTTGATACGGAGCTAGTGGCTAAGTTTCTTGGTGTCGAAAAACTGCACCGAGCCGATGCCAATTTCGTAAAATCTGCTTCGGGGATAAGTATCGGTGGCGTAAGCCCCTTTGGTTGGCAGCATGATGGCACTCTTCCGAATCCAGAACCTGTAGTCCTGATAGATGTAGCCCTGGACGCATTTGATGTGGTCTGGGCTGCTGCCGGTCATCCGCACGCGGTCTTCCCGACGAGCTATGCTGAACTTGTTCAAGCGACAGGAGCTAAACCAGTGAGTGTGGAGGCTTAAGAAATGAAACGTTTGTTCATAGTTGTTCTTGCAAGCACTTTGGCGCTTACAGGTTGCGCCTCCAGTAAACCCGTATTTAGCTTGCCACTCTCACCTGTGCCTTATGTGATGAAAGTTGACGCTGCTCTTGTAACCCATCTGACCGTAGAGATTCCTAAGAATGATTTTGCTAAGTCAGCCACTAAAGATGGCGCGCAAGCACAAGTGCTTCTCTATTACACACCTGCAAGTGGATCCAAGGTAATTTTCATGTCGGTCTACCTCTTTCCGGCAAAAATCTTCGATCGCCTAAAGAATCCAAATCAACCACCGGCTTACGGCCAAGAGGTAACCCGACGCAATGGAGAAGTTCTAAGCGTCGCCGGTCCAAGTGATTCGATTTTTGACCCTAAGACCAGCGACGGCAAGAACATCTCCGCTCTATACGAAACCATCTATAAGGCCACGACCTACTCGCCGACCTCATGATTATTGCGCCCCGTACCGTTAAATTGACGACCCGAACGGGCATAGATATTCAACGAACTCTCCCACATCGTTATATCCGAACGATTGGAGCGTGGTGCTTCATTGATCACTTTGGCCCTACCGAACAAGAGAACGCCATGAGCGTCGTCGCGCATCCACATGTTGGTTTACAGACAGTGAGTTGGTTGTTTGCGGGTGAAGTTGAGCACCGCGATTCATTGGGAAGTATTCAGATAATCCATCCCGGAGAATTGAACTTAATGACTGCCGGTCATGGAATTGCCCATTCAGAATTATCTTCAACCACCGCCGGGCTTATGCATGGTGTTCAACTCTGGACTGTGTTACCGGAAAGTGCGCGGGATGGCGCAGCGTATTTCGATCACTACAACGACCTGCCAGTTTTTAAGAAGGATCAGTTAGATATTCGCCTCTTTGTGGGCGAACTATTTGGACATACCTCTCCCGCACGAACCTTTTCAGAGATGGTTGGAGCTGAAATCGATGTACCTGCGGGAACTATGACTCAATTACCCATCAATGAGAGTTATGAATATGGGCTCCTGGTGGTCGCTGGAGATTTAAGGGTTAATGATGAACAAGTCCCGGTTGAATATCTTTACTACCAATTTCTTGGAAGTGAAGAGTTCAAGATTGAATCTACGGGCGGGGCAAAGGTCGTATTGCTAGGCGGAGTTCCATTTGGCGAGGAGATAATGATGTGGTGGAACTTCATTGGTCGCACACACGAAGAGATTGAGGAGATGCGCCTTGATTGGGAGAGTCAATCAAATAGGTTTCCCGCATTTGAAGATCAGGTGCATGGCCGGATACCTGCTCCAGCCATGCCTAATCTGAGATTAACCCCGCGGGGAAATGTCAGCTCTAGCTAATTAATTAACTTTGAAGCTGACTGAAACTGTAACCGTCACAGTCTTTGGAATTGTTGAGGTGTCATACATGCCACCAGCTGATGCATCAACTGAATCAGGTGAGGTAACTTGCACTGGACCACTCGATACCGCAACGACAGCGCCAAGCTTTGATCCGACAGCCTTTGTCATCGAAATTCCACGGGCCTTCGCATCAACCATCGCCTCAGCTAACAATTTTGGACGAAGATCTGAGAGATTCGAGACATAGAACTGAGGACCATAGTTGTTGATGTTTACACCGGTCTGCAGCAAAGTACCGATCCCATTGCTCAATGAATTAACGAGATTTACATCTTTAGAGCGAACCGTCACGCTCTGGTTTGCCTGATATGAAAGTACGCGACCAGTCTGGTTTCCATTTACATATTCATAAATTGCATTTGTATTGACACCACCTGATTGAATGCCTGCTGCAGGAATGCCACCAGATACTAAATACTTAGTTAATGCTGCAACGCTCTTCTCAACCTTTGTGACGGCAGAGGCAGCACTTTGGGAACTCTCTTGAGCATTAAGTGTCCACACTGAATTATCCGCAATGGCACTCGTGCGCGCTTGCCCAGTAACGGTGACTGAATTTCCAGCGCGAGCAGCCAAACCTTGTCCCACAAGACTCAAGCCGTAACCCGTTCCTAGCGCCAAAATTAGGGCGGAGATAATTAATCCGTAAAATTTGATTGGAGGACGATTGCTCTTCATTGGCTCATTCATGTTCATAATTTAAGGATAGACCATCTTCCTTACGAAATTCTGGGAGCGTAAGTGTCCTAGAGACTCAAGTCGTTACTTAGCCCAGAGTTCACGTTGAGTTTGGACAGTGGTTCCTAATTCAAGAGATTCTGCAATTGCAAGTGAGATGAGTTGATCCTGGCAAGCCTCACGCAGTGGATAGGGGCCATCGCCGCTTCCCGAAACCCAGAGAGCCATCTCGGTCAATAGCGTTGATATAGCAATCTCTTCATCCATGAATCGAAGCCCCACGAAAGGATTGCGATAAATGACCTTGCCATTTAATGAAATATGCTCAGTATCAAATCCATCAAGATTTAGGTCATAACCCAATTGATACCTCTCGAAACTAGATTTCACAATACTTGGTCCATCGCCGAGTGAAATGATCTTGTCATCAACTATTTCACCTTTACTGCCGCGAATGACTAAGCGCCGATGCCGTAATTGATTGTGCCACTGATTATCCACAAAATTGTAGAGACCAGATTTTCCATTCCCAAAGTCAATTGTTGAGATGGTTGTACCCCGCATTTGTGCCTCTAGGTTTTCGCTCCAACCTTCACGCGAAAGTGGATCAACTAATGGCGCATCAAATTCGTTCGCACGAATTTGGCAAGGTTCAAAACCTGCCTGTAGGAATCCTCGCATCATGGATACGGCGTGATAACCGTGTGTAGATGATATTTCGACGGAGGTGGGTGTACCGATTAACCCCTCATTAATAGCAACCAGCTTTGCGGCATGACCAGGTAAGCGTAAATATTGTTCTGCCACATGTACTAAATCAGATTCCCCGACTGCGTTCCACATCTCTCTGAGCGCAAGATCGGTTGGGGCAGGAGGAGTTTCGCACAAGACCGGAACTCCGGCTTTCACTAGTTCTTCAACCACCTCTGGATTTGAATCCCAAGAAACTGCCACGACTACGAAATCAGGACGCTTGAATTTTAAGAGCCTACTTAAACTTTCAAAAGTGGGGATTCCATAATCTTCATGCAGGGTCTGGGTGCGCTCTGCATTTCTTACAACGGCACCGATAAATTCAAATCTCTCCGGAGCCAAGAGGCCCAAGCGGATATAGAACTCAGCGCGCCATCCACCGCCCACCACTGCATAACTAGTCATGAGCAGAACCTAGTGGCTACTTAAGAGCGTTGAAGAAAAATTCCAATGTGCGCTCCCAAGCCAATCCTGCTGCAAGCGCATCAAAAACTTCAGGGCGATCATTATTGAAGAAGGCATGTTGAGTTCCTGGATAGTCGTATGCCACGACCGATCCTCCCGCTGAAGTAATCTCGGCAATCGCTTCCTGGATCCCCGCTGCGGCCGAGGTTCCATCGCCTTCAGCGCAATGGATAAGCGCAGACTTTCCTTGATAATTTCTCCAACGAGGCGCGTGACGCTCCCAGGAAGAGCCAGGGTAGAAGCCAACGGTTGCGCTGATCTTGGGAGAGAG
>CAITFY010000001.1 GCA_903891755.1 uncultured Actinomycetes bacterium | reverse complement strand
GTCAGCTACCCCAATTCCTAGAACTCTTGAGATGGCAATCACGGGAATTCGCGAGATGTCTAATATCACCACTCCTCCCGAAGAGCGCCACCCCGTTCTAACTTATGTTGGCCCTTACGACGAGCGTCAGGTGACTGCGGCGATTCACCGTGAATTGCTTCGCGATGGTCAGATCTTCTTTCTGCATAACCGAGTCGAAAGTATCGACCGCGTGGCGCTTCGCTTGAAGGAGTTAGTGCCAGAAGCTCGCGTTCGCATTGCTCACGGACAGATGAGTGAGCGCGAACTTGAAGAGGTCATCCTCGGATTCTGGCAACGTGATTTCGATATTCTCGTATGCACCACGATCATTGAGAGCGGTATCGATATTCCAAATGCAAATACCTTGATTGTCGATCGCGCAGATGCTTTCGGGCTCTCTCAACTTCACCAACTACGTGGGCGAGTTGGCCGAGGACGCGAGCGCGCATACTCCTACTTCCTTTACTCTCCAGATAAGCCGCTCACCGAAGTAGCCCATGATCGTTTAACTACGATTGCAACCAATACCGATCTCGGATCTGGAATGCAGGTTGCACTTAAAGATCTTGAGATTCGCGGCGCAGGAAATATGTTGGGCGGAGAACAGTCTGGCCATATTGCAGAAGTTGGCTTCGATCTTTATATGCGGATGGTGGGTGAGGCCGTTGAGGATTTCAAGGTTGGTTACGTTGATGTAAATCCACGAATCAAGGAGTGCAAGGTAGAGCTGCCCATCACTGCGCATCTGCCAGTGGAGTATGTGCCTTCAGAGCGGTTACGGCTTGACCTCTACCGCCGAATGGCCGATTGCAGTGATGATTCAGGGCTAGATTCAATTGTCGAGGAGCTAGTGGATCGATTCGGAGAACTTCCTGAGCCCGCCCAGAGTTTGATCGAGGTGGCTCGCATCCGCACCTTGGCCAAGTCAAGAGAGCTCACTGAGGTGGTCTGGCAGGGTAAATTCTTAAAGGTTGCCCCTCTAACCCTCCCAGAATCGGCTCAACTGCGCCTCACGCGCCTCTACCCGGGCACCTTGATTAAAGAGGCAACGAAGAGCGTTCTGATCGCCCGTAACGCCGCCCCGAATTGGCTTGAGAATGGGTCGGTAGGCGATACTTCAACCCTGTCCTGGACTAAGGAAGTCCTGCTAAATCTCTAGGGAGCCCCACGTGAAGAAGATTCTTACTGCCGTTCTAGGCGCACTTGTAGTTGCCGCCGCAGGAGCTGGCCTCTGGATCGCACTTGATTCCAGCAAGCCTGCTGCCACAATCGGCAAGACCAAGATTTCTGCCAAGCAAGTTCAAGACACTGTTAAGGCAGTTATCGCGGAGCGTAAGACGGTTTCCACTACGGGTATGACCTTGGCCTATGGAGATTCACTCAACTCTGAAGAACTTAACTATTACGTTGTTTCAACGTTGCTCGCGCACACCTTGGCCGCCAACAAGTTGACCGTCACAGATGCACAAATTAAAGAGCGTGCAGCTTCAATTCTGAAGCAAGAGGGAAGTGCTGCGAAGCTTAAATCTGGAGAGGTATCTGCAGGAATCGCCTCAAAGGATTTTGAAGGTTATGTCCGCGAAATTCTCTCTATTGAAGCGCTAACCGCAATGGTTGAGAAGCAAGGAACTGCAACAGCAGACTCTGGCACCGCGGTACAGGCCCTTGTTCGCCAGATGGGCATCAAAGAGGGAGTCAAGATTGATCCTAAGTACGGAACTTGGGATTCAACACAGGTCAGCGTTGTCCCACCAGCAACAGTTACCTCAACTTCTCCAACTCCAGCAGCCACTAAGTAGGTAATTGCCGCTCATGACCTCTGAACTGCTTCGGCTTAAAGAGGTCATGCATCGCTTGCGCTCTCCTGGAGGTTGTCCATGGGATGCAGAGCAGACGCACGAATCACTACTGAAGTACCTTCTTGAAGAGTCGTATGAATACTCGGAAGCTGTTATCGAAGGCGATCGTGTTTCGATGCGAGAAGAACTTGGCGATGTTTTGTTGCAAGTTTATTTCCACTCCGCAATTGCTGAGGAAGATCTTGAGGATCCATTTACCCTTGAAGATGTCGCAGCGGGCATCGCAGATAAATTAATTCGCAGACACCCCCATGTCTTCACGGATTCTGAAGTGACATTTGATGATGTCCTTGAGAATTGGGAGAAGCAGAAGCGTGAGGAGAAGGGTCGAACTTCCGCGACTGATGGCGTACCCATGGCCCAACCAGCTATGGCGCTGGCCGCAAAGGTGATCTATCGGGCAGATAAATATGGATATTCACTTCCCGTTGCCCATCCCGTCACAATTTCAGGTGATACTGATGAGAGCCAATTGGGAGAGATTCTCTTGGGAATCCTTGATCAGGCTCAAAAATTGGGTATAGATGCTGAAGTAGCACTTCGGAGTGCTACCAAGCGGTACATCGATGCCATCCATGCCCATGAGGCGGAGACCGGCGCTACGGATTCGACTCTATAAAATACTAGAATTAGCGAATAGAACTAATTAACTAAGGAACCATAAGGAGATATCTGTGGCACTCATTGATGCAGTACACGCTCGCGAAATTCTTGATTCTCGCGGAAATCCAACAGTCGAAGTAGAAGTACTGCTTGAAGATGGAACCAGCGCTAGAGCCGCAGTTCCAAGTGGAGCATCAACAGGAGCTTTTGAGGCTGCTGAACTTCGCGATGGCGGAAAGCGCTACGGCGGCAAGGGTGTTGAGACCGCAGTTAACTTCGTTATCGATGAGATTGCACCGGCTGTTATCGGTTACGACGCACAAGATCAACGCCTCGTTGACGCGGAGATGTTGGCTCTTGATGGAACAAAGAACAAGTCCCGCCTAGGTGCAAATGCCATCCTTGGTGTTTCACTTGCAACTGCTCGCGCGGCTGCTGAGAGCGCTGACCTCTCATTCTTCCGCTACATCGGTGGCCCAACAGCACACACCCTCCCAGTTCCTATGATGAATATCCTCAATGGTGGAGCGCATGCTGACACAAACGTTGATGTTCAAGAGTTCATGGTTGCTCCGATTGGCGCAGAGTCCTTTAAGGAGTCCCTACGTTGGGGCGCTGAGATTTATCACGCACTCAAGGCTGTACTTAAGAAGCGTGGACTTGTAACCAGCGTGGGCGATGAAGGTGGATTCGCTCCAAACCTTGATAGCAACCGCGCTGCACTTGATTTGATTCTTGAGGCAATCGAAGCTGCTGGATTTAAGCCAGGGCAAGATATTGCTCTTGCGATGGATGTTGCTGCAACTGAGTTCTTCAAAGATGGAACATATTCATTTGAAGGTAAGCAGAAGACCAGCGATGAAATGATCGCTTACTACGCTGATCTCGTTAGCTCTTATCCAATTGTGTCCATCGAAGACCCTCTTGATGAAGATGATTGGGCTGGCTGGTCGAAGATGACCGCCGAGCTTGGTTCAAAGATTCAGATTGTCGGAGATGATCTCTTTGTAACAAATCCAGAGCGCTTAGCTCGCGGAATCAAGGAGAACGCGGCAAATGCCCTTCTTGTTAAGGTGAACCAGATCGGTACCTTGACCGAGACCATCGATGCAGTCTCACTTGCTCATCGCAATTCGTACCGCAGCATGATGTCCCACCGTTCAGGTGAGACCGAAGACACCACCATTGCTGACTTGGCTGTGGCACTAGAGTGCGGCCAGATTAAGACAGGTGCACCTGCTCGTACCGAGCGTGTAGCTAAGTACAACCAACTCCTACGCATTGAAGAAGAGCTTGATGAGTCAGCTCTCTATGCAGGACGCGGGGCATTCCCACGTTTCAATGGCTAATCTGTAAAGATTAATCATGTTAAAAAGTATCTCGGGGCGGAGCTTAGCCTTCGCCACGGTGCTCTTAGTTCTAGCAATTACTCTCGCACCGCCGCTGCATAGTTTCTTTGCCCAGCGCGCCCAGATTGACGCCTACAAGGCCCAATTGGCGGCATCGCAAGCAACATTGCTGGAGGCGGAGAAGGAGTTGACCCAATGGTCAGACCCGCATTACGTCGCATCGCAAGCAAGGATTCGCCTGCACTATGTATATCCAGGCGAGCGTGAATATGTTGTTTTAACAAATACATCACAAACTGCTGCGAAGACAGTTCCGGTTGCCCCGATTGAAGGTGTGGCACCGGGCGGAACACCGTGGTACTCCCGACTAGTTACCACCATTACCTCGACTGGACAGAATTGACAGAATTGATGAGTGATAAACCAACGCCTGATGATCTTGCGGCTATTGCTTTGCAGCTTGGACGCACTCCGCGCGATGTACATGCGATTGCACATCGCTGTCCATGTGGAAAGCCCGATGTTGTAGAAACTCCACCACGTCTCTCAGATGGAACTCCCTT